>JAXDGY010000001.1:0-3765 GCA_034664785.1 Solirubrobacteraceae bacterium
CGGCCGTCTGATCGCGCCGTTCAACGCTCGAGCCCCGTTTGGCTCCCGCTCGGCGGGGGGGTCATCGGCGTGCCCGTCGCGCGGTAGTCGGTCACGGCTGCCGGCCATCGGGACGCCGACCGTCCCACCTGCCGTCCCACAAGCCGCTCAGAACGACGAAAGCGCCCTGTGCGTGGGCGCTTCGCGAGTACCGCCACGGGGATTCGAACCCCGGTTTCCGCCGTGAGAGGGCGGCGTCCTAGTCCCCTAGACGATGGCGGCCAGGAGACGGCCAGCCTAGCAACAAGCGCGCGGACCCCGCGGCCCGGCACCGGCGGATCAGGACGCCGCGACGGGCTTCCACACGCTACCCTGCACGTCCTCGCGGATGTGGCGGAATTGGTAGACGCGCGGCGTTCAGGTCGCCGTGGAGGCAACTCCGTGGAGGTTCGAGTCCTCTCATCCGCACCTCGATGGAACGTGCAAGCCAGGGCCCCCGGGAGACCGGGGGCCCTGGTCGTTCCGGTTGCGCGCCGCGCCGGCAGCGCTAGGCCTGCTGGCCCTCCATGGCGGGCGCGAGCCCGACCTGCTGCATGAAGGTCAGGTTGTCCCACTGGTCCCAGGTCTCGGCCAGCCGACCGTCGGCGCCGAAGCGATCGATCGACATCCCCGTGAACTCGATCCGCCGGTGGGTCGGCGGGTTGCCCATGAGCTCGCCGTCGTTGGTCCCCGTCGCATGCCACCGGGTGACGACCCGGTCGCCGTCGGCGACGAGGTCGTCGATCGTCACCTGCAGGTCGGGCATCGCCGCGCGGTAGGCGCCGATCCGCTCCTTGTTGGTGTCGAGTCCGCGAATCTCCTCGTGCATCGCGAGATCGTGGTCGACGCAATCCGGCGCGCAGAGCTCGTCGAGCACCTCGAGGCGCCCTGCGTTCCAGACCTCGTCCAGGATGCGCCGCGCGGTGGCGGCGTTGTCCTCAGCGGACATCGCGTGCCCCCTTCGGGTCCGTTGACAGATGTGCCGATGCTACGCCCGGGCTGTCGCGGCGACCGGGGGGAAAAGCTGCCCCAGCCGGTCCCTCAGGCCCCGTCCGACCAGCGCGGACTGCTCGCCCGGACAGGTCTCACCGGCCCCGGCCGGCACGAAGGTGGGCGTTCGAGCCGAGCCGGACGCATGCATCACGGACGCCAGCGGGAGCCGACGTGGTGACCCGGTCCGGCGCGACGCCCGACGGGCCCGAGGCGCCCGGGTGGCCAACGCCATCCGGGCGCCGGCTCGCCCGGGTCCGGCCGGGGGCGACATCACGATCGAGGAGAGGCTGACGCATGGCAGTGACGATGGTCGAGACCGCCGCGGGAGCGCCGCTGGCGGCCGGTGCGGTCGAGCGGATGGACGCGTACTGGCGCGCGGCCAACTACCTGTCGGTGGGCCAGATCTACCTGATGGACAACCCGTTGCTGCGCGAGCCGCTGTGCCCGGAGCACATCAAGCCGCGGCTGCTCGGGCACTGGGGCACGACGCCGGGCCTGAACTTCATCTACGTCCACCTCAACCGCGTCATCCGCGAGCGCGACCTCGACGTGCTCTACGTCACGGGCCCGGGCCATGGCGGACCGGGGCTGGTGGCCAACACCTACCTCGAAGGCAGCTACAGCGAGGTGTATCCCGACGTGTCCGAGGACGCCTCCGGGATGCAGCGGCTGTTCAAGCAGTTCTCGTTCCCCGGCGGCGTGCCCAGTCACGTCGCGGCCGAGGTGCCGGGTTCGATCCACGAGGGCGGCGAGCTCGGCTACGCGCTGTCGCACGCCTTCGGCGCCGCGTTCGACAACCCCGACCTGATCGCCGCCTGCGTCATCGGCGACGGCGAGGCCGAGACGGGGCCGCTGGCCACGAGCTGGCACTCGAACAAGTTCCTGGATCCGGTGACCGACGGCGCCGTCCTGCCGATCCTGCATCTCAACGGCTACAAGATCTCCAACCCGTCGCTGCTGGCGCGCATCGAGCCCGAGGAGCTCGAGAGCCTCCTGGTCGGCTACGGGTGGACGCCGTACTTCGTCGAGGGCTCCGACCCCGAGACGATGCACCAGGCCATGGCGGCCACGCTCGACACCGCGATGGACGAGATCAGGGCGATCCAGCAGGTGGCGCGCGTCACCGGCGAGTCGCACCGGCCGCGCTGGCCGATGATCGTGCTGCGCACGCCGAAGGGCTGGACCGGGCCGAAGGAGGTCGACGGCCTGAAGAACGAGGACTCATGGCGGTCGCACCAGGTGCCGCTCGCGGACGTCGCAGCGCGGCCCGAGCACCTCCAGGCGCTCGAGGACTGGCTGCGCAGCTATCGGCCCGAGGAGCTCTTCGACGCGGACGGGGCGCTCGTCCCCGATCTGCGCCGGCTCGCCCCGGCCGGTACGCGGCGCATGGGCGCCAACCCGCACGCGAACGGCGGGATGCTGCTGCGCGACCTGCGCATGCCCGACTTCCGCGACTTCGCGGTCGACGTGCCGCACCCGGGTGGCGCCACCGCCGAGGCCACGCGGGTGCTCGGTGGATTCCTGTGCGAGATCATGCGGCTCAACCAGGCCCAGCGGAACTTCCGCGTCGTGGGCCCCGACGAGACGGCCTCCAACCGCCTGCACGCGCTCTACGAGACGACCGCCAAGACGTGGCTGGCCCGCTCGACGCCCGACGACATGGACCTCGCCCCCGACGGGCGGGTCATGGAGATCCTCTCGGAGCACACCTGCCAGGGGTGGCTGGAGGGCTACCTGCTCACCGGCCGCCACGGCCTGTTCTCGTGCTACGAGGCGTTCATCCACATCGTCGACTCGATGTTCAACCAGCACGCGAAGTGGCTGAAGACCTCGCGTGAGCTCGCCTGGCGGCGCCCGGTCGCCTCGCTGAACTACCTGCTGACCTCACACGTCTGGCGCCAGGACCACAACGGCTTCAGCCACCAGGACCCGGGCTTCATCGACCACGTCGTCAACAAGAAGGCCGACATCGTCCGGGTCTGGCTGCCGCCGGACGCCAACACGCTGCTGGCCGTCACCGACCAGTGCCTGCGCAGCCGCGACCTCGTCAACGTGATCGTCGCCGGCAAGCAGCCCGCGCCGCAGTTCCTCGGCATGGAGGCGGCGATCAAGCACTGCACCAAGGGCATCGGCATCTGGGACTGGGCGAGCAACGACCAGGACGGGGAGCCCGACGTCGTCATGGCCTGCGCGGGCGACGTGCCGACGCTGGAGACGCTGGCCGCGGTCGACGTGCTGCGGCGCAGCTTCCCGGAGCTGCGGGTCCGGGTGGTCAACGTCGTCGACCTGATGACGCTCCAGCCGGAGGCCGAGCATCCGCACGGCCTGTCCGACCCGGAGTTCGACGCGATCTTCACGGCCGACAAGCCGATCGTGTTCGCCTACCACGGCTACCCCTGGCTCATCCACCGGCTCACCTACCGTCGCAACAACCACGACAACCTGCACGTGCGCGGCTACAAGGAGGAGGGCACGACGACGACGCCCTTCGACATGTGCGTGCTCAACGAGATCGACCGCTACAGCCTCGTCTGCGACGTCGTCGACCGCGTGCCGCACCTCGGTCACGGCGCGGCCTACGTGCGCCAGGCGATGCGCGACAAGCACATCGAGCACACGCAGTACATCCGTGAGCACGGCATCGACATGCCCGAGGTGCTCGACTGGACCTGGCCGTTCTGAGGCGGCGACGGATGAAGGCGCTCGCGCTCAACGCCGGGTCGAGCACGCTGAAGGCGGCGCTCTACGACGTGG
>JAXDGY010000002.1:0-11341 GCA_034664785.1 Solirubrobacteraceae bacterium
GGCTTGAGGTCACGGTGGATGATCCCGCGGCGGTGCGCGAAGCGCGCCGCGCGCAGGACCTGCTCGATGAGCGCGACCGCCCGGGCCGGGTCGAGCGGCCCGTCCTGGGCCACCACCTGCTTGAGCGTGCGCCCGTCGATGAGCTCCATCGCGATGTACGAGGTCCCGTCCGTCTCGCCGCGGTCGTAGATCGACACGACGTTGGGATGCTGCAGCCCCGCGGCGGAGGACGCCTCCCGGCGGAAGCGCTCGACGAACTCCGCGTCCTCCGCGAAGCGGCGGTAGAGCAGCTTGAGCGCGACCCGCCGGCCGAGCTGCAGGTCCTCGGCGGCGTAGACGTCGGCCATCCCGCCGGAGCCCAGCCGGCCGGTGACGCGATAGCGACCGTCGACGATCGCGCCGTCCTCGAGCCGGTCAGCCACCGAGCAGGGACTCCATGACGGCCTTGGCGATGGGCGCGGCGACCACGCCGCCGAACCCTCCCTGGGTCCGCTCGACCGTCGCTGCGACGGCGATCCGCGGGTTGTCCTTGGGCGCGAAGGCGATGAACCAGGGCTGGGTGATGTTCTGGGCGATGTCGATCTCCGCGGTGCCGGTCTTGCCGGCGACGGAGATGCCCTGCAGCGCGGCGGCGGTGCCCGTCCCCTCCTCGACGACCTTGCCCATCATGTCGCGCACCTGGGCGGCGGTGGACGCGGACATCGCCTGGGAGTAGACCTCGGGTTTGATCGTGCGCACGGTGCGGCCGTCGGCGTCGACCACCTTGTCGCCGAAGTGCGGCTTCATGAGCTTGCCACCGTTGGCGACCGCCGCGGCGACCATCGCCATCTGCAGCGGGGTGACCCGCAGGCGCTCCTGCCCGATGCCGACCCGGCCGATGTCGACCTGGCCGCTGGTCACCGAGAGCCGCTTGCCCTTGCTGGTGTACAGCCCGGACGCGGCGATCTGGTTGCGCGGGTAGTCCAGCGGCGGCTTCTTGTCGAACCCGAGGCGCTCCATGTAGTCCTTCATGGTCGCCGCGCCGACGCGCTCGGCGACCTGCGCGTACACCGTGTTGACGGACTTGGTCAGCGCCGTCGTGAGGTCGATGACCCCGAAGGACTCGCCCGCGTCGTTCTGCAGCGGCGTGCCCGAGACGGTCCGCGGGCTCTTGCCGTCGAGCTGCGACTGCGGCGTGAACTTGCCGGAGTCGAGCGCGGCGATCGTGGTGACGACCTTGAACGTCGAGCCGGGCGGGTAGCCCGCCTGCGTGGCCCGGTTGAACAGCGGCGAGCCCGCCTCGTCGGTCTGCAGGCGGCGGAAGGCCTGCGGGTCGCGCGCGTCGTTGGGGTCGAAGCCGGGGACGGACGCCATCGCCTTGATCGCACCCGTGCGCGGGTCGAGCGCGACCACGGAGCCCTTGCGGCCCGCGAGCTGCTGGATGGCGACCTGCTGCGCCTTCGGGTCGAGCGTCGTCTGCAGCCGGTCGCCCTCCGTGCTGCGACCGCGCAGCTGGTCCAGGAGGGTCTCGACGTCGCCGCGCTTGCCCGACAGGTCGTCGTCGTAGTACTGCTCCAGGCCGGACTGCCCCGAGGTCGTGTACGAGTAGCCGACGGCGTGGCCGAACAGCGGCCCGGTCGGGTAGCGCCGCGAGTAGATGTCCTCCGGCGTGCGCACGGAGCGCGCGAGGATCGTCCCGTCGTCGGCGCGGATGACTCCGCGCTTGACCTTCAGCCCACGCAGCTGCGCCCGCGTGTTCTGGTCGGCGTGCTTGTGGTTGAGGTCGTTCGCGCGCACGATCGTCCACCACGACGTCGACCCGACGAGCAGGAGCAGCATCACCATGAAGACGCCGAACACCCGGCGGATCGGCTCGTTCACGTCACGCCTCCCGCCGCGCGCGCTCGGAGACCAGCAGCAGCAGGGCGAGCAGGACGAAGTTCGCCACGATCGACGAGCCGCCGTAGGAGACGAACGGCAGCGTCACGCCGGTCAGCGGGATGAGCTTGGTGACCCCGCCGACGATGACGAAGACCTGCAGGGCGAAGACGCTCGTCAGCCCGACGGCCAGCAGCTTGGAGAAGCCGTCCCGCGCGAGCATGGCGATCTTGAAGCCGCGCTGCAGGACGAGCACGTAGACGCAGAGCAGGCCGCACGCCCCGACGAGCCCGAGCTCGTTGGTGATGACGGCGTAGATGAAGTCGGTGTGCGGGGCGGGCAGCAGCGAGCAGTTGATCGTCGACGCGCAGTCCTTGGCCGGCAGCTTGAGCACGGACTGGCCGAAGCCCACGCCGAACAGGCCGCCGTCGGCCTGCGCGTACAGCGACTGCGCGAGCTGGTAGCTGCCGCCGATCGGCTTGTCGTACTGGGAGGGGTCGAAGGGGTCCTTCCACGCCGCCACGCGGTTCTCGATGGTGGGGCGGATCTGGTAGAGCGCCCAGGCGCCCGCGGCGAACAGCGCGAGGCCGATCGCGGGGAACGACAGCCGGCTGGTGGCCACGTAGAGGACGGCCAGGAAGCCGCCGTAGAACATCAGCGACGAGCCGATGTCCTGGATGAAGAAGAGCAGGACCATCGCCGAGCCCCAGACGACGAGCAGCGGCCCGAAGTGCTTCAGCGGCGGGACGGTCACGCCCGCGATGCGCCGGGAGCCCAGCAGCAGCACCTGCCGGGTGTCGCGCAGGTAGCTGGCGAGGAAGACGACGATGGCGATCTTCGCGAACTCCGCCGGCTGGATGGAGAGCGAGCCCAGGCGGATGGAGAGGTAGGCGCCGTTGGTGGGCGCGAAGGCGCGCGGCAGCAGGAGCAGGACGATGCCCGCGGCCGCGATCGTGTAGCGGTAGCGCTCGAGCTTGCGGTAGTCGCGCAGCACGATGATCGTCGCCGCGAAGGCGATCAGGCCGATGACGAACCACTGCGCCTGCTGGCGGGCCAGGCCGTCGTCGATCCGGTAGATCTCGACGAGCCCGAAGCAGGCCAGCAGCGCGACCAGCGGGAAGAGGTAGGGGTCGGCGTTGGGCAGCGTGAAGCGCAGGACCAGGTGCGCCGCGACGCACAGCCCGAGGAAGATCCCCCCGTAGGTGAGCGACACGTCGGAGACCGTGTTGGTGCCGTTGAGCCCGCCCACGAGCGAGTCCCGCGAGAAGAACACCGCGGCGAAGCCGGCGCTGAGCAGCAGCGCGGCGGGGACGAGCGCCAGGAGCTCCCGGTTGCGCGCGTTCATGTCGCCTGCCTCACGCGCCCTGCCCGGCGAGGCGGCCCTGCTCGATCTGCGTGACGAGGTCCGAGGCGTCCTGGTGCGAGCGCAGCGCGTGCTCGGTCACGGTGCGGCGGACGGCCGGGGGCAGCGCGGTCGCCGGCTGTCCGGAGGTGTACGTGCTGCCGTAGAGCCGGATCCCGAACGGGCCCTCGTAGGGGAGGCCTCGATAGAGCGTCACGAAGCCCTGCTCGTCGACGCCGACGAAGAAGACGCTGCGCGTCGCGATGAAGCCGCCGAAGGCGATCGGCACCAGCACGACGAGCGCGATCAGCGTGCCGCGCACGACCTTGCGCAGCCGCCCGCGGCGGCGCGGGGCGTCGGCCGTGGCGGTGGGCGCGGGCGGGCGCGGCAGGCGGCGCGCGACCCCACTGGTCGCGGGCTCCGGACCGGCCGCGGCGGCGGCCCGCAGCTCCTCGGTCCGCGGCGCGGCCGCGCCGACCATCGTCGCCTGCGACGCGGGGCCGCCGCGGCCCGCGGCGATCTCCTCGAGCCGGAAGAGGACCACGGTGATGTTGTCCCGGCCGCCGGCCTCGTTGGCCGCGTCCACGAGGCGCCGGCCGGCGTCGCCCAGCGAGGAGGAGGAGCGCAGCACCTCGGCCACGCGCGCCTCCGGGACCATCGACGTCAGGCCGTCGGAGCAGATGAGGTAGACGTCGCCGGGCTGGGCGCGCCAGCTCATGTGGTCGACGACGACCTGCCGCTCGGGGCCCAGGACGCGGGTGATGATGTTGCGCTGCGGGTGCTCGTCGGCCTCCTCGGGCGTGAGCTTGCCCTCCTGGACGAGCTCCTCCACGAGTGAGTGGTCGCGCGTGAGGCGCTCGAAGCGGTCCCCGCGCAGGCAGTACAGGCGCGAGTCGCCGACGTGGGCGATCGCGACGTCCTCCTCCCCCACGTATGCCGCCGTGAGCGTCGTGCCCATGCCGGCGTGGTCCTCGTCGGAGCGCGACAGGTCGTGGATCTGCTCGTTGGCGTCCGCGACCACGCGGGCCAGCCGCTCCTCGACCGAGCCCGGCCCTTCGGGCAGCCCGGGCTCGAGGGCGGCGATCGCCACGCCCGAGGCGACCTCCCCCGCCTGCGCGCCGCCCATGCCGTCGGCGACCGCGAACAGCGGCGACCGCGCGAACTTCGCGTCCTCGTTGGCCCGCCGCTGGCGGCCGGTGTCCGTCCGCTCGAAGTGCTCGGCGACGATCAGCACGGCCGCTCAGCTGCCCTCCATGTAGGTGAACTCGCTGTCGCCGATGCGGACGCGATCCCCCGGGTGCAGCGGCTGCGGGCCGCCGAGGAGCTCCTCGTTGAGGTACGTCCCGTTCGTCGAGCCGAGGTCCTCGAGGACGACGACGCTGCCCTGGCGCACGAGCCGCGCGTGCTGCGACGACGCGAAGGGGTCCTCGAGGCGGATCTCCGCCTGGTCACCGCGGCCGAGGACCGCCCCCTCCCCGACCTCGTACTCCATGCCCGGGGAGTGCCCCGGGGCCCGCTCGACGACCAGCCGGGGATCCTGCGCCTCGAGCTCGGCGCGCGAGGAAGGCGTCGCGTGCAGCGAGGTCGCATCCACGCCCGCGTCCCACCCGGTACCGGGGGCGGTCAGCTGTGCGTTGGAGCGCCGCAGGTCCTTCAACGCGCTGCGCGAGACCCACAGCAGGAACAGGTACAGGACGGCCAGGAAGCCGTACTTGAGCAGGACCGAGACGGGATCGACCACGTCAGTCGACCTCGAAGCGCACGGGGACGGTGCCGAGCTCGACGCGGTCGCCGCCCTGGATCGGCGTCGAGCCTGTCACGGACCGGCCGTTGACCCGCACGCCGTTGGTCGAGCCGAGGTCGGCGATCGTCCAGCCGGCGCCGGCGGGGCGCACCTCGGCGTGACGGCGGGAGACGTTCGAGTCCGCGAGGACCACGTCGCAGTCCCGGCTGCGGCCGATGACGGCGCCGCCGGCCGGCACCGTCATCCGCTTGCCCTCCGCGACGACGAACGCGCGCGGCGGCGCGGCGGCCTGCCGGGCCGCGCGGTCGGTGCGGAGCTCCTCCTGCACGCGGGCGGCCGACGAGTAGACCATCGTGTGGCCGTGGTCGCCCTGCTCCACCGTCCCCACCGGCGCGGGCGCGCCCGGGGACGGGTCGGCCTGGCGGACGAGGCGCGCCTGGATGCCGAACTCGCCGAGCGAGAGGCGCTGGTCGGTCTCGAAGGAGATCACGGGGCGCGAGACGAGGGCGAGCCGCTCGCTGCGCGCATGCTCGAGCAGATAGGCGGCGAGCTCGTCGGCGACCTCGCGCTCCACGCCCTCGTAGCGCGCGCGGTCCTCCGGCGAGAGCCAGACGACGTACTCGTTGGGGACGTAGGTGCGCGACACGGACACGGTGCGGTGCTCGTCCATCTCCTTGGCGAGCTTGCGCGCGAGCTCGACGGGGCGGACCTCGGTCCTGAAGACGCGGCCGAACGTCCCCTCGACCAGGCCGGCGATCTTGCTCTCGAGGTTGCGCAGGACGCTCATGACGACTTCAGGCGGGGTGGTTCCCGTCCACCGGCGGCACCGGGCGGGATCATCGTACGGGGTGCAGGGGTGGCTTCCGCTGCTCCCCAACGGCCTCAGGGCCCGGCGCGTGACGCCCTCACGACGACGGCGAGCACGCCGGCGGCGACGGCCCCGGCCACGATCCCGCGGGGCGCGGGCGCGCCTCCCGACCAGGGTAGGGCCCCGGCGACGGCCTGCGTCGTGGCCGCGAGGCCGGCCGCCCACGCGGTCGCCAGGACGATGTCCGCCGCCGCGGCGCGGCCGCGCACGAGCCAGGGCAGGACGGCCGCCGCGACGGCCCAGACCGCCGCGACGCCGAGCGCGCCCGAGGACAGCAGCGGCCCGATCGCGTCCGCCAGCGCCGCGCCGCCCGAGTCGCCCCAGGCGGAGACGGGCCGCGCCCCCGGGGGTGGGCCGAGGAGCAGCGTGCGCCCGGTCAGCAGCTCGGCGAGCTGCAGCCACCACGCGCCGAGCGCGCCGAGCGCGAGGCGGTGGCGCAGTCCGCGCGCCTGCCCCGCGACGGCGGGCCAGGCGATCGCGAGCGCCACCAGCCCGAGGACGGGCGCCAGCGCGGGGGCCGGGCGCCAGCCTGCCGCCGCGCGCCAGGTGAGCGCCACCGCCGGCAGCGCCGCGGCGAGCACGACCACGGCCAGTCCCGAGCCGTTGCCGCCGGCGGTCGCCGAGGCGAGCCACGCGCCCAGGGCCAGCGCGACGGCCAGCGAGCCGAGCCGGGGGAAGAGCGCCACGGCAGCCGCGGCCAGGACGCCGCCGCCGAGCGGGGTGAGCGGAGGCTCTGGGCCGAGGGCCCCCAGCGCCGCCGTCGCCAGGGCACCGGTGCCGAGCGCCGCGACCGCGCGGGCGGGCAGGCGGTCGGGGCCGCCGCCGGGCGGCCCATCGGCGAAGGGCTCCTCGTCCTGGTCCTCCTGCTCCGCCGCCCACGGCTCCCGGCGCGAGCGCCGGGGCCACCCGGGCTCGCCCCCGCGGGAGCGCACGGCCATCCCGGCCACGCGGGTGACGGACTCCAACGGCCCGGCCTCCACGGTGCCCGCCTCGTCGTCCACCTCCTCGCGCGCCGCCTGCAGCGCGCGCTTGAGGTCCACGAGGCGCCCGCGGTCCTCCGGCCGCGGCCGCACCGCCGCGTCGATGGCGTCGCACAGGCCGCGCGGGAGGTCGCGGCGCAGCCGGCCGAGCGGCGGCAGCCGGACGCCGACGCGGCGCGCCGTCGACGCAGGGGTGCGCCCGCGGACCGGGTTGACGCCGGACAGCGCCTCGTAGAGCACGAGTCCCAGCGCGTAGAGGTCGACCTGGGCGGTCGGCTCGCGGCCCTCGGCCTGCTCCGGGGCCATGTAGGCCAGCGTGCCGACGATGTCGCCCGTGCGCGTGAGGACGTCCTCGCCGAGCAGCCGCGCGATGCCGAAGTCGGTGAGCTTCGCGACGCCCTGGCCGTCCGCCGGCGCCTCCGGCACGATGACGTTCTGCGGCTTGACGTCGCGGTGCACGACCCCCCGCCGGTGGGCGTGGGTCAGCGCGGCGCAGAGCACGGAGCCGATGTCGACGACGTCGCGGTCCGACAGCGCTCCGTCGGCGAGCAGCCGCGCGAGCGTGTGCCCGCGGACCAGCTCGGAGACGAGGTACACGGCGTCGGGGTCCTCGCCGGTCTCATAGAGGGCGACGATCCCCGGGTGCGAGAGGCGCGCGGCGGCCTTCGCCTCGCGCGCGGCGCGCTTGGCGACCGCCGGGTCGTCGACGGCGATCCGCTTCAGGGCGACGTCACGGTCCAGGCGCTCGTCGCGCGCGGCCCACACCACCCCGAAGCCGCCCGATCCCAGCCGCGCCACGAGGCGGTAGCGGCCGAGGACGAGCTCGCCGTCGCCGCCGGACGCGCGAGCCCCTGTGCTGGTCTGGGCGGTCTCCACCGCCTTGCCCGGTTCGCGCCCGGCGGGACGCTCCCTGCCGGAACATGGAGGAAAGCCCCTGCTGACAGGGAACTTGCACGTGCACCCGTCCACCCCGGGCGGTCATACTGGCCTTTCACACGCCCGCGGGAGCCTTCCCGCGCTTTCCCCGAGAGACCTGCCATGTCGTTCTTCGACGAAGGCGACGAGCCCACCCGCACCTCAAGCCCGCCGCGCAGCGCGCGACCCCGCCCCCGGAGACCCGCGACCGCGGGCGGCGGGCGGCCGCCGCGCGGCGACGACGCGACGCTGCGCAACCGCCGCCTCGTGGCCCTCGGGGCGCTCCTGGTCATCTTCGTCGTCCTCGTGATCGGCGTGCAGTCCTGCCGCAACAGCGCCCGGGACAACAAGCTCAAGAACTACAACCGCGACGTCAGCGCGGTGATCCAGGACTCCGACGCGCAGGTCGCCAAGCCCTTCTTCCGCCTGCTGAACTCGGGCAGCACGCAGGCCGCCGACCTCCAGGGCCAGACCAACCAGCTCCGGCTCGTCGCCGAGGAGGACGCGCGCCGCGCCCGCGGCTTCTCCGTCCCGGGCAACCTCGGGCCGGCCCAGGCCGACCTGCTCCTCGCCCTCGACCTCCGTGCCGAGGCGCTCGCGAAGATCGCCGACGCGCTCCCCAGCGCGCTGGCCGACGGCGCCGACAACCGCCAGACCGCCGAGAACGCGGTCAACCGGATCGCCGGGCAGATGCGCGCGTTCGACGCCTCGGACGTCGTCTACTCGCAGCGCACCGCCCCCTACATCCAGCAGGCGCTCAACGACGCCGGGATCAGCGGCCAGCGGATCGCGCAGAGCTCGTTCCTGCCCGACGCGCGCTGGCTGATCCCCGACAACGTCGCGGGGGCGCTCGGCGCCCAGCGGGCCGGCGGCGGGCGCGGCGCGAACGCCACGCCGGCCCCCGGGCTGCACGGGCACGGCCTGACCAGCGTGGGCGTCAACGGGACCACGCTGCAGCCGCCGCCCGCCGTCAACCGGCTGAAGGCGGGCGCCAGCGTCGTCTTCACCGTCGCCTTCCAGAATCAGGGCGACAACGACGAGACCGGCGTCGTCGTCCGGGTCACCGTGCGCGGCGCCGGGAAGCCGGTCACGGCCAAGAAGACGGTCAACCAGACGAAGGCCAAGCAGCCCGCCACGGTCGACGTGCCGTTGACCAGCTCACCGCCGATCGGGCAGCCCGTGACGATCGACGTGGTGATCGACGCCGTCCCCGGCGAGAAGAACACCACGAACAACAAGCAGTCCTACACGGCGATCTTCAGCCGCTGACCTGACGGGGATCTCCAGCCGCGACCCCGCCTATCATCGCCGGGCGTGGAGCTGACCTCGACCCCCGGCCTCGTCGCCCTCGGCGCGTGCGCCCTTGGCCTGGCCGCGTTCGTGGTGGCCGTCATCGCCCTCGTCCGCCTGCGGCGCCTGCGCGCCGACCAGCGGCGACTGCTCGGGGAGCACGGCGAGACGGACCTCGTGCAGCACGCGGCGACGCTCGACCGCGACTTCCAGGCGCTGCACGCCTACGTCGAGGACGCGATCGGCCGCCTGCACGGCCGCCTGGAGGTCGCCGAGCAGCGCCTCGACGGGGCCGTCACCTACCGCGGGCTGGTGCGCTACGACGCCTATAACGAGATGTCCGGGCGCCAGTCGACGACCATCGCGCTGCTCGACGCGTCGCGGTCGGGCGTGGTCCTGAGCTCGATCCACCACCGCGACCAGGCCCGCATGTACGTCAAGCAGATCCACCAGGGCGAGGGCGAGCTCCCGCTCTCCCCCGAGGAAGAGGAAGCCGTGCGGGTCGCGGTCAACCCCGCCGATCCGGCGACCCCTTGACCCGGCTGGGGTTTCTGGGCCCCGAGGGCACGTTCTCCCACGAGGCGCTGCTCGCGGCGGGCGTCCCCGGGACGCCGGTCGCCCTCGCGAGCGTCCACGAGGTGGTCCTCGCCGTGCAGGACGGACGGGTCGACCGCGGGCTCGCGCCGATCGAGAACGCCATGGAGGGCGGCGTCAGCGCGACGCTCGACGCCCTCGCCTTCGACGCGCCGGACGTCGCGGTGGTCGGCGAGCTGGTCCACCCGATCCACCACTGCCTCGTCGCCGGCGGCCCGCTCGCCCTCGCCGAGGTGCAAGAGGTGCACTCGCATCCGCAGGGGCTCGCGCAGTGCGCGCGGTTCCTGCGCGAGCGCCTCCCCCACGCGCGCACGGTCGCGGCGGCCTCCACGGCCGATGCCGTGCGCTCCGCCGCCGGCACCGCGGCCGCGATCGGCCCGCGCGCGGCCGCCGAGCGCTACGGCGCGACGGTGCTGATCGACGGCATCGAGGACGACCCGGACAACGTCACGCGGTTCGTCTGGCTCAGCCGGGACCCGGTGCCCGACGCGAAGCCGACCCGGACGTCGGTGCTCTTCCACGGCGCGGGGGACGATTCGCCGGGCTGGCTGGTCCGCTGCCTGTCCGAGTTCGCCTTCCGCGGCGTGAACCTCACGCGCATCGAGTCGCGGCCCCTGCGCTCGCAGCTGGGGCACTACCTCTTCCACGTCGACTGCGCCGGCGGCGCCGATGAGGAGCCGGTCGCCGGCGCCGTCGCAGCACTGCGCCAGCACTGCGAGGTGGTCCGGGTGCTCGGCACCTACGCCGCCGCGGGCGCTACAGTTCCGTCTGGCCATGGGGGTCCAGACACCACCTGACCCACGAGGGTTCACGCCGCTCGACGAGCATAAGCGGCGTGGACGTGACGGTGGTCGTGTGCTCGTCCTCAACGCCACGTTCGAGCCCATCAACGTGTGCACTGTCCGGCGCGCGGCGGTCCTGCTGCTCAAGTCGAAGGCCGAGCTCGTCGAGCAGGGCCAATGGGAGCTGCGCTCCGAGCACACCGCGATGCCCCGCCCTGTGGTCATCCGCCTGGTGACCTACGTCAACGTCCCGCGGGACACGCACCGGCGCAAGATCACCCGGCGCGCCGTCTTCGCCCGCGACGGATGGGCGTGCCAGTACTGCGGCGCCCGCCAGAACCTCACGGTGGACCACGTCATCCCCCGCTCCAAGGGCGGCTCGTCGGACTGGACCAACATCGTTGCGTCCTGCGCGCCGTGCAACCGCCGCAAGGGCGACCACCTGCCCAACCAGGCCGGGATGCACCCGCGCTGCAAGCCGGCCGCGCCGAGCCCCAACGTCTTCATCCACGTCGCCAGCCCGACGATCCCCGCCGCGTGGCGCCAATGGCTGCCGACGGGGACCGTGGCCGACGCGGCCTAGCGGACGGCGCTCAGCGCGCGCGCCGCAGGTAGCGCGGGCCGAGGGCGCCGGCCAGCGCGACCGCGAGGGCGAGCAGCGCGAGGGCGCCGGCGACCTGCGCCGGCGAGACCGCGGCCCCGCGCGCCGTCGCGCTGACGGGAGCAGCTTCGACGGGGTCGGCGGGCGCCGACGACGACGGCGCGCCCTGCACCGGCGGCGCCGACGAGGCGCTGCGGGCGGTCACCGTCCCGCCGGGCCGCCCGGCCTTCCCGGTGGGTGACCCTCCGGCGGCCGCACCGCCCGAGGGCCCGCCGTCCCCGCGGCCGACGGCGCCCGCCGCCGCGGTGCCCTCTCCGCCGGCCGACCGAGCGCCGCGCGTCGTCGCCGCACCGGCCGCGCGCAGCTGG
>JAXDGY010000003.1:0-23274 GCA_034664785.1 Solirubrobacteraceae bacterium
GTCGAGATCAAGCGCGTGGCGACGATCGACGCCGTCGAGCAGCTCACGCGCTACCTGGAGCGCATCCGCCGCGATCCTGCGATGGGCGCCTGCCGCGGCGTGCTCGCCGCGCAGCAGATCAAGCCGCAGGCGCGGGTGCTGGCCGAGGCGCGCGGGCTGGCCTGCGTCGAGGTCGACCTCGCGGTCCTCCGCGGCGAGCGCGAGCCGGAGCTCACGCTCTTCGCGGCGGTGTAGGCGCGGTCCAGCGGGGTCTAGCGCTCCGTCTCCCGCACGCGCTCACGGGCCCGGCCGAACAGCTCCGCGAGCTCGGGCTCCATGAAGTAGTCCGTCCCGCCGTCGGCCCTGCCCTCCGTGGCGATCGGCAACTCGCGCCCGACCCTGCGGACGTAGCGCCCGGGCCAGGCGAGGATGCCCGCGACGCCGTGGGCGCCCTTGGCCAGGCGCAGGCGCGCGGCGAGCTCGTTGCCCGCGATGCGCTGCCCCGGGGTGTCGATCAGGACGTCGAACAGCTCGCGCGCGGGCGGGGCGAGCTTGCCGTAGAGCCAGGTCGCCTCGTCCGTGTCGGCGGGCGACCACGGCGCAGCGGGGTGGTGGTGCGGGCCACCGCGCCGGCCCGGGCCGCGGCCCCGTGGAGGCCCGTCGCGCGGATCGGCGGCCAGGAAGGCCGCGAACCACGCGTAGAACTCCGGGACCCGCTCGTCGGGCACGGCGACGGTGACCTGCTTGTCGGCCATCAGGCCTCCGCGACCTCGGGGGCCTCGTGGCCCTCGGCGTGGCGCTCGTGGCCCTGGTGGCCGTGGCACGGGCCGTGGTGGCGCCCGCGGCGTCCGCCCGGTCCGCCTCGGCGGCCCCGGCCGCGGCCGGCCAGGAAGCGCGCGTAGAACGCGTAGAACTCCGCGACGCGGTCCTCGGGAACGTCGATCGTGACCTGCTTGTCCTGCGTGGATGTGGTGGTGGTTGCGCTCTCCATGAGCGGTCTCCTCGTGTCGTTCGCTTCAGGAATGAGTACCAGCATACTACTGGCAAATACTTAAGTAAAGAGCGTGAGATAGGCTGCCGCCATGTCCGACACCACCACCGCTGCGCCGGCCGTCCTGACCGAGCGGCGCGGGACCGTCCTGCTCATCACGCTGAACCGGCCCGAGGTGCGAAACGCGGTCAACGCGGCCGTCGCCGAGGGCATCGCGGGCGCCTTGGACGAGCTCGACGCCGACCCCGAGCTGACGGTCGGGATCCTCACCGGCACGGGCGGCTTCTTCTGCGCAGGGATGGACCTCGGCGCGTTCGTGAAGGGCGAGTCGCCGTGGTTCGGCGACCGCGGCTTCGCGGGCATCGCCCAGCGCGGCGCGCGCAAGCCGCTCATCGCCGCCATCGAGGGCTTTGCCGTCGCCGGCGGCTTCGAGGTCGCCCTGGCCTGCGACCTCATCGTCGCCGCGGAGGGCGCGAAGCTCGGGATCCCCGAGGCCAAGCGCTCCCTCGTGGCCGCGGGCGGCGCGCTGCTGCGCCTGCCGCGCCGGATGCCCTACCACGTGGTCATGGAGCTGGCGCTGACGGGCGACGCGATGCCGGCCGAGCGCTTCCACGCCTTCGGGGTGGTCAACCGCCTGGCCGCGCCGGGCTCCGCCGTGGACGTCGCGCTCGAGCTCGCGGCGGCGATCGCCAGGAACGGCCCCCTCGCGCTCGCCGCCTCCAAGGCGGTCATCGAGCAGCAGTTCGACTGGTCCAGCGAGGAGATGTGGGCCCGGCAGGGCGAGCTGTCCGGCCCGGTCTTCGCGTCGGAGGACGCCAAGGAGGGCGCCTTGGCGTTCAAGGAGAAGCGCGAGCCGGTCTGGCGCGGGCGCTGACGCGCCCCGCCCTGCTGGTCATGCGCAGCGACGCGGCGGTGGCCGCGTTCGCCGCGCTGCTGCTCCCGCTCCTGCGCTGGGGACGCCTGCGCGACGAGCTCGGCCTGCCACGCCCCGCCGATGTCGTCCTGCTCGCCGGGACCGCGGCCGCCGTCGCGCTGGCCGCCGTCCTGTGGACGGGTGCCGGGCGGCGCGGGGCCGCCGCGGTGGGCGCCGTCGCCTTCGCGGCCACGGCCCTCGCGCTCGCCCTGGCCGTCACGGGGCCCGGGCTGGACGCCCACGGCCTCGGGACGGTGCTGGTCCTGCTGGGCGTCGCCCAATGCGCGCTGTCGGCCGTGACCGAGACCGTCGTCGCCACCGGCGCCCTGCGCTGAGACTGCGACCTGGACCGTCGGTCCGGTCGCCCCCGCCCAAGCGCTGAAATCCGCTCGCCGGGGTCCGTCGGCTCCCTACGCTGCTGTCATGGGACGCCCCGTGCCCCAGATCGTCGCGTTCGGTGGCGGCGGCTTCTCGATGGAGGCCGGCAACCCACTGCTCGACGACCACGTCCTCGCCCTCACAGGCAAGGAGCGCCCGAAGGTGTGCTTCATCCCGACGGCCTCGGGCGACGCCGACCACTACATCGTGCGCTTCTACCGGACGTTCTCGTGCCGGGCGGAGCCCTCGCACGTCTCCCTCTTCCGCCGTGACAAGGGCGCGGGCGCCGTGGAGGGCGACCTCGAGACGCACCTGCTCGAGCAGGACCTGATCTACGTCGGCGGTGGCAGCGTCATCTCGCTGCTCGGCGCGTGGCTCGCGCACGGGCTGGACCGCGTCCTCGAGCAGGCGTGGCGGCGGGGGACGGTCCTGTGCGGCCTGAGCGCCGGGTCGCTGTGCTGGTTCGACGAGGCGGTCACCGCGTTCCACGGCGCGCCGCAGCGCGTGCGCGGCCTGGGCCTGCTGCCCGCCTCGAACTGCGTGCACTACGACGGCGAGCCCGAGCGGCGCATCGAGTACCACCGGATGGTGGCCGAGGGGATGTGCGCCGGCTACGGCGTCGAGGACGGCGCGGCGCTGCACTTCATCGGAACCGAGCTGGCCGAGGTCGTCTCGTCGCGCCCGAAGGCCCGCGCACACCGCGTGGGCCTCGTGGGCGGCGAGGTCGTCGAGACGCCGCTGGTGAGCCGCTACCTCGGCGTCCCCGCCGCGGTGCTCGCGGCGTAGCCTCACCGCATGACCCCGCGACCACGGACGATCCTCGCGATGGGCGGCGGCGGCTTCACGATGGAGCCGCAGAACCCCGCGCTGGACGAGTTCATCCTCAGCCTGGCCGGGCGCCGCGAGCCCCGGATCCTGCTCCTGCCGACGGCCTCGGGCGACTCCGAGGAGCAGGCGGGCCGCTTCCACGCGACCTACGACGACCGGGGCTGCACGGCGAGCGTCCTGTCGCTCTTCCGGCTCGGGCTGCGGGGCCCCGTCGACCTGCGCGCGCTCGTCCTCGAGCAGGACGTCGTCTACGTCGGCGGCGGGTCGCTGCGCAACATGCTCGCGATCTGGCGCGAGCACGGCCTCGACCAGGTCTTGCGCGAGGCGTGGGCCGCCGGCGTGGTGCTGGCGGGTCTCAGCGCAGGGGCGATGTGCTGGTTCGAGGGCGGCGTGACGAAGTCCTCGGGCGAGCCCGAGCCCGTCGACGGCCTCGGCCTGCTGCCGGGCTCGTTCACCGTGCATGCCGACGGCGAGCCCGAGCGCCTGCCGGTCTACGAGCAGGCGGTGGCGACCGGCAGGCTGCCCGTGGGGTGGGCCGCGGACGACGGCGTCGGGCTGCTGTTCCGCGAGACGTCGCTGGAGCGCGTGGTGAGCTCGCGGCCCGGCCGGCGGGCGCTGCGCATCGAGCCGGACGGGGAGGGCGGCGTGCAGCGCACCACGCTCGTCCCCGAGGAGCTCGCCCGCCCGGCCGCGCTGGGCGACCGCCCGGTCCCGGGCGACGTGCTCGAGTTCCGCCGCGCGCGGCGCGGCCCGGGCGGCTTCCGCGCCGCGCGCCCGTAGCGTGCGCGGGACCTACTCGCCCCAGAGCGTCGCCACCAGGCGGCGCGGCCCGCCGCGGTCACGCGCCTCGCAGAGGTAGATGCCCTGCCAGGTGCCCAGTGCCAGGCGGCCGTCGCGGACGGGCAGGCTCAGCGACGGGCCCATCAGCGAGGCCTTCACGTGGGCGGGCATGTCGTCGTCGCCCTCGAGGGTGTGCGTCCACGCGAAGTCCTCCGGTACCGCGGCGTTCACCCAGGTCTCGAAGTCCCGCCGGACGTCGGGCGAGGCGTTCTCGTTGAGTGTCAGGCCCGCGGAGGTGTGGCGGATGAACAGGTGCAGCAGCCCGACGCGCAGGTCGCCGAGCTCGGGCAGGGCGGCGAGCACCTCGTCGGTGACGAGGTGGAACCCGCGCGGGCGGGGGCGCAGCTCGAGGTCACGCTGGGTCCACAAGGTCCGGCAATCGTGCCACGCGGAGGGCGACCCGCGTCCCGTCGAACGGCACGCCCTCCGCGTCGAGCAGCGCGCGCTGGCGCTCGCCCTTGGCCAGCGAGCCGTCGGACCGCACGACCCGGTGCCAGGGCACCTCGTCCCCGTAGGCGCCGAGGACCTGGCCGGTGAAGCGTGGCGCCGCGGGGGACAGGTCCCCGTAGGTGCGGACCCAGCCCTCGGGGATCGCGCGGACCGCGGCCAGCACGGCCTCGACGGCAGGGGAACGCTGCATGGCCGGTATCTTCGCTGCCTTGCGCCGCCCCGACGACCTGCAGCCCCACCGCCGCGTGCGCATCCTCGCGGCGGGCGGCACGATCGCGATGGTGGGCGGCGCCGGGGCGACCCCGCAGCTCGACGCGCAGGCCCTCGTCGACGGCATCGAGGCCCTCGGCAGCCACGACGGCCTCGAGGCCGAGACGGTCGTGAACGTCCCCTCGGCGCACCTGACGCTGAGCGACCAGCTCCTGATCTGCCGTGCCGCGCGCGACGCCGCGCGGCGGGGGATCGGCGTCGTGGTCACCCACGGCACGGACGCCCTCGAGGAGACGGCGATGCTCTGCGACGTCATCCACGACGCCGAGGCCCCGATCGTCTTCACGGGTGCCATCCGGGTCGCGTCCGCCCCGGGGGCCGACGGGCCGGCGAACCTCCTCGACGCGGTCTCGGTGGCCGCGAGCCGGGAGGCCGCCGGCATGGGCGTGCTCGTCGTGTTCGGCGGCGAGATCCACCACGCCCGCTGCGCCCGCAAGACCGACACGACGTCGCTGACCGCCTTCTCCTCGCCGCAGACCGGCCCGCTCGGCCGGGTGACCGAGGGCCACGCCACGTTCTGGTCGCGCCTGCCACGCAACCCGCCGCTCGATCCGCCGGAGCTCGACAAGGCCGTGCTGATCGTCCCGACGGTGTCGGGCGACGACGGCACCCTGTCGCGCGCGGCGCTCGGCACGGAGCCCGACGGCGTGGTGATCGGGACCCTGGGCGCGGGCCACCTCGCGCCGCCGCTGCTCGAGCTGTGGGCGCACGCCGCCGAGCGCATGCCCGTCGTGGCCTACTGCCGGCCCGAGCGCGGCGTCGTCCTGACCGGGACCTACGGCTACGCCGGCTCCGAGCGCGACCTGCGCGGCACTCAGATCATCCCCGCGGGCTTCCTCTCCCCGCAGGCCGCGCGCATGAAGCTCCTCGCCTGCCTGGCGGCGGGGCTGCAGATCGACGAGGTCCGCTGGGCGTTTCGCCAGGACGACGGCTGACGCCGCCGGTCTGCGTCAAGCGGCCAGCAGCGTCTTGCACGAAGACGTCGCGGCGCTAGCGGGCTTGAAGTCAAGCGGTGCCGGGCGCCCGCCGTCGCCGCCCGCTTCGTAGATTGGTGGGCATGACCTATTCCATCGTCGCCTTCGACCCCGGGACGGGGCAGGTGGGCGCGGCCGTCCAGTCACACTGGTTCGGCGTCGGCCCGATCGTGCCGTGGGCGCGCCCCGGCGTCGGCGCGGTGGCCACGCAGTCCATCGCCGAGCCCGCCTACGGCCCGCGCCTGCTCGACCGCCTCGAGGCCGGCGAGGCGCCGGCGGATGCGCTCGCGGCGCTGCTGGCCGCCGACGAGCTGGCCGCCTTCCGCCAGGTCGCGGTCGTGGACGCGCAGGGCCGCGTCGCCGTCCACACCGGGGAGCGCTGCATCGCCTTCGCCGGGCACGAGGCCGGGGACGGCTTCAGCGCGCAGGCCAACATGATGGCCTCGCCCGAGGTCTGGCCCGCGATGGCCCAGGCGTTCGACCGCGCCGCGGGGCCGCTCAGCCGCCGCCTGCTCGCCGCGCTGCACGCCGCCGAGGCGCAGGGCGGCGACGCTCGCGGGCGCCAGTCCGCGGCGCTGCTCGTCGTGCCGAGCGCGGGCGAGGCCTGGCGCACGGTCGTCGACCTGCGCGTCGACGACGACCCCGAGCCGCTGGAGGAGCTCGACCGCCTGGCCGACCTGCGCGACGCCTACGACCTGGCCACCGAGGGCGACGAGCTGACGGGCGAGGGCCGCCACGTGGAGGCCGGCGACCGCTACGAGCGCGCCAGCGCGCTCGCGCCCGACAACCACGAGCTGCTCTTCTGGGCCGGCCTGGCCGCCGCGCAGCTCGAGGACCTCCCGACCGCGCTGCAGCGCGTCGAGCGGGCGATCGAGCTGCAGCCCGGCTGGCGCCAGATGCTCGACCGCCTCGAGCCCGACGTCGCACCCGGCGCCGCCGCCGTGCGCGAGGCCCTGGTGACCCGGGGATGACCGTCGCCCCCGCCCTGCGTGCCGTCGTCTTCGATCTCGACGACACGCTCACCGATCACCGCAGCCTCCAGCTCGAGGTCGAGGAGGAGATCGTCCGGCTCGTCTGCGGCCAGGTCCCCGAGGCGGAGGCCGAGGAGTTCTCGCGTCGCCATCTCGGGTCGCTCACCGTCCTCTACGACCAGTGGATGCGCGGTGAGCTCGACGAGCCCGGCTACCACCGCGCGCGCCTGGCCGACGCGCTCGCGCCCTGGCACGTCCCCGGCGAGCAGCTCGTCGCCGACTACACCGAGCTCAAGCGCCGGATGATCACCGAGGTCCGCCGGGCGGAGGGCGCGGCCGAGGCGGTCGCCGCGGTCCGTGCCGCCGGCCTCCGGGTCGGCGTGCTCACCAACGGCATGACCGACCTGCAGCGCGACAAGCTCGGGCGCATCGGGCTCGGCGACGCCGTCGACGTCTTCGCCGCCTCGCAGGACGTCGGGGCGGTCAAGCCCGACCCGGACGCGTTCGCCGCCGTGGCCGAGCGCCTCGGCGTCGGTCCGCACGAGACGGCGATGGTCGGCGACAACCCCGTCAATGACATCGTCGGCGCGCTGGACGCGGGCTGGGCGGCGGCGGTGCTCGTCGCCGTCGACCCGCCCCCGCTCGACCTCCCGACCGAGGCGGCCGTGGTCACGTCGGTGGGCGAGGCGCCGCTCGCCCTCGGCCTCCCGGCCTGAGGAGCTGCAAAACCGGACGCCGGCGCGGTGCCACCCGCCATCACCGGCGCCCGGTCGGGTGTTGGTCACCCTGCGCACGCGCGGCTACCCGCGCCCACCCGCGGCGTACCCCGCCGTGGGCCTCCCGGGTTGGCGCCCAACCCCGTCAGGGGTGGAGCTTCTCGCCCGCCTCGAGCATCGCGACGTACTTGGCGATGCGGCGGGCCCGCGTCTCGGGCCGCTTGGCCTCCTGCACCCGGTAGAGCACGGCGTAGCGGTTGGCGCTGTCGAGCGTGGCGAAGAACGCGGCAGCGGCCGGCGAGGCGTCGAGCGCCGCGCGCAGGTCGTCGGGCACGGTCGCGGTGCGGTGGGAGTCGTAGGCCGCCTCCCAGCGCCCGTCGGCCCGGGCCCGCTCGACCTCCGCCAGGCCGGCCGGCCGCATCGCGCCCGCGGCGATGAGCTCCTCGGCGCGCGTGCGGTTGATCTTCGACCAGCGCGAGCGCGGCCCGCGGGGGGTGAAGCGCTGCAGGAAGTGGCGCTCGTCGCCCTTGCGCCGCTGCCCGTCGATCCACCCGCGGCAGATCGCGTCCTCCAGCGCGTCGGCGTAGGAGACACCTGGCACGCCGGCGTCCTTCTTGACGCAGGCCAGCCACACGCCGGGCGACCGCCCGCCCTCCGCCTCGAGCCACGCCACCCACTCCCCGCGCGAGGCCGGGGTGAGGACCGCGAGCTCGTCGGGCGAGACGCTCAGCGCTCGCCGGGGGTCTTGTCGGGGTAGAGCGAGACCGGCTCGGACAGGTCCAGCGCCGTCCGGATGATGCGGTTCTGCTCGATGTTGTGCGCGGCGGGATAGCCCTCGCCCGGCGACGCGCGCTCGGGCCGGCCGATGTACCCGATCGCCAGGTGCTCCGGCAGGATCTGCATGAGGCGCGGGGACATGTGCGCGCGGGCGCCCATGTTGCGCGGCTCCTCCTGCACCCACACGACCTCCTCGAGGTTCGGGTAGGTGTCGATGAGCTCCCGCAGCTGGGCCTCGGGGAAGGGATACAGCAGCTCGACGCGACCGATCGCGACCTGCTCGTTGCCCTCGCGGCTCGGGTGCCCGACGAGGTCGTAGTAGATCTTGCCCGTGCACAGCACGAGGCGCGTGACCTTGTCGGCGGGGACGCGCGGCTCGCCCAGGACGGGGAAGAACTGCGTCTCGGAGAGGTGCTCGACGCGGTTGGTCGCCTGCGGCAGCCGCAGGAGCGACTTGGGCGTCATGAGGAACAGCGGGCGCTGCTTGGCGACGCGGGCCTGGCGGCGCAGCAGGTGGAAGTACTGCGCCGGCGTGGTGACGTTGGCCACGCGGATGTTGCCCTCGGCGGCGAGCTGGAGCCAGCGCTCCATGCGGCCGGAGGAGTGCTCGGGCCCAGATCCCTCGTAGCCGTGCGGCAGCAGCAGGGTCAGGCGCGTCGACTGCCCCCACTTCGCCAGGCCGGAGACGATGAACTGGTCGATGATGACCTCGGCCGCGTTGGCGAAGTCGCCGAACTGGGCCTCCCAGAGCACGAGCGTCTCGGGGGCCTCGGCGGAGTAGCCGTACTCGAAGCCGAGGCAGGCGATCTCGCTGAGCGGGGAGTTGTGCAGCTCCATCGGCGCCAGCGCCCCGGGCAGGGACTGGATCGGGCAGACGGTCTGCCCGGTCTTGGCGTCATGGAGGACCATGTGGCGCTGGGAGAAGGTCCCGCGCTCGGCGTCCTGGCCGGTGAGGCGGACCGGGATGCCCTCGGTCAGCAGCGACCCGAAGGCCAGCGCCTCGGCGTGCGCCCAGTCGATCCCGCCCTGCGGCCCCAGCGCGTTGCGCCGGCGCTCGAGCTGCTTGACGAGCTTGGGGTGGACGGTGAAGCCCTCGGGGACCGCCAGCAGCTCCTCGTTGAGCGTCTGCAGCCGCTCGGCGGACACCGCCGTCTTGACCTCGGGCGACGGCGAGCGGTCGAGCTGGTACTCGCCCGTCTGCTGGGTGATCGAGCCGGTCTCCTCGGCGGCCTTGATCTGGGCCTTGAGGTTCTGGTGCAGCTCGGTCAGGTGGTCCCAGATCTCCTGGCGCTGCTGCTCGACCTCGTCCTGCGTCACCGTGCCGTCGGCGACGAGGCGCTCGGCCCACAGCTCGCTGACACGCTTCTTGGCCTTGATCGCCGCGTACATCTCCGGCTGCGTGTAGGCCGGCTCGTCGGCCTCGTTGTGCCCGAAGCGGCGGTAGCCGATGAGGTCGATCAGGACGTCGTGGCCGAACTCCTGGCGGAAGGCGAAGGCCAGCCGGACGGCGGCGATGCAGGCTGCGACGTCGTCGGCGTTGACGTGGATGATCGGGACGTCGAAGCCCTTGGCGAGGTCGGAGGCCCACCGGGTCGAGCGGGAGTCCTCCGGGTCGGTGGTGAAGCCGACCTGGTTGTTCTGCACCAGGTGGACGGTGCCGCCGACCTGGTAGCCGTCGAGTGCCTGGAGGTTCAGCGACTCGGCCACGACGCCCTGGCCGGGCAGCGCCGCGTCGCCGTGCAGGACGACCGGGACCGCGCTGGCGGTGTCGCGGTGGGCGTGCGGGCCGTGGCGGGTGGTCTGCGCGGCGCGCGAGGCGCCGACGACCACCGGGTGCACGAACTCCAGGTGGGACGGGTTGGACTCGAGGTTGACGAGGATGGAGTCCCCGTCGGGCAGCTGGTAGGAGCCCTGCGCGCCGTGGTGGTACTTCACGTCGCCCGTCCCGCCCTGCGGGATCGTGGTGATCGCCTCGAGGGTCGACACGCCCTCGAACTCGGCGAAGATCGTCTCGTAGGG
Source organism: Solirubrobacteraceae bacterium (assembly GCA_034664785.1). GTDB lineage: Bacteria > Actinomycetota > Thermoleophilia > Solirubrobacterales > Solirubrobacteraceae > Paraconexibacter. Next base: position 10,107 of record JAXDGY010000003.1, read on the forward strand.
CCGGCCGAGGTTGTGCGCGAGCACGTTGAGCCGGCCGCGGTGGGCCATGCCGACGACGACCTCGCGCGCCCCGTGGGCGGCCGAGAGCTGGATGAGCTCGTCGAGCATCGGGACCGTCATGTCGAGGCCCTCGACGGAGAACTGCTTCTGGCCGAGGTAGGCCTTGTGCATGAAGCGCTCGAAGGCGTCGACCTCGACCAGGCGCTTGAGCAGCGCGCGCTGCTCGTCCATGGTCAGCGAGGTGCGGTACTCGCCCGTCTCGACCTTCTTGCGCAGCCACGTCCGCTGACGGTGGCTCGCGATGTGCTCGATCTCGTAGGCGATCGTGCCGCAGTAGGTCTCGCGCAGGTGCGGCAGCGCGTCGGCCAGCGTCGCGCCGGGGACGCCCATCCGCAGGATCTTGGCCGGGATCTTCGCCATGACCTCGGGGGTGAGACCCAGCGGCTCGGGGTCGAGCGCCGGGTCGCCCTCGGGCTCATGGCCCAGCGGGTCGAGCTTCGCCGCGAGGTGGCCGTGGGTGCGGTGCGCCTTGAGCAGCGAGGTCGCGGCCTGCACCGACTGCATGATCTCCTCGAGCTGCGCGCGGTCGATGCCGGCGCCGTCGACGTCCGGCGCCTGGCGCGCGGCGGCAGCCGCGGCGGCCGGGGCGGGCGGCGTCGGCTGCGGGCCGAGCTGGGCCCCGAGCGCGTGGAAGATGCCCTCGTAGAAGCCGTGGTCGCCCTGCAGGTACTCCTCGACGACCTTCAGGAACCGGCCCGACTCCGCCCCCTGGATGATGCGGTGGTCGTAGGTCGAGGTCATCGTCATGACCTTCTCGGCGCCGATCATGTCCCCGATCGCGCCGAGGCCGACCGGGTAGGCGATCGAGCCCGTGGCGACGATCGTGCCCTGGCCGGTCATCAGCCGCGGCACGGAGGCGACCGTCCCGATCCCGCCCGGGTTGGTAAGCGAGAGGTTCGCGCCGACGAGGTCGTCGGCGGACAGCGAGTTCGTCCGCGCCTTGTCGATGAGCTCGTCGAAGGCGGCCTTGAACTGATCGAAGGAGCGCCGCCCGGCGTCGCGGATGACCGGCACCATGAGCGTGCGCGAGCCGTCCTTCTTCTCCACGTCGACGGCGATGCCGAGGTTGACGGTGTCGTCGTCGATCCGGTGCGGCTTGCCCTCGAGCTCGGCGAAGTGGTGCGCCATCACCGGCATGTCCTCCTGCGCGGCGAGCGAGATCGCGTAGGCGATCAGGTGCGTGAAGGAGACCTTCTGGCCGGCGGCCTTGAGCTCCTTGCGGCGGGCGTCCATGACCGTGACGGTCAGGGTGCGGAACGACGTCGCGGTCGGGATGGCGCGCGACTCGTCCATGTAGCGCGCCAGCGTCGCGGCGCCGCCCTTGATGGGCTTGGCGCCCGCGGGCTTGGCGGCCGGGGCGGGCTTGGCGCCGTTGGCCTTCGCGTCGAGCACGTCGGCCTTCGTGATGCGCCCGCCGGGGCCGGTCCCCTCGACGGCGCTGAGGTCGACGCCCTCGGCGGCGGCCATGCGCGCGGCCACGGGCGAGGTCTTGACGCCGTCCGCGGAGGACGCGACGGCGGGGGTGGGGGCGGTGGGGGTCGCGACCGCGGCGCCGTTGCCCCGGCCGTTGGTGCCCGGCTGCGCGGCAGGGGCGCCGGTCCGCATGCGCGCGATGACCTGGCCGACGGTGACGGTCTCGCCCTCGGCGGCGAGCAGCTCGGTGATCGTGCCGGCCGACGGGGCGGGCAGCTCGACGTCGACCTTGTCGGTGGAGATCTCGACGATGGTCTGGTCGGCCTCGACGACGTCGCCCGCCTTGACGTGCCACTCGAGGATGTCGCCCTCGGAGACCGACTCCCCGGCGCCCGGCGTGATGATGTCGACGAGCTCGCCGCCCGACTCGACCGCGGCGGCGCCGTTGCCGTCGGCGCCGCCGCCGGCGGCCGCGTCGGGGGAGGCCGGGCCGGCGCCGTCGTCGGGCTGGATCTCGGCCAGCACCGCGCCGACGGCGACGTCGTCACCCTCGGCGTAGTTGATCTTCAGGACGGTGCCGGCGACGGGTGCCGGCACCTCCGCGTCGACCTTGTCGGTCGAGATCTCGACGAGCGTCTCGTCGACCTCGATGCGTTCGCCCTCGGCCTTGTGCCATTCGAGGACCGTGCCCTCGGTCACCGACTCGCCCATGGCGGGAAGGGTGACCTCGACCGTCGTGTTCACTGCCATAGTTGCTTCGGACTCTAGCGCGGAGGTGCGCCTCCGAGCCTCCGCCTAACCCAACGCAACGGAAGACGGTCGTGAGGCTGCAGTCAGGCTGCAGCGCGCCGCTCGCGGGCGTGCTCCTGGCGCACGAACTCGGCGCTGCCGATGAACGGGCCGACGGCGCCGAGGACGGCCACGGCGGTCGCGAGGCGCAGATCGACGACGCGCTGCTTGAGCGCCGCGATCATGAGCGCGCACATCACGAACCACCCGAGGCCGTGCGCCATCCCGAAGACGAACTCGACGGGATGCAGCCCGGGGACGATCCACGCCACGAGCAGGACGAGGTAGATCGTCGAGTGGGTGAACGACGCCCACTTCAGCCGCTGCCAGGTCAGCATCAGGTCCCGACCAGGAGCTGCGCCATGCGGCGCAGCACGGCGTCGGCCTCCGGCGGCCACGCGGCCACGTCGGCGGGCCACCACGCGTGCTCGTCGTGCTCGGCGTCGCGCGTCACCTCGGCGCCCGCGGGCAGCCAGGCCTGGCCGACGAACAGGATCATCTGGTGGGGCAGGCGCACGAGCGCCTCGCCCTGCACGCGCTCGGGGACGACGCCCCATTCCTCGTCGAGCTCCCGCACCAGCGTGTTCGCGGGCGACTCGCCGGGGTCGACGGCGCCGCCGGCGCCCAGCGCCCAGCGCCCGGGCCACGAGCTCAGCCAGGGCGCCCGGCGGCCCGCGAGCCAGCGCCCCTCGCTGTCGCGCGTGACGCACAGCGCGGAGAGGGACTGGCTCGCGTCGTCCTCGACGAGGCGCAGCGCCCAGCGCACCGGCTGCAGCTCGAGGACGAGGCGGCCGTCGTGCACCCGGTGGTCCGCCAGCCGCGCGCCGAGGCCGTCGTGGCTCGGGGACCCGCGGTCGTGCAGCGCGCGGATCGCCGCGTCGGCGGCGGCGGTGCGCTCGGGGGGCGCGGCGTACTCGTCCTCGCGCCAGCGCGCGACCACGTCGCCGGGCGCCCACGGGCCGCGGGCGAGCATGCCGGGTTCGGGGGCGGCGGCGGCCATCTGCGTGCAAGGGTACGCGGGTGCCCGACTCCCCAGCCGCCGTCCACGCCGCCCATCGCGCGCGCGGCGAGCTCGCCTACCCGGTCGACGCCGACGGCCGCCCGCTGTGGCCGCCCCGGGTCCGTGGCACGGCGTGGCGGATCAGCGCGGGGCTCGGGACCGTCTACGCGACCACGACGTCGCGCCCGCGCGGGGGCGAGCCCTACGACGTCTCGCTCGTCGACCTGGACGACGGCTTCCGGATGATGAGCCGCGTGGTCGGCGGCGGCCGCATCGGGCAGCGCGTCCGCCTGGCGTGGGACGGCGACGTGCCGATCTTCGCGCCGCTGGAGGAGGGCGCGGCGTGAGCCTGCGGGCGACCGTGGCGATCGCCGGGGCGGCGGAGTCCGACCTCGGCGAGGTCGGGCCGGGCTGGACGCCGATCGACCTCATGGAGCAGGCGTCGCTGCGGGCGCTGGAGGACTGCGGGCTGACCGTGGCAGACGTGGACGGCCTCTTCGCCGCCTCCACGCAGCTGCCGTGGGCGTCGGTCAACCTCGGCGAGGCGCTCGGCATCTCGCCGCGCTGGACGGACTCCACGCAGATCGGCGGCGGGTCGCCGATCGCCCATCTCGACCACGCCCGCGCCGCGATCGCCGCCGGCCTGTGCGACGTCGCGCTCATCGCCTACGGGTCCACCCAGCGCTCCGTCGGGCGCGCGAACGCGTCGGTCCAGGAGCTCGATCCCTACGAGGCGCCCTACCGGCCGCCGCTGCCCGTCGCGGCCTACGCCCTGGCGGCGGGTCGCCACATGCACGAGTTCGGGACCACGCCGGAGCAGCTCGCCGAGGTCGCCGTGGCCGCGCGGCGCTGGGCGCAGGACCGCCCGGGCGCGTGGTCGAAGGGACCGCTGAGCGTGGAGGACGTGCTCGCGGCGCCGCGGGTCTGCGATCCGCTCGGGGTGCGCGACTGCTGCCTGGTGACCGACGGGGGCGGCGCGCTGGTGGTCGTCAGTGCCGAGCGCGCGAAGGACCTGCGCCGCCCGCCCGTCCTCATCCTCGGCGTCGCCGAGGCGCACGACCACCGCCACATCAGCTCGATGCCGGACCTGACGAGGACCGCGGCGGTCGAGTCGGGGCGGCGCGCCTTCGCCGAGGCGGGCCTGACGCCGGCCGACGTGCAGTCCGCGCAGCTCTACGACGCGTTCACGATCACGCCGATCCTCTTCCTCGAGGACCTCGGGTTCTGTGCCAAGGGCGACGGCGGCCCCTTCGTGGCCGGCGGCGCGATCGCCCCCGGCGGCGCGATGCCGCTCAACACCAACGGCGGCGGGCTGAGCTACCAGCACCCCGGCATGTACGGGCTGCTGCTGCTCGTCGAGGCGGTGCGCCAGATCCGCGAGGAGGGGCGCGACGTCGTCCTCGGGCACGGCAACGGCGGGGTGCTGAGCACCCAGAGCACCGTGCTGCTCGGGAGCGCCGCGACGGCCTGAGGCCCCTAGGAGCCGGCGGCGGCGCGCTCGGTGGCGGCCGGGACGGTGGGGGCCGCCGCCGGCGCGACCGTGTCGTCGGGCCGCCAGCCCGGCCCGTGCAGCAGGTACCCCGCGCGGGTGCGCCAGTCGGGCGCGGCGCGCACGTCGGCCGCCAGCGCGCGGTACTCGTGGAAGGCCACGTGGAACGGGTTGCTCCTGGTCAGGTTCGTCGTCAGCCCGTAGCGCACGCGCTCGGCCTCGGGCTCGAAGCTGCCGAACAGACGGTCCCAGATGACGAGGATGCCGCCGTAGTTGCGATCGAGGTACTGGGGGTTGGCGCCGTGATGGACCCGGTGGTGGGAGGGCGTGTTCCACACCCGCTCGATCCAGCGCGGCAGCCGGCCGACGCGCTCGGTGTGCAGGCCGAACTGGTAGATCAGGCTGATCGACTGCTGCAGCGCGACCGCCCACGGCGGGAAGCCGAGCAGGAGCAGCGGCAGCCAGAACGGCAGGTAGGTCATCGGCACCCACGTCTGCCGCAGCGCGGTGGAGAGGTTGTAGTGCTCAGAGGAGTGGTGGACGACGTGCGAGGCCCAGAAGACGCGGCTCTCGTGCGACACGCGGTGGAACCAGTAGTAGGCCAGGTCGTCGGCGAAGAAGAGCAGGACCCACGCCCACCACTGGTCCATGGAGATCCGCAGCGGCGTCAGCTCGTAGAGGGCGGCGTAGATCACGACGACCACCGCCTTCCACGCCACGTTGACCACGAGGTTGCCCGTGCCCATCGACAGGCTGGTGAGCGTGTCGCGCTTCTCGTAGCCGATCGGCGCGCCGGCGGCGATCGCCTCCTCGGCGAGGTCCAGCCGGGCGTGGCGGAAGGACAGCGCCTCCACCGCGAGCAGCAGGACGAAGAAGGGGACGGCGTAGTAGAGGACCTCGACCATCACGCGGCCTCGGCGGTCGCGTCGCCCACCGCGGCGAGGCTGTGCCCGAGCAGGGCGGCGGCCCGGTCGGCCGCGGCGGCCTCGTCGGCGGCGGCGATCGCCGCGACGAGCGCGCGCTGCCCCGCGAGGTCGTCGACCTCGGCGTCGTGGACCTCGACCGCGACGCCGCCCTGGGCCTGGGCGGCGAGCAGCGAGTTGTAGGCCAGCCGGTAGGCGATGTTGCCCGACCCCTCGATGATGCGGTCCCACAGCGCGGCGTAGGCGTGGCGGCCGTCCGCGCGGGCGGCCGGCGGCGCGCCGGGCACCGCGGCGGGGAGCTCGTGGCGCAGCGCGGCGGGCGCGCGCCGCGCGCACAGGCGGGCGGCGTCCACCCCGAGGCAGTGGCGCATCTCCACGGCGGCCCGCTGCAGGTCGTGGCGTCGCGCGGCCCCCGGCAGGCCCCCGAGCGCCACGAGCAGGTCGAGCCCGCCTTCGGCGCGCCAGTCGCGCACCCGCGTCGCGCCGCCCTGCGCGACGTGCACCAGGCGCTCGGCCTGCAGGCGCTTGAGCGCCTCGCGGACGGCGTGGCGGTTGACGCCGAAGGCCTCCGACAGCGCGCGCTCGGCGGGCAGCGGCTCCGCGGCGCCGAGCCGGCCCTCGAGGATGTCCTGCCGCAACCGGGCGTGGATCGCGTCCGACACGACCTGACGGCCGACGGGGGCGTACGTGGGAGGCATGATGCGGTCAACCTAGCATCTGGTCCAACCAGTGGCTAGGGTCGGTGGATGACGACTCGCGAGCGGACGTGGTGGGGCTGGGGCTATGAGGACCGCCGGATCGACCCGGCCCCGCTGGCCGCCGGCATGGTCGAGCAGCTCGGCTTCGGGCACACGGAGGTCGAGGACCCGGTCGCGGTGGAGGCCGTCGCCGTCGCGCCGCCGCGCGTGCACAGCCCGTGGCCCACATCACCCCGCGACCGCCTGCGCCACTCGCTCGGCTCGTCCTACCTGGACGCGATCCGCGGCTTCCGCGGCCGCGTGGAGCACGTCGTCGACGCGGTGGCGCGCCCGCGCGACGAGGCCGAGGTGGAGGCGGTCCTGGCGTGGGCGCGCGACGCCAACGCGGCCGTCATCCCCTACGGCGGCGGGACGAGCGTCGTCGGCGGCGTGCGCCCCGACGTCCCCGCCCGCTTCGACGGCGCCGTCTCCCTCGACCTCACCGGCCTGGACCGCGTGCTCGAGGTCGACCCGGTCTCGCGCTCCGCGCGCATCCAGGCGGGCGCGAGCGGGCCGGTGCTCGAGGAGCAGCTCGGCGCCCACGGGCAGACCATGCGCTTCTTCCCGCAGTCCTTCGAGCTCTCGACGCTGGGGGGCTGGATCGCCACGCGGGCGGGCGGTCACTTCGCGACGCTGTGGACCCACGTCGACGACCTCGTGGAGTCCGTGCGCGCGGTCACGCCGGTGGGCGCGTGGGAGAGCCGCCGCCTGCCCGGCAGCGGGGCGGGCCCGTCGCCGGACCGGATGCTGCTCGGCAGCGAGGGAGTGCTCGGCGTCATCACGGAGGCGTGGGTGCGCGTGCAGCCGCGGCCGCAGCACCGCGCCTCGCGCGCCGTGCGCTTCGCGGGGTTCCTCGAGGGCGCCGAGGCGGTCCGCGCCCTCGCGCAGTCCGGGCTGCATCCGAGCAACGTCCGGCTGATCGATGCGCTCGAGGCGCAGGGGACGGGGGCGGGGGACGGCACGCAGGCGGTCCTCGTGCTCGGCTTCGAGTCGACCGACCACCCGGTCGAGGACGCCCTCGCGCGCGGCCTGGCGCTCTGCCGCGAGCACGGTGGCGTCCCCGACGAGCCGCGGGAGGGCGGCGGCGCGGTCGGCGCCTGGCGCGAGGCGTTCATCGCGTTGCCCTACCTGCGCGACGCCCTGCTGCGCCTGGGCGTCCTCTCCGACACCGTCGAGTCCGCCATCACCTGGGAGCGCCTGCCCGCCTTCCACGCCGCCGTGACCGGCGCCGTCCGCGACGCGCTCGGCGAGCCGTGCCGTGTGACCTGCCGGCTCACGCACGCCTACCCCGACGGCGCCGCGCCCTACGTCACCGTGATCGCGCCGGCCGCGCGGGGCGAGGAGGAGGCGCGCTGGTGGGCGATGAAGCGCGCCGCGTCGGAGGCGATCCTCGCCGCGGGCGGGACGATCACCCACCACCACGCGGTCGGCCGCGACCACCGCGAGTTCTACGACCGCCAGCGCCCGGACCCGTTCGCCGCGGCGCTCGCGGGGGCGAAGGCCGCGGTCGACCCGTCCGGCCTGCTCAACCCGGGCGTGCTGCTCGACGCCGGGTGAGCCCCGGTGCTTACATGGTGCGTGCCCATGACCGCCGAGGGAAAGAACTTCGAGGCCATCGCGAAGGCGAAGGTCGACCACAACAAGCACTGCCCGTTCCCGCCCCACACCGTGCGGATGAACCCGTTCGAGATCGAGCGGATGCAGTGGGAGGAGGGCGACACGATCGCCGGACTCGTGCTCGAGGCCGACGGCAAGCTCGGGACGGGCGCCTTCCGGCTGATCTGCGACGGCATGGAGCCCCCGGAGCTCGAGATCGAGGAGACGGACGCCATCGCCGTGCCGGTCGAGCCGCTCGTGGTCCCCGTCGGGCCGGGCCGCTCGGGCGACCCTTCGGCCTAGGTGCGCCTCGCGATCCTCGGTCCCGGCGGGGTGGGCGGCTTCCTCGCGGGCGCCCTCGACCGTGCCGGCACGCCGGTCACGCTGATCGCCCGCGAGCCGACCGCGGGCCACCTGCGCGAGCACGGCCTGCGCGTGTCGAGCACCCGCCTCGGCGCAGCCTGGACCGCGCGGCCGGCGATCACGGAGGCGCTCGAGGAGCCCGTGGACGTCCTGATCGTCGCCACGAAGGCGATCGGGCTGGACGCCGCGCTCGATCGCGTGCGGGTGGCGCCCGGCCTGGTCCTGCCGCTGCTCAACGGGCTCGACCACCTGGGCGTGCTCCGCGAGCGGTTCCCGGCGGTCGCGGCAGCGGTCATCCGCGTCGAGGCCACGCGGACCGCCCCCGGCGTGATCGAGCAGACCAGCCCGTTCCTGGGCATCGGCGTGGCGACGGAGGGTCCGCAGGCCCCCGCGATCGACGACCGCCTCGCGCCGCTGCTGGAGGCGGCCGGCATCCCGGTCCGCGTCGGCGGCACGGAGGCCGAGGTGCTCTGGGGCAAGCTCGTGCGCCTGAACGCCATCGCGCTGGCCACCGCCGCGTCCGGCACGCCGATGGGGCAGATCCTCGGCGACGCGGAGCAGCGGGCGGCGCTGGAGGCCGCCGTGCGCGAGGGGGCCGCCGTCGCGGTCGCCGAGGGCGCGCCGCTCGACGCCGAGGCGACGTGGGCCGAGGTGGTCGCCGTCCACCCCGGGCTCGTGAGCTCGATGGCGCGCGACGTGGAGGCCGGCCGCGAGCCCGAGCTCGACGCGATCGCCGGCGCCGTCCTGCGCGCCGCCGCCCGTCACGACGTGCCCGTCCCCGCGGTGATCGCGCTCACCCGTCGCGTCGCCGACCGCGCCGGCGTCGCCGCGCCCGTCGCCTGAGGCCGTGGACCTCCCGGTCCTGCGCACCGACCGCCTGACCCTGCGGCCCCTCGCCGAGGCGGACCTCGACGCGCTCGCGGCGATCGTCGCCGCGCCGGGCGTGCGGGAGTGGTGGGGCGCGACGGACGACGCGGAGGAGCTCCGCGACGACCTGCGCCAGGACGGCGCCGCATGGGTCATCGAGGTCGACGCTCGCGTGGCGGGCTGGCTGGGCGTCAGCGAGGAGCCGACGCCGGACTACCGCCACGCCGCGCTGGACATCGTCCTGGGGCCGGGCCACCAGGACCGCGGGCTGGGCTCCGAGGCGCTACGCGCGGCGATCGGCTGGCTCGCGGGCGAGCACGGCCACCACCGCCTCACGATCGATCCGGCGCTGGCCAACGCCCGGGCGATCCGCGCCTACGAGGCGGTGGGCTTCCGCCGCGTCGGCGTCCTGCGCTCCTACGAGCGCGGCCCCGACGGCGCCTGGCGCGACGGGCTGCTCCTCGACCTCCTGGCCGACGAGCTGCGCTAGGCGACCACGAGCCGGCGGTCGAACGCCCGGGCGAAGACGTCGACCTCCCGGGCCGCGGCCCAGCGCGGCACCGCCACGTCGCCGTCCGCCACCAGCACGAGGCGCAGGCCGTCCCCGTCCTGCTCCAGGTGCGCCTCGCGCACCGACTGGTCCCGCGAGCGCTCCAGGTCCTCGGCCAGGCGCAGGAGCACCGCGAGCCGGTCCAGCCGCGCGGCGTCGCGGTCGTCCAGCAGCGGCGCCATCGGGCCCGGGCTCGGGGTCCCCTTGCGGTGGTAGCGCGCCGCCTGCGCGATCACGGCGACCTCGGAGGGGGTGAAGCCGGGCAGCCCGGCGTTCAGCACCAGGTAGCGCGAGTGCTTGTGGTGGTCGTCGTAGTCGACGGACATGCCGATGTCGTGCAGGCACGCCGCGGCCCACAGCAGCTCGCGCTCGATCGGATCTCCGGGGTGCAGCCCGGCGGCCGCGAGCTCGTCGAAGAGCCCGAGGGCGAGCCGCGCGACGTGCTCGGTGTGGGCGTGGTCGACGTGGTACTGCTCGGCGAGGTTCAGGACGCTCGCCCGCCGCACGTCGTCGAACAGCGGCGGGTCCCCGGCCGGCCCGAGCAGGCGCTCGAAGAAGACGCCCTCGCGCAGCCCGGCCTCGGTGACCTCGAGCGTCTCGAAGCCGCCCGCCTCCAGGACGCAGCGCACCACTACGGCCCCGGCGAGGATGAGGTCGGCGCGTGCGGGCTTGATCCCCGGGACGGTGCCGCGCTCGGCCACGGGCAGGGCGGCGAGCCGGGTGATCAGGGCGTCGAGCGCGTCGGTGGTGATGAGCTGGCCCTGGACGCCGAGACTCGGCAGGCCGGCCTCGTGCTGCACCGCGGCGGCGAGGTTGCGCACCGTGCCGCCGATGCCGACCAGGCGCCGGCCGCCCCGCGACAGCCACGGCGCCGAGGCCAGCTCGGCGGCGACGTGCGCGCGCAGCTCGTCGAGCTGCCGGCGCTTGGCGGGCCCCTTCCCGGGCAGGAAGCGCTCCGTCATCCGGACGGCGCCGAGCGGCCACGATCCCCGGTCCCCGGCATGCCGCGAGGCGACCTGCACGAGCTGCATCGAGCCGCCGCCGAGGTCGAGGACGGACCCGTCGGCCAGCGTGGAGGAGTTGACCGCGGCGAGATAGCCGTAGCGCGCCTCCTCCCCCGGCGAGAGCACGCGGACCCGCATGCCGGTCCGCTTGCGCGCGCGCTCGAGGAACGTCTCGGCGTTGGAGGCGTCGCGGATGGCGCTGGTGGCCACCGCGTCGACGCCGTCCTCCCCGAGCCCGCTCGCGCGGGCGAAATGCGCGAAGACGTCCAGCGCGGCCAGCGCCCGCTCCATCGGCGCCTCGCCGAGCTTCCCCGTGGCCGCGAGGCCCTCACCGATCCTGACCGGCTCGTAGATCTCGTCGGTGCGCTTCCACCAGCCGTCGTCGGCCGTGAAGACGACGAGCCGGAAGGAGTTCGAGCCGAGGTCGACGACCGCGAGGCGGCGGGGGCCGGCCACGCCGGCTCAGCCGCGCTCGATGAGCTCGATCCGGTAGCCGTCCGGATCGCGCACGAAGCACAGCCGCGAGCCGCCCTCGCGGATCGAGTACGGCGGCTTCTCGGGGGTGATCCCCTTCTCGCCCAGGCGGGCGAGGGTGCCGTCGAGGTCCTCGACCGTCACGGCGATGTGGTTGTAGCCCGTGCCCAGCTCGTAGGACTCCACGCCGTGGTTGTAGGTCAGCTCGAGGCGCGCCCCGTCGCCGGGCAGCCCCATGAAGACGTTGATCGCCTCGTCGCGGATCGGGAAGCGCCCCAGCTCCTCGAAGCCGAGCGCCTCGTAGAAGGCGACGGACCGGTCGATGTCGCCGATGCGGTAGCAGGTGTGCACGAGCTCCATCGGTGGCAATCTACCCCGCGTGATCCTGGAGCGCTCGATGAACGACGACTTCCTGTCCAACACCTACCTGGTGGGCGAGGCGGGCGGCCCCGGCTTCCTCGTCGACGCCGGCGGGCCCGTCGAGCCCCTGCTCGAGCAGGCCGCCCAGCACGGCGTCGAGGTGACGCACGTGCTGCTCACCCACCACCACCACGACCACGTCATGGAGCTCGGCAAGGTGCTCGAGCGCTTCCCCGCCGCGGAGGTGCTCATCCACCCCGACGAGCGCGAGCTGCTGTCCGGGGACGTGGCCGCGCGCGTGACTGGGACGATGGAGGCCGGTGAGGAGCTCGCGATCGGCGGGCTGACCGTCCGCCCGCTCGCGACGCCCGGCCACACCAAGGGCATGCTGTCCCTGCTCGTCGACGGCAACGTCTTCACGGGCGACACCCTCTTCCGGAACTCCGTGGGCGGCGTGCGCGCCCCCGGCAGCACGAGCTTCGAGGACATCCGCAACTCGATCATGGACGTGCTGCTCACGCTGCCCGGCGAGACCGTCATCCGCCCGGGCCACACGGATCCGAGCACGGTGGCCGAGGAGCTCGAGACCAACCGATTCGTGCGCCTCTGGCGCGGGCTGGACGAGGAGGGCGACGAGCCCTGCACCGCGCTCGGCGAGCCCGCGACGCTGATCCTGCTGGGCGACGACTACGACGGCGGCCACAAGGCGTGGGTCCGGTGGCCCGACGGCCGGGACGACATCGTCCCGGGCTCGCGCGTGCAGCGCGGCTGACCGGCCGGCAGGCCGCGCCGCCTACCATCGATCGCCCCATGGCGCGCGACAAGGACCCCATCCCCACCTCGCGCCTGCGTCGCAGCGCGACCGTCGGGCGGCTGGCCGCCGGGCAGGCGGTCCGCCAGATGGGCACGCGCGCGGCGAACCTGACCCGCGACGACGACCAGGCCCAGGCGGCGCTGGGCCGCCGCCAGCTCGAGACGGCCGAGCAGATCGTCACCGCGCTCGGGACGATGAAGGGCGCGGCGATGAAGATCGGGCAGGTCCTGAGCTTCCTCGACGTCGGGCTCGTGCCCGAGGAGTTCCGCGAGGAGTTCCAGGCCAAGCTCGCCGAGCTGCGCGACGCCGCCCCGAAGGTGTCCTACAAGGACATGCGCAAGGTCATCGAGCGCGAGTACGGCGAGCCGATCGACGAGGTCTTTGCGACCTTCGACCCCGTGCCGGTCGCGGCGGCCTCGATCGGGCAGGTCTACCGCGCGCGGCTCCACGACGGCCGCGACGTCGCGGTCAAGGTCCAGTACCCCGGCGTCGCCGCCGCGGTCCGGGCGGACATGCAGAACCTGGGGATGATCCTGCGGCTCATGAAGTCGGTGGCCCCCGGGCTCGACCCGAAGGCGATCGGCGAGGAGATCCGCTCACGCATCGACGAGGAGCTCGACTACGAGCTCGAGGCGGCCAACCAGCGCGCGCTGTCGCGCGTCTTCCGCGGCCACCCGTTCATCGTGATCCCGGACGTCGTGACCTCGCTGTCGCACGAGAAGGTCATCG
>JAXDGY010000004.1:0-8696 GCA_034664785.1 Solirubrobacteraceae bacterium
AGCCGGTCGACGACGATCGACACATCGTGCTTGAACTTCTTGTCGAGCTCGATCGTGTCCTCGAGCATCCGCAGCTCGCCGTCGACCTTCGCCCGCTGGTAGCCGTCGGCCCGCAGCTCCTCGAAGACCTTGCCGAACTCGCCCTTGCGCCCGCGGACGATCGGCGCCATGACCATGAACCTCGTGCCCTCCGGCAGCTCCATGACCTGGTCGATGATCTGCTCGACCGACTGGCCCGCGATCGGCGCGCCGCACTTGTGGCAGTGCGGGTGCCCGACGCGCGACCACAGCAGTCGCAGGTAGTCGTAGATCTCCGTGACCGTGCCCACCGTGGAGCGCGGGTTGCGCGACGTGGTCTTCTGGTCGATCGAGATCGCGGGCGACAGCCCCTCGATCGAGTCCACGTCCGGCTTGTCCATCTGGCCCAGGAACTGCCGGGCGTAGGCGCTCAGCGACTCGACGTAGCGGCGCTGCCCCTCGGCGTAGATCGTGTCGAAGGCGAGCGACGACTTGCCCGATCCGGAGAGACCCGTGATGACCACGAGCGCGTCGCGCGGAAGGGTGAGCGAGACGTCCTTGAGGTTGTGCTCCCGGGCTCCCGAGACCACGATGGCGTTGCTGGGCGGCATCCCAAAAGGACGATAGCGGTGCGAACAGACGTTCCTACCGACGCCCGCCCCGCCCCCGTCAACCGGTCAGGCGGTGGACCGTCTGCGCGAAGGCCGTCAACGCCGGCTTGTCGACCACCTTGCCGTCCGGGCCGACGCGGCGGAGCCCTGAGTAGTCGAACGAGTCCAGGCCCCCGACCGGCCGCGAGAGCCAGGTGTACCAGTACAGGCCGGCGATCCTCAGCGACACGCGCTGGGCCGCCAGCTTGGGCAGCAGGGCACGGATGCGCTCGGCCTGGCCGGCCTCGGTGGTCTCCCAGCCGTAGTTGTACTGCGACTCGCCCTGCCCCGAGGACCACGACACCTCGGTGAGCATGACCGGCTTGCGGGCATCCCCGGCCTTGCGCATCTCCGTGCGCGCCAGGCGCACGAGGCGCACCACGTTGGACACCCGCCGGCTGAACGGGTGGATCGCGGCGACGTCGAAGAAGCTCCGGGCCCCGGCCGCGTAGAGCTTGCGCAGATCGAGCCAGGACTGGTTCGTCAGCCCCGCAGCGACGGTCTTGGACCGCGGATCGGCCTGCTTCAGCGCCCGATCGGACGCGCTCAGGAGATGGACGTAGGCCGGGGCCCAGTCCTTGACCGCCCAGTACTTCGTGATGTCGGGCTCGTTCCAGATCTGCCAGGAGCGGATCGGCAGCGGCGGGACCTCCGGGTGCTCCGCCCACACCGAGCCATCGGGGCCGTAGCGCTCGACGAGGACCTTCAGGAAGGCGGTGAAGTCCGCCGCCCGCCGGGGCGGCGAGCTCGCGGCGGCGTTCGGGTCGGCGGCCGCCCAGGTCGGCGAGCGCTGGACCACGGGCAGCACCCTGATGTGCGCCTTCGCAGCCGCCAGGACGAGGACGTCGTAGGCGAACAGGTCGATGGGCACGCCGTCGCGGACGATGAACCGGGCCTGGTCGGACTCGGGGACGTCCGCGGGCGTGGCGTAGGGCTGGACGGAATCCCAGTAGATGGCCACGCGCATCGAGCGCACGCCGACGGCGTGCATCAGGGCGGTTTGTGCGTCGAGGTCGCCGCGACCGGCAAGCAGCGGCCCGTCGCCCATCACGCCGAAGAAGGACGCAGGCGTCGACGCCCCCGCGGGGGCGGGGAGCAGGAGGGCGGCCAGCAGGAGGAGCGGAACGGCCAGACGGGGGAACGACAAGAACTTCATCCTAAGTGGTGCATCGGATTCTTGTCGCTACAACTGAAGTGAGCCCCAGATGTTGCGTGGTTGTGATCCCCGGGCACGGACTGCCCGCCGGCCCCGGCCGGCACCGCAGCCGGCGACCGCCCGGCCCTACCCCTCGACGGTCGCGTACACCTCGTCGAGCAGCGCGGCGCGGTCCGGCAGCTCGAAGTTGTCGCGCAGGTAGCGGTCCGTCTCGTCGCGCGACTGGCCGTTGAGCGCCATGTTCAGCGCGATCAGCCTTGCGCCCTCGACGTCGCCACCCTCCGAGCGGCGCGCCGTGGCGTCGCGCTCGGGCCCGGCGTCGAACGGCTCGGCGTCGGGCGCCTCGGGCGCACCGTCGGCGCCCGCCGCGGCGGGGTCGACCTCGGATCCGTCGACGGTCTCCGCGAGTGCAGGCTCGTCCACGTACGCCTCCTCGGCGACGGGCTCCTCCACGGGCTCCGCGGGGGCCGGGATGACGGCGGGCTCCTCGGACGCCGGGACCGCCAGGTCCTGCTCGGCCTCATCGGATCCCGCCCCCGGCTCATCGTCGAACTGCGCCGGCTGCGGGCGCGCGGAGGCCTCTCCGGCCTCCATGGCGCGCGACGGCCGGGACACCTCGGAGCGGCGCCCCGAGGCCTCGTAGAGCTCGCCCATGTCGCTCTGCAGCATCGAGAGCTCGGCGGTCAGCTGGTTCGTCCCGGACCGGAGGTTGTCGACGAGCTTGCCGAGCTCGGTCTCCATGAGCCCCACGCGGTCGAGCATGTTCGAGGCGGCGTCGCCGACCTTGCCCACGTGCGCCTCGCTGCGCGTCACCGCGTCGTCGCGCGTCCGTGCCGCGTCCGACTGGGCGTCGGTGCGGATGCGGGCGGCGTCCTCCTGTGCGCTGCGCTCGATGTCGGCCGCGCTGCTCTCCGCGGCCTCGACGATCGTCCGGACCTGCTCCGAGGCGGCGATGGCCAGCGATGCGGGACCCGAGCGCTGCGCCGCCGGCGCGGCCCCCGGCGCTCCCCCGCGCGAGGCGCCGGCGAGCTCGCGCTGGAGCCGCTCCACCTCCTCCCCCAGGGACGCGAGGTGCGCATCGACGGCATCGGGCTCATAGCCACGGCGAGCGATCGGGAAGTCCTTCTTCTCGATGGTCTGGCGGTCGAGGGCCACTGGGCCTCCTGCCTGCGTAGGGGTGATGGGGTGATGGACCGGAAGAGCGCGCTTAACCTAGCGAAAGGCCCGGACCGTCGCGCACGATGACCCCGTCCTGCAGGAGCCCCTCCACGGCGCGCTCCACGCGCTCCGGCGCGATCCCGTCCGGCAGCCCGCCCCCGGCCGCCAGCGAGGCCACGACGCGGCCGCGGACCCAGCGGTTGGAGTCCTCGAACCGCTCGCCGGCCACCGCCGGGCGCGGCGCGATCACGACACGCCCACGAGACGCGCAGCCCGGCGCGAGCGGGCACGCGCCACACCGCGCCGCGCGCGCCGTGCAGACCAGCGCCCCCAGCTCCATCGCGGCCTGGTTGAACGCCGCGGCCTGCCCCGCCGGCGGCCCGAGCTCGCCGCCGAAGCGCTCGAGCACGCGCCGGACGTTCGTGTCCACGGCGATGTCCTGGCGGCCGAAGGCGAACGAGCCGACGGCGGCCGCCGTGTAGGGCCCGATGCCGGGCAGCGTGCGCAGGTCCTCGGGCCAGCCGTCCTCGGCGACGACGCGGCACGCCTCCCAGAGCCGCAGCGCGCGGCGGTTGTAGCCGAGGCCGACCCAGGCGCGCAGCACCTCGGCGCGGGAGGCGGCCGCGAGCGCCTCGGGCGTGGGCCAGCGCTCCAGCCACGCGCGGTAGCGCTCGACCACCCGCGCCACCTGCGTCTGCTGGAGCATGACCTCGCTGACGAGGATCGCGTAGGGGTCGCGGGTGCGCCGCCAGGGCAGGTCGCGGTGCCCGGCCGCGTACCACGCGAGCAGGTCCTCGGCGGCCGCCACCGGCGCGACGGGCCCGGTTACGCCGCGCCGCTGGCGGACTGCTCGAACTCGGCGAGCTCGCGCTGGTCGCGCCGCAGCTCGCGGATCTCGTCACGCAGCCGTGCGGCGTACTCGAAGCGCAGGTCCTCCGCGGCGGCGAGCATCTCCTCCTCGAGCTCGACGATCGTCCGCTCGAGCTCGCTGGTGGACATCGCGTCGGTCTTCGTCCGCTTGCGCTCGGAGCGCCGGCGGCCCTTGGGCGTCTTGCCCTCGGCCTGCAGGAACTCGGCGATGTCGCTGATGCCCTTGACGATCGTCGCCGCGGTGATCCCGTGCTCCTCGTTGTAGGCGAGCTGGATCGCCCGCCGCCGCTCGGTCTCCCCCAGCGCCGCCTTCATGGCCGCCGTCTCCTTGTCGGCGTACATGATCACCTTGCCCTCGATGTTGCGGGCGGCGCGGCCGATCGTCTGGATGAGCGAGGTCTCCCCGCGCAGGAAGCCCTCCTTGTCGGCGTCGAGGATCGCCACGAGGGTGACCTCGGGCAGGTCGAGGCCCTCGCGCAGGAGGTTCACGCCGACCAGGACGTCGTACTCGCCGAGGCGCAGGTCGCGGATGATCTGGATCCGCTCCAGCGTGTCGACCTCGGAGTGCAGATAGCGGACCTTGAAGCCCATCTCGAGCAGGTAGTCCGTCAGGTCCTCGCTCATCTTCTTCGTGAGCGTCGTGACCAGGACGCGCTCCTCCTTCTCGACGCGGATGCGGACCTCGTTCATGAGGTCGTCGATCTGGTTGCGCGTCGCCCGGACGTCGACGACCGGGTCCACGATGCCCGTCGGGCGGACGATCTGCTCGACGATCCGCCCGGAGTGCGACCGCTCGTACTGCCCCGGCGTGGCGGAGACGAAGACGACCTGCGGCGTGATCTGCAGGAACTCGTCGAACTTCTGCGGCCGGTTGTCCATCGCGCTCGGCAGGCGGAAGCCGTAGTCCACGAGGGTCTGCTTGCGCGAGCGGTCGCCCTCGTACATGCCCCCGATCTGCGGGACGGTCTGGTGCGACTCGTCGAGGAAGCAGACGAAGTCGTCGGGGAAGTAGTCGATGAGGCAGTACGGGCGGTCGCCGGGGTTGCGGCCGTCGAGGATCCGCGAGTAGTTCTCGATGCCGTTGCAGAAGCCCATCTCCCGCAGCATCTCCATGTCGTACTGCGTGCGCTGACGCAGCCGATGGCTCTCGAGCAGCTTGCCCTCGGCCTCCAGCTCGGCGCAGCGGACGTTGAGCTCGCGCCCGATCTCCTGGACGGCGGCCTCGACGGTCCCCTCGCGCACGTTGTAGTGCGTGGCCGGCCAGATCGCGATGTGCTCGAGATCGTCCTGGACCAGCTCGCCGGTCAGCGGATCGAACTCCTGCAGGCGCTCGATCTCGTCCCCGAACAGCGTCGCCCGGTAGGCCGTGGAGTCGCTGTAGGCGGGGAAGACCTCGAGCGCCTCGCCGCGGACCCGGAACGAGCCTCGGCCGAGCGCCACGTCGTTGCGCGTGTACTGGATCGAGACGAGCTTGCGCAGCAGCCCGTCGCGGTCGATCTCGTCGCCCTTGCGCAGCACCTGGAGGTTGTCGTCGTAGGTCTCCGGCGAGCCCAGGCCGAAGATCGCCGACACCGAGGCGACGATGATGACGTCGCGGCGGGCGAAGAGGGCCGCCGTCGCCGCGTGGCGCAGGCGGTCGACCTCCTCGTTGATCGCCGAGTCCTTCTCGATGTAGAGGTCCTTGGACGGGACGTACGCCTCGGGCTGGTAGTAGTCGTAGTAGGAGACGAAGTACTCCACGGCGTTGTCCGGGAAGAACGTCCGGAACTCGTTGCAGAGCTGCGCCGCCAGCGTCTTGTTGTGCGCGAGGACGAGGGCGGGGCGCTGGAGCTCCGCGATCGTCGCCGCCATCGTCATCGTCTTGCCCGTCCCCGTGGCGCCCAGCAGCGTCGTGTACTGGTCGCCGGCCCGTACGGCCTCGGCGATCTCGGCGATCGCGCGCGGCTGGTCGGCGGCAGGGGTGAAGACGGGATCGAGGCGGAACTCCGGCACCTCGTCGAGGGTAGCGACCGGCCCGGGCGGGCCCGCGGGCGACGCGGGCGGCCCGGTCCGGTGGCGGTTCGTCAGGCCCGCGGCGTGAGCGTCACGCTGCCGATCTGCGCGGCCGTGTCCTTGGCGTCGCGCTGCAGCTTGGCCGCGGCGCTCACGCACCGGCTGAAGGGCGTGCCCTTCTGTCCGGCCACGTGCTTGCGGCTCAGCGCCTTGCACGCGCGGGCGGGGCTGGTGGCGGTCCCGCCGGCGACCTTCGCCATCGCGGTCACGCACTGGGAGAACGGCGTGCCCTTCTGGCCGGCCACGTGCTTGCGGCTCAGCTTCGCGCAGTACTTGCCGTACGCCTTGGCCTTCGACCCTGCGGGGGCCTTCGGGCCGAGCGGGTCGGTGTAGCCGGCGCCGGCGTCGTCCTGGGTCCCGGTTTCGGCCGGTGCGGTCGCGGGCGCCGTGGTCGTGGTCGTGGTCGTGCCGTGCTTGGCCTGACCGGTCGGCTTGCCCGCATGCGCCGGCGGACCAGGATCGGCGGGCTGGGCTGCGAGGACGGTGGCGGGCACCGCGAGCATGGCCGTGGCGGCCAGGGCGGTCAGGAAGGGCTTGGGTGACATGGTGACTGGTGATCTCCTTCAGCGGGTGAACGGCATGGAGGATCGGCCTCCGGGGTGACAACGACCGGCTGGGGCGCCGGTCAGGACCTACTTGCCGCGCGCGGGGGCGCCGACCGGTCCCCGGGCGCCGGCGGCCGGGGCGTCCTGCCCGCCCTGGGACGGGGTCGGGGTCGGGGTCGGGACGTCTGGCTTCGCCGCGGGCGGCGCGGCCGTCGTCGTGCTGCTCGCGGACTGCGGATCCTTCTTGGCGTGCCCGGGCGTTGCCTGAGGGTTCGAGCCCGTGTGCGACGGTCTGAGTGCGCCGGACTGCCGGGCCGGCACGTGCGCGGAGCCGTTCGGATGCGCGGTGGCAGGCTTCCGACGGGTCGACGGCGCAGGGCGCCCGCCCCCGGCCGTCGAGGGACGGCGTGAGCCCGCGCCGGGCGACCGGCCGTGCGCCTGGCCCGCGGAGGAGGGTCCGTGGGCCTTGCCGCCGGACGGCTTGGCGCCGGCGGAGCCGCCTGCCGGGGACGCGGGCGCGTGGGCGCCGTGCACGGCCGTGGGAGTGGGCTGCGGCGCGGTGGCGGCGGGCGCTGTCGCGGGCGAGCCGGCGGCGGGGCGCCGATGCGTGGCGGCGGGGTCGGGCGCAGCTCCGCGCCCAGGCGACGCCGCGGGGGCCGGCCCGGCCGCGGCAGCCGGAGGCCGGGCGGCGATCGGACGCGCCGGCGCGCTCTGCGGCGCGGGGCGGGCGGGTGGGCGGGTGGCGTGGACGGCGACCTCGGTGGCCCCGGCCGCGGCGACCACGGCCGCCCCGACCGCCACCTTCGCGCCCGCCGCTCCGAGGACGCCGCCGCCCGAGCCCCACCATGCGCCACCGGAGGCCGCCTTCCCGGCCGCGGGCAGGAGGCTGTGCAGGAGCGCGAGGCCGGCCGCGGCGGGCAGCGGCGGCGAGAGCGCGGCCAGGGCCTGGGGGCGGCGCCTCAGGTCCTCCTGGAAGCCGCGGCATCCCGAGCAAGCGCGCAGGTGGGCCCGGATCCGGCGCCCCCGCAGGACGCGGCCGTCACCGTCCGACAGCGAGCGGCACACCTCCTCACAGGCCATGGCACGGCCCTCCCGGCACTCGTGCAGCGCGAGCCGCGCTTCGAGCACGGTCTGCTTGGCCGTCCCCGGGGAGGCGCCGATCACCGCGCCGATCTCCGCCGGCGACAGACCGCTGAGCTCGCGCAGGACGAGCGCCGAGCGCTGCTTGTCGGTCAGCTGCCGCAGGTCCTCCCGCAGGACGCGCAGGTCCTCCCGGCCGGCGACCTCGTCCTCCAGGCTGCGCGGGTCCTCGACCTCCGGCACCGGCTCGCCCGTCTCCCGGCGCCGGCGCACGATCGAGATCGCCTCGTTGTGCGCGATCCGGAACAGCCACGGGCGCAGCTCGAAGTCCCGCTGCTCCTCCTGCAGCGCCGCGAAGGCGCTCAGCATCGTGTTGTGCAGGGCATCCTGGGCGTCCTGGTCGTGCTGCAGGATCGACCGGCAGTAGCGGTACAGCGCCTGGTGATGGCGCTCGTAGAGCGCCGAGAACGCCGCTTGGTCGCCCCGGGCCGCCCGCGAGCGCAGCGCAGGCTCGCGCCGCGACGCGAGCGCGCGGCGCCCGAGGCCGTGGCTCTGGGCTTGCATCCGCGGCATCATCCACCTATCGGCAACGCGCGGGCCCGCCGGGAGTCAGGACCCATCCGGCGTCCGACCGCGAACTCAGCGCGCGGGCTGCTGCTCGGTGGCGCGGACCATCCGCCACGCCGTCTGGACCGGGTCGAGGAAGTTCGGCGGCTCCTCGTAGGCCAGGCGGTCGTCGTACGTGTAGTTCTTGATGTAGCCGTGCAGGCCGTAGCCGTCCGTCGATCCGACCGGCCCGCGGAAGTTCTGGGCGATGGCGCCGAAGACGTTCAGGTTCCCGGACGCGCCGCCCTTGGAGTAGTTGTCGACGATGAACGAGTGCTTCAGCGACAGGATCGCGGCGTCGACGGTCACGTCCCCGAGCGTGTCGGAGGCGTTCGCCGGGTTGGCGGCCGTCGGGTCGGTCACCGGGTGATAGACCCGGATGTACTGGTTGGCGATGAGCCCGAGCAGCCCGTCCCCGGTGTGGGTGAGGTCGTCGTTGATGATCACGTCGTTCTCCGCCGCCACCGTGATGGCCTTGGAGTAGGTCCCCTTGACCCACGCGTTGCCGCAGCCGTCGGGGATGTCGGTGTAGTTCTGGGCGGGCGTGTAGGACTTGCCGCA
>JAXDGY010000005.1:0-4467 GCA_034664785.1 Solirubrobacteraceae bacterium
CGGCGGCGCCGTCCTGGTGCTCGCCTCACCCGGCGAGTGGGGCGGCCTGGATCCCAGCGCGTTCTCGGTGCGCTCGATCGCCGCCTTCGCCTACCTGGTCATCGCCGGCTCGCTGGTCGCCTACACGGCCTACGCGTGGCTGCTGCAGCACGCGCCGATCGCGCGCGTCTCGACGTACGCCTACGTCAACCCGCTCGTCGCCGTGGCGCTCGGCTGGGCGGTCCTGGGCGAGGCGGTGCAGCCCGCGACGCTCGCGGGGGCGACGCTGATCGTGGCCTCCGTGGCGCTCATCCTGCGCGAGGCGCCCCGTCCGCGACCGCCCTCGCCAGCGGATGCCCCGGCCCCGCCCCCGGGCCGGCCAGCGCCCGCACGCTCCGGACCGTGAGGTCCTCCCCGCAGCGCTCGCAGCGCCGGTGCGCGTCGACGGCGCCGCCGCAGCCGCGATGCTCCAGGACCGTCGGCGGGCCGCCCTCGGCGGGTGCGTGGCGATCGCCCCACTGCATGAGCGAGTGGACGGCGGGCCACAGGTCCAGCCCCTTCTCGGTCGGGACGTACTCGTGTCGCAGGGGGCGCTCGGAGTAGGGCCGGCGCTCGAGGATGCCGTGCTCGACGAGCTTGTCGAGCCGGGCGGCCAGGACGTTGCGCGCGATCCCGAGGTCGGCCTGGAGGTCGTCGAAGCGGCGGATCCCGAGGAGGACGTCGCGGATGACGAGCATGCTCCAGCGCTCCCCCACGAGCTCGAGCGTGCGGGCGACGGAGCAGATCTGACCGGGGTAGTCGCTCTGGAGCATGCCCATAGGGTTGCATGAAGCAACGGCCTCGTCTACCGTGCGTTGCTTCATGCAACCCAAGTGGCGGATCCTCCTCGTCGTGTGCACCGGCGTCTTCGTCGCCAGCCTCGACCTGTTCATCGTCAACATCGCCTTCCCCGACATCCAGCGGGACTTCCCGGGGACGAGCCTGGCCGGGCTGTCCTGGGTGCTCAACGCCTACGCGATCGTCTTCGCCGCGCTGCTCGTGCCGGCCGGCCGATGGGCCGACGCGCTCGGGCGCAAGCGGACCTTCCTGACCGGCTTGGTCGTCTTCACCACCGGATCGGCGCTCTGCGCGGTGGCCCCGTCGGTCGGCTTCCTCGTCGCCGCACGCGTGGTGCAGGCGATGGGCGCCGCGCTCATGGTGCCGACCTCGCTCGGGCTGCTGCTGCCGGCCTTCCCGCCCGCCGAGCGCCACGTCGCCATCGGCATCTGGGCCGCCTCCGGCGGCGTGGCCGCCGCGGCGGGCCCGCCGTTGGGGGGCCTGCTCGTCGAGGCCAGCTGGCGCTGGGTCTTCCTCGTCAACCTGCCCGTCGGGCTCATCGCGCTCGTGGCCGGCGCCCGCGTGCTGCACGAGATCCGCGAGGAGTCGACCGCGCGCCCCGACCTGCTGGGCGCGGCGGGGGTCACGGCGGGAATCGGGGCCCTGGTCATCGCCATCGTGCAGGGCCCCGCCTGGGGCTGGGGCGGCGGCCGGGTCCTCGGGCTGTTCGCGCTCTCGGCCGTGCTCGTCGCCGCGGTCGCCGCGCGCAGCTCGCGCCATCCGGCGCCGATCGTGGAGCCGCAGCTGCTCCGCGTGCGGTCGTTCTCCGTGTCGGTCGCCGCCGCGGCGCTGTTCTTCGCCGGCTTCGCCGCGATGCTCCTCGGGTCGGTCCTGTTCCTCACCGGGCCGTGGCACGACTCCGTCCTGCGCGCCGGCCTGGAGCTGGCCCCCGGGCCCGCGACGGCGGCGGCGTTCTCGGTGCCGGGCGCACGGCTCGGCGCCCGCATCGGCCATCGCGCCACGGGCGCCCTCGGCGCCGTCCTCTTCGCGCTGGGCGGCGTGTGGTGGGCGACGCACCTCGGTGCCGCCCACGACTACGCCTGGGCGTTCCTGCCCGGGATCCTCATCGGGGGCGCCGGCGTCGGCCTGGTCAACCCTGCCCTGACCGGGGCGGCCGCCGCGTCCCTGCCGCCCGACCGCTTCGCCACCGGCGCCGCGGTCCTCACCATGGGCCGCCAGATCGGCACCGCGCTCGGCGTCGCCGTCCTCGTGGCGCTGCTCGGGACGCCGGTCACGGCCGCCGACTTCGACCCGGCCTGGCTGCTCATGCTCGGGTCGGCAGCGGCGGCCGGGGCCGCCTTCGCCGCGCTGGGACCGATCGACGCCCCCGCCGCCAAGCCGGTCCCAGCCGGGGCGATGACCGCCCGCGCGCCCGCTTGAGCGCCGCGACGTGCTGACCGCCACCCCTGGGTGCGCGACCACGCACGGCCTGCAAGCGTTCAGGGGGCATGCTGGCCGCCACCCTCTCCGCCGCCCTGGCGGCCCTGCTGCCGGCGCCGGTGCCGCCAGGGGCGCCGCGGCCGATGGCCTTCGCCGGCCCGGCGGGGCGCGTCGCGCTCGCGACGGGCTGGCGCTACGCCGCGGACCCCGCCGGGACGGGCGTCATGGCGGGCTGGCAGGAGGGGCGCTTCGGCGGGGTCGCCGTCAGCGTCCCGCACGCGGCCAACCCGCAGTCGCTCGGCCGCCCGGACGCGCCGATCGCCTTCCGCGGGTCACAGGGCTGGTACCGCCGCGACCTGCGCGTGGCCGGCGGGACCTACGCGATCGAGTTCTCCTCGGCGGCCTTCCGCGCCGACGTCTTCCTCGACGGCCGGCCCGTCGGGACCCATCGCGGCGCCTACTCCCCGTTCACCACGCGGGCCCCGTTGAGCCGCGGCGTCCACCGCCTCGTCGTGCGCGTCGACTGGCGCTCGCCCTCCCAGCAGTCCGCACAGGGCTTCCACCGCACCTGGTTCAACTACGGCGGGCTCAATCGCGAGGTCACGCTGCGCCGCGTGGGCGCCAGCGAGATCGCCACGCCGACGGTCCGCACGCGCCTTGGCGCGGATGGTGCGGCGCGCGTGACGATCGCGGCCCGCGTGACCAACCACGGGCCGCGCCGCGCGATCGGCGTCCTGGGTCGCCTGGATCGCGACCGCCTCTTCTCGCTCCCCGCGCAGGTGATCCCCGCCGGCGGCGCGGCGACGCTCCGCACGACCCTCACCGTCCCGCGTCCGCGGCTGTGGTCGCCTGGTCACGGCGCGCTGCACGAGCTTGCACTGGGGGTGCCGCTCGAGAGCGCCTACGTCGCCCGGATCGGCCTCCGCGAGCTGCGCTGGGACGGCGGGGTGCTGCGCGTGAACGGACGCAAGACCGTCCTGCGCGGGGTCTCGGTCCAGGAGGACGTCCCAGGCCACGGCGACGCCCTGACCGCCCGGGACTCAGATCGGATCGTCGCCCGCCTGCGCGCCGCCGGCGCCACGGCGACGCGGGCCCTGCACCCGCTGACCCCGGCGCTCGCCGAGCGCCTGGACGCCGCGGGCATCGCGATCTGGCAGGAGATCGGTCCCGTCGACTCCCCCGGCGAGTTCCGCACCCGGGGACCGAAGCTCCAGGCGCTCGCCGGCCGCCGCGTGCGCGCGGACCTCGCCGCCAACGGCCTGCATCCCGCCATCGTCGGCTGGAGCCTCGGGTGCGAGGTGGCAGGCAACGGCACGGGACCGCAGGGCGCCTGGGTGGACGCCAACGCGCGGTTCCTGCACGCCGCCGACCCCGGCCGTCCCGTGGGGGTCGACGTCTGGAAGG
This sequence comes from Solirubrobacteraceae bacterium, assembly GCA_034664785.1. GTDB lineage: Bacteria > Actinomycetota > Thermoleophilia > Solirubrobacterales > Solirubrobacteraceae > Paraconexibacter. The sequence continues at coordinate 3,640 of JAXDGY010000005.1, forward strand.
CCCACCTGCCCGCGGTCCCCGGGCAGCTCTACGCGCACCTCGACGCCGTCGGGACGACGAGCTACCTGGGCTGGTACGAGGACACGAACGCCTCGCCCGCGACGGTCGCGCGCGACCTGCGCGCGCGCCTGGCGACCTATGCCGCCCGCTTCCCGGGCAAGCTGCTGCTCCTCGCGGAGTTCGGGGCGGAGGGGACGCCGGCGACACTCAACGCGCCGGCCGCCCGGGGAGGGCGCGACTACCAGGCCGCGCTGATCGCCGTGCACCTGCGCGCCGTGCGCGGCGTGCCCGGCCTCGACGGCGCCTTCATCTGGTCGCTGCAGGACTTCGCGATCAACCCGGCCTTCCGGGGCGGGACGATCGTGCGCCGCGTGCCGGGCATCGGCCTGACCCCCGGTCTGAACCAGAAGGGCCTGTTCGACCGCGACGGGCGCCCGAAGCCGGCCCTGCGCTCGGCCCGCGAGGGGTTCGCGGGCCTGGGAAGCGGCTGAGAACCGGTGCTAGGTCTGGTCGCCCGACGGGTCCGGCCGGCGCAGCCAGGCGCGGACCTCGGCGGCCGCCACGACCGGCTCGCCGGCGCTGGTGAACCCCATCACCGGGAGCGCCTCGCTGCGCACGGCGCGGGCCAGCCAGCCCTCGTCGACGTCCAGCCAGGCGGCGACGTCGGCCGGGCCGAGCAGCGCATCGTCGGAGGGGTCGTCCGGCACGCGCACAGTCTCGCGCAGCCGGCACCGGCGCGTGGGAGGCCGGGCCGGCGCGTGGGGCGGATGCCCCATGTCGCCCTGGGGTCGGGCGGCAGGGCGCAAGTGAGGGCGGTCGCCCCATGAC
>JAXDGY010000006.1:0-5966 GCA_034664785.1 Solirubrobacteraceae bacterium
GCCGCGTGGTCGGCGTCCGCTCCGGCGACAAGGGCCGCGGCAAGCAGGGCGAGGAGCTCGGCAACTTCGAGCCGGGCGCGGACATCAAGGCGCAGGCCACCGTGCTCGCCGAGGGCTGCTGGGGCCACCTGACCGGCCCGGCGATCCGCGAGTTCAACCTGGCCGAGGGCCGTGAGCCCCAGAACTGGGAGCTCGGGGTCAAGGAGGTCTGGAACGTCGCCAAGCCGCTGGACCGGATCATCCACACGCTCGGGCCGTGGCCGCTGAAGCTCAACACGAAGTACCACCACACCGGCGGGTCGTGGATCTACCCGATGCGCAACGAGAAGACCGGGCAGGACCAGGTCTCGATCGGCTTCGTGGTGGACCTCGACTACGCCGACGCGACCACCTCGGTCCACGACCTGCTGCAGGAGTTCAAGCAGCACCCGCTCGTGCGCTCGATCCTCGAGGGCGGCGAGCGCGTCGGCTGGGGCGCCAAGGCGCTGCCGGGCGGCGGCTACTGGTCGATGCCGAAGGTCGCGATGCCGGGCGCCGTGCTCGTCGGCGACTCGGCGGGCATGGTCAACACGACCTCGCTGAAGGGCGTCCACTACGCGATCAAGTCCGGCATGCTCGCCGCCGAGGCGATCTACGAGTCGCTGCGGCGCGGCGAGTCGAGCTTCGACGCCTACGAGGGCGCCGTCGAGGACTCCATCATCGGCAAGGAGCTGTGGGAGGTCCGCAACACGCGCCAGCCCATGGCCCAGAAGGGCCTGATCAAGGGCGGCCCGCTGACGAACGTCCTCATCGCGACGAAGGGCAAGTTCCCCCCGGGGCGCCGGTCGGTGCACCCGAGCGACGAGACGCCGATGTTCATCGGCGACTCGGCCAAGAGCTACCCCAAGCCGGACGGCAAGTACACGTTCGACAAGCTCTCGAGCGTGTTCATCACGGGCAACCAGACCCGCGACGACGCCCCGAACCACATCCGCGTGCAGAAGCGGGTGCCGCGGGTCGTGGCCGAGACGTGGCGCTGGATGTGCCCGGCGGGGGTCTACGAGATCCCCGAGGACCAGCTCGAGGCGACCGACAACGGCAACGCCACCGAGCACGTCGACGTGATCGTCAACTACACCAACTGCGTGCAGTGCGGTGCGATCACGGCGAAGGGCGGTCGCCTGACGACGCCCGAGGGCGGCGACGGGCCGCTCTACCAGCTCACGTAGCACCCGATTCGAGAGCCATCACGCCCGGCTGCCGCAACCGCGGCGGCCGGGCGGTGTTCTTCGGGCGGCTCCATGCATCGTCCTGCCCACCTCGTGGCCGCCTCCGCCGCGGCCCTCGCGATCGTCCTCGCGCCCGCCGCGCGCGCCGCGGAGCCGGTCTCCACGCCGCTCGGCGTGAAGGTCAAGGCGTGCTCGACCGGCGCCGACCTGCCGTCGCGCTACGCGGTCTTCACGGGCTCGATGCCCCGCATCGCCGCGGCGACGACGCTCGCGATGCGCTTCGACCTCTACGCGGAGCTGCCGGGCCAGCCGGAGCGGCGCGTGAAGGGCCTGCCGACCTTCGGCGTCTGGGAGCGCTCCGCGCCCGGGGTCCCCGGCTTCGTCTACGACAAGCGCGTCGACGCCCTGGCCGTGCCGGCGACCTACCGCGTGCGCGTGGCGTTCCGCTGGTACGACCGCACCGGCTTCGTGGTGCGCAAGGCCACCCGCACGAGCGGCGCCTGCAAGCAGCCCGACAAGCGCCCTGACCTCCAGATCGCGGCGATCGGCTTCGAGCCCGTCCCCGAGGCCCCCGCCGTGCTCCGCTACGCCGTGACGGTCCGCAACACCGGGCGCGGGCCCGTCGTGGCGCCGTCGAGCGTCGCGCTGCAGGTCGGCGGAGCCGCCCAGCCGCCGCTCATGCTCCCGCCACTGGCCGCGGGCGCCGCCGCGACCGTGGTGTTCACCGCCCCGGCGTGCGCGCCGGGCAGCACCGTGCGGGCGCTCGCGGACGCCGCCCGGGGCGTCGTCGAGGTGGTCGAGGACGACGACGCGGCCGTCCGGGCGTGCCCCGTCGCGGACGGCTGACGGCGGCGTTCGACCGCTATCCTGAAGGAGACCATGAAGACCGCCATCCATCCCGAGTACGTCGAGTCGCACGTCCGCTGCACCTGCGGCAACGAGTTCACGACGCGCTCCACCGAGCCCGAGATCCGCGTCGAGATCTGCACGAACTGCCATCCGTACTACACCGGCCGCCAGAAGCTCGTCGACACGGGCGGCCGCGTCGAGCGCTTCAAGCGCCGCGCCGCCCGGCGCGGCTCGCGGGGCTAGCGCCCCACCGCGCCATGGCCGTGGACCCGAGCGCGCCGGCATCGCCGGCGCGCTCGTCCGTTCCAGACGCGCCGGTCGGCGGCCAAGCGGTCCTCGAGGGCGTGATGATGCGCGGCGTCTCGAGCTGGGCCGTCGCCGTCCGCAAGCCGAGCGACGAGCAGCTGGCCGCCCGCCGCGCCGGCGGCGAGCAGGCCGTCGACCCGACCGAGGCTGCGCTCGGCCCGATCGACGTCCGCGCCTTCGCGCTCACGTCGCTGCTCGCGCGCCATCGGGTGCTGCGGCTGCCGGTCCTCCGCGGCGTCGTGGCCCTCGGCGGGTCGCTGCGGATCGGCTTCCGGGCGCTGGGCATCAGCGCCAACGCCCAGCTCGGGGAGGAGGAGCAGGAGCTCTCGGGCGCCGTGTGGGCCGTCACCGTGCTCCTGGGCGTCCTGCTCGCCGTGGGGCTGTTCTTCGTCGTGCCGGTCGGCCTCACGTCGCTGGTCAAGGACCAGCTCGGCTCGGGCTGGCTGTTCTGGCTCGTGGAGGGCCTCCTGCGCACCGCGATCTTCCTGGCCTACCTGACGCTGCTGTCGCGCCTGCGCGACCTGCGCCGCCTCTTCCAGTACCACGGCGCCGAGCACAAGACGATCTCCTGCCACGAGGCCGGCCTCGCGCTCACGCCCGCCAACGCCCAGCGCTTCAGCCGCCTGCATCCCCGCTGCGGGACGAGCTTCCTGCTCGTCGTGATGATCGTGGCCATCTTCGTCTTCGCGCCGATCGGCCTGCCGGCCTGGTACTGGCTGGTGGCCACGCGGGTGCTCGGCGTCCCGGTCATCGCCGGGATCTCCTTCGAGCTCATCAAGCTCACCGGCCGGCACCGCTCGCGCGGCTGGGCGAAGGTCGTCATGTGGCCGGGCCTGCAGCTCCAGCGCCTGACGACGCGGGAGCCCGACCTGCAGCAGCTCGCGGTGGCCGTCGCGGCGATGGAGGCCGTCCTCGCCACGGAGACCCCCGGCCAGACGGCCGGGGATCTCGCGGGCGTCGAGGTCGCGGCATGACCGCTGCCTAGACTGGGCCCCGATGATCGAATCCCTCGTCGAGCAGATCGAGTCGCGCTTCGCCGAGCTCGAGCAGCTCATCGTCGATCAGGAGATCCTCTCCGACCGGCGGCGGGCCGCCGAGGTCGGCCGCGAGTACGCGCGCCTCAAGCCGGCTGCCGCCGCGGGCGCGGAGTGGCGGCGGGCGGTCGACGATGCCGCCGGCGCCGAGGAGCTGCTCGAGGAGGACGAGGACCCCGAGGTCCGCGAGATGCTCGCGACCGCGCGGGCCCGCATCGCCGAGCTCGAGGAGGCCATCCGCCTGGCGATGGTCGAGCGCGACCCCAACGACGACAAGAACGTCATCGTCGAGATCCAGGGCGGCGCGGGTGGCGAGGAGGCCGGCCTGTGGGCCGGCGACGTCTACCGCATGCTGAGCCGCTACGCCGAGCGCCGCGGCTTCAGCACCGAGCCCCTGGACTCCTCCGAGGGCAAGCACACCTTCGCCGTCAAGGGCGACGGCGCCTACTCCGTCTTCAAGTTCGAGGGCGGCACCCACCGGGTCCAGCGCGTCCCCGTCACGGAGTCCCAGGGCCGCATCCACACCTCGACCGCCACGGTCGCCGTGCTGCCCGAGGCCGAGGACGTCGACGTGCATGTCGACCCGAACGACCTCCAGGTCGACGTCTACCGCTCCTCCGGGCCGGGCGGGCAGTCCGTCAACACGACCGACTCCGCGGTGCGCATCACGCACAAGCCGTCGGGGATCGTCGTGTCGATGCAGGACGAGAAGAGCCAGCTCCAGAACCGCGACAAGGCGATGCGCGTCCTGCGCGCGCGTCTGTACGAGGCGGCCCTGGCCGAGCAGCAGGCCGAGCTGGCCGCCGACCGCCGCTCGCAGGTCGGCACGGGGGACCGGGCCGAGAAGATCCGGACCTACAACTACGGCGAGCGCCGGGTCACCGACCACCGCATCAAGCTCACGGCCCACAACCTCGACGCCGTGCTCCAGGGCGAGCTCGACGAGTTCACCGACGCGCTGAGCGCGGACGAGAAGCGCCGCCGGCTCGAGGCCCAGGCGGCCGCGTAGGGCCCCGGGCGTGGCCTTCTCCGGCGTCCCGGTCCGTGAAGCGCTCGACAGCGCGCTCGTGGCGCTGAAGGCGTCCGGCGTCGACACGCCGCGCCTGGACGCCGAGGTCCTGCTCGCCCACGCGCTCGGCATCGACCGCACGCGGCTGGTGCTCGAAGCCGACCGGCCCGTGGAGGGCGCGGCGGTCAGGGCCTTCCGCGACGCGGTGCGGCGCCGGACGGTCGGCCGCGAGCCGGTCGCCTACATCACCGGCACGCGCGGCTTCCGCCACCTCGACCTGGTCGTGGACCCGCGGGTGCTCATCCCGCGGCCCGAGACCGAGACCCTGGTCGAGGCGGCCCTCGGGCTGCCGCAGGGCGCGCGCGTGCACGACCTGGGGACGGGCAGCGGCGCGATCGCGCTCGCGCTCAAGCAGGAGCGGCCCGACCTGGTGGTGAGCGCCAGCGACGCGAGCCCGGGGGCGGTGGCCGTCGCGCGGGCCAACGCCGAGCGCCTGGGGCTGGACGTCGCCTTCCACGTCGCGCACTGGCTCGACGGCCTCGACCTCGAGCTCGACGCGCTCGTCTCCAACCCGCCCTACGTCGCCGAGGGCCAGCGCGCCTCGCTCGCGCCGGAGATCACCCGTCACGAGCCGTCCGAGGCGCTGTTCGCCGGGCCCGACGGGCTGGACGCCTACCGGGTGATCGCGCCGCTGGCCGCGGCCTGGGCCGCCGTCGAGGTGGGGGAGGGGCAGGCCGCCGCGGTCGCCGCGCTGTTCGCCGGCGCGGGGCTGACCGGCAGCACGGTGCACCGCGACCTGGCCGGGATCGAGCGCGTGGTGGTGGCGTGGCGGTCCTGACGCAGCGTGACGCCGAGGTCTTCGAGCGCTGCATGGGCGTCGGCGGCGTGGCGGTCTTCCCGGCCGACACGGTGTACGGCCTGGCCTGCGAGCCCGACGCCAAGGAAGGCGTGCGGCGCCTGTACGCGCTCAAGGGCCGCCGCCCCGACAAGCCGGCGGCCGTCATGTTCTTCCAGCCCTCGCTGGCGCTGGCGGCGCTGCCCGAGCTGGGGCCGCGCACGCGTGACGCGCTGCTCGCGCTGCTGCCCGGCGCCGTCACGGTGCTGCTGCCCAATCCGGCGGGCCGCTTCCCGCTGGCCTGCGGACCGGATCCCGGGACGCTGGGCCTGCGGGTCCCCGCGCTGCCCGCCGACCTCGCGGCGCTGCACGCCGTCCGCTGGCCGGTGCTGCAGTCCAGCGCGAACGTCGCCGGCGGCCCGGACGCCCGGCGGCTGGAGGAGGTCCCCGAGCGCATCCGCAAGGCGGCGGACCTCGTCCTGGACGGTGGCCCGCTGCCCGGGACGCCGTCGACGGTGGTCGACCTGCGCGGCCACGAGCGCGACGGCAGCTGGCGCGTCGTGCGCCGCGGCGCGGTGCCCGAGGCCGAGGTGGCGGCGGCCCTGGCGTGAGACCGCGCGCCGTGAGCGGGTAGGTTTCGCGGGATGGTCCGCCGGCCCCGCCCGGGGCCGGTTCCCCCTTCGCCTCAAGCGAGCAGCGAGTGAACATCGCCATCGGATCCGATC
>JAXDGY010000007.1:0-12155 GCA_034664785.1 Solirubrobacteraceae bacterium
GACGACTACTTCAACCGGAAGGCCTTGATGCGCTCCTGGTAGGACGGCGCATCGCGGCTGTAGACGCCGTACGCGAGCGCCTGGATGATCGACAGCAGCGCGGTGTGCGACCGCACGTACGCGGGGCTGTTGGACGAGTAGTAGAGGCGGATCTGCGCGAGCTTGGCGACCTCGGACAGCGTCGCGTCGGTCACGGCGACCGTGCGCGCCTTGCGGTGGCGGGCGAGCTTCATGGCGCGCACCACCAGCGGATGCGGCCGGCCCGCGCTCAGCCCGATGACGAGCGTCTGCTCGTCGATGCGCCCGAGGCGGCTCAGCGCCTCCTGTGACGGGCTGGCGACGATCTCCGCGCGCAGGTCGAGCAGCATGAGCAGGTGGCGCAGGTAGCTCGCGAAGAAGGCCATCTGGTCCGTGCCCGCGATGAGCACGCGCTCGGCGCTCGCGATCGCCTCGACCGTCGCCTCGATGTCGCGGCGCGACACCTTGCGCGCCGTCTCCTCCACGTTGACGTGGTCGGAGGCGACGGCGGTCTCGAACGGGTTCTGGTCGAGCGAGAACAGCGGCTCGGGCGAGGTGATCCGGCCGGGACCGCCCTTGGCGGCGTGGCGGCGGCGGTACTCCTCCCGCGCCGACCCCTGCAGCTCGGGGAAGCCCTCGAACCCGAGCGCCTGCGAGAACCGCACGACGGTCGAGCTCGAGGTGTTCGCGCGGCGCGCGAGCTCCTCGGCGGTCTGGAAGGCGACCTCGTCCAGGTGGTCGACGATGTACTGCGCCACGTCCTTCTGGGAGCGCGAGAACTCGTCGAAGCGGGCCTGGATGTAGGCCGACAGCGATTGGTGGCCCTGGGCCTCGTGAGGCGCGGGGGCGTGTGGGGTCGGGACCGTCCTCTTCATGGGCGAACCCGTCATTCGACGCTGCAGGTCGCCGTTCCTCCCGGGCGCTCCCCCGGTCATCATCGGCACATGGGCGATCCGGAGGCAGAAGCGCTCCTGCGGGACCTGCGCGCACACGGTGCGAGCACACGCGTCCTCGCCGCGATCGCGGCGGCGCCCCGGGACCGCTTCGTGCCGCCCCGGCTGCGTGCCCGGGCGTGGGAGGACGGGCCGCTGCCGATCGGCGGCGGGCAGACGATCAGCCAGCCGCGCGTCGTCGCGGTGATGTGCGACGCGCTGCGCCTGCGCGGCGACGAGCGCGTGCTGGACGTCGGGACCGGGTCTGGGTGGCACGCCGCGGTGCTCGCCCATCTGGCCGCGCACGTCTGGACCGTGGAGCGCGACCCCCGCATCGCGCTGCGCGGCGCCGCCAACCTCGCGGCCGCCGGGGTGGAGAACGTCACCGCGGTGGTGGGTGACGGGGTGCGCGCGCTCGGCGAGGAGGCCTCCTTCGACGCGATCAACGTCGCGGCCGCCGGCGGCGAGCGTGACCTGGCCGAGCTGACGGCCCGGCTGGCCGACGGCGGGCGGCTCGTCGCCCCCGTCCGCGCGCGAGGCCAGCAGCGCCTCATCCTCGCCGTGCGCCGCGGCGCCCGGGTCGAGCGCCACGACCTCGGCGCGGTGTCGTTCGTCCCGCTGCGGCGCGCCTAGCGGGAGCGCGCCCCGCGCCGGGGGCGGCGACTACTCGCCGAGCTCGGGGTCCTCGCGCTCGTGCGGGTCGATCTCGTCGGGCTCGCCGTACTGGTCCTCGTCCGGCTCGACCTCCTCCTCGACGTGCTCGGCGTCCTCCGTGATCTTGGTCGTGCCGTGCATGTCGCCGTGACTCGAGTGCTCGATGAGCTCGTCCTCGGCCTGCTCGAAGCCCTCGCTCTCCCCGCCGCCGGCCTCGTAGACCGGCTGCATCGCAGGGTCGTCCTTGTCGTCGAAACGCATCGCCGGATCGTACCCGCGGTACCGTCCCGCAACCCAGGGGGCGGTAGCTCAGCGGTAGAGCAGCGGGCTCATAACCTGTCAGACCCAGGTTCGAATCCTGGCCGCCCCACTCGATGCCGGCCGCCCGCCGACCCCGGTCCCCGGCCGCCCGGCCACGGTGTCGGCGGGCAGAAGGTAGGGAGGCTGACGATGCGGATGCCGCGCGCCACGACACACGATCCGGGCGTGGCCAACCGGGTATCGGCGGCGTCGTCCATCACCTCCACCGAAGGAGCTGTCTCATGCTTCGTCGCGCACTCGCACCTGTCGCCGCCACCGCGGCCGTCCTGACCCTCGGCTTCGGCGCCTTCGCCGTCGCGGACGACACCCACGGCGATTCGAGTCACCAGGCGAAGGGCCACGCGCAGAAGTGCGACCAGAACTGCGGGAGCCGCCGCTTCTCCTCCTGGGATGAGGAGTGGCTGAAGATGTCCATCGAGGGCGACCTGTTCGAGATCCAGGGCGGGAAGATCGCCCAGCAGAAGGCGACCACCCAGCAGGCCAGGGACCTCGGCAAGCTGCTGGTCGACGACCACACCAAGTCGCTGAAGGACGCGACGGAGCTCGCCCGCAGCCTGGGGATCGAGGTTCCGGACAGCCCGTCCCCGAGCCAGCAGTGGGAGCTGCGGGCGGTCCAGCAGTTCCAGGGCAAGGACTTCGACAAGTGGTATGCCGACCTCGAGGTCCAGGACCACATGCAGGACATCTCCGAGGCCCAGGACGAGGTCGACAAGGGCTGCAACCGCAAGGTCCGCAACGACGCCAAGGACGAGATCCCCGTCCTCCAGCAGCACCTGAAGGCGGCCCAGGACGTGCTGGCTTCCGTTTCCTAGCCGTCACCGGCCGCTCGAGCTGCCCCAGCGTCCCCGCCGGCCGCGGCCGGCGGGGGCCGGCGGGGGCCGGCGGGGGCCGGCGGGGGCTGGAGCGCGTGCCGGAGCGAAGGCCGCCGCTACGCGCCCTGCTCGTCGGCGACGACGACGGCGGGTTCGAGGATCTCGACGACCGGCGTCCTCGGCGGCTCCCGGAACCCGGTACGCCAGTCGGACAGCGTGGCCAGCCCCTTGATGCGCATGATCGGTCGCTCGACGAGGTAGTAGCTCGAAGCCGCGCAGGCGCAGGTGACGAGGAAGCTGACGGCGAGGACGCCCAGGAGGGGATGTGGCAGGTGCTCGTCCCGGGCGAAGGTCATGACCTGCTCGATGACGACCGGGTGGTACAGGTAGAACGCGTAGGAGACGAGTCCGATCCACGCGAGGCCGCGGAGCCGCAGGACGCTGCGGGCCAGGCCGCGTCCGGTGTCGTCGAACACCCCGGGCAGGAGCACCAGGAGGGCCGCGAGCCCCTGCAGCACGAACTGGACGAACAAGCCCCATTGCAGCGAGCTCATGGTGGTCTGGGCCTCGAACGCCGCGATCAGGAGGATCAGCGCGACGGCCCAGAGGAGCGTTGGGTGCTTCGTCACCGAACGCGCCAGCGTCGAGGCCTCGTCGCCCCGGGCCTCGATCGCCACGCTGGCGATCGCCAGTCCCATGCCCAGCGCGAACCAGAAGAACGTCCCGGGGAGCGTCGAGATCTTCCATACCTCGAAGATGTTCGAGCTGAAGTGGAAGCGATAGGCCAGCGACGCGACCGCCAGCGTGACGAGGATCGCGACGTCGGAGCGGAGGGCGTGGCGCCGGCTCCCGAGCCGCTCGGCGAGCAGCGCGAAGGCCGGGAGCGCGAGGTAGAACGTGACCTCGATGCACAGCGTCCACGCGATCCCGATTCCGCCATCGATCGTGCCGGGTCCGTAGACCTGGCCGAAGCCGTAGAAGAGCCACCAGTTGCCCGCGGTCACCCCGTGCACGAGCCCGCCCAGCAAGAGCAGGCTGAGCGCGACCCAGTAGGCCGGGACGATGCGCAGCACGCGGCGCCGTGCGTAGTCGGCCAGGGAGAGGCGGATGCCGGCGACCCTCGCCGTGAGAAAGGGCCGATAGAGGAGGAACCCGGAGATCAGGAAGAAGATCGCCACGCCTTCCTTCGCGACGACGGCGGCCTGCGCGAAGACCGTCGGAGACCGATCGAACGGATGCGTCGCGATGACGACGTGACCGGTGAACACGGCCAGCGCCGCCACGGCGCGCAGCGCGTCGAACAACGGGAAGCGGGGGTTCCCTCCGGGGGAGGCCAGATTCGGCGCCACATCCGAGGCGCTCGTCGTCCGCTGGGAGCGCGGCGTCTCGTGAGCGGACAAGACGCGGGACGCTATCCCCGGTGGGTCAGGGGGTCAACGGGTCCTCGTCGACCGAGCGTTCACGCCCGGTTCCCTTGCCGCGGCCCGAGGCCCCCCGCCGGCCAGGCCGGCGGGGGCTGGGGCACCAGCCGGTCAGCGCGTCAGTCGCCGCCGGTGTCCGCCGCGGCGACGCGGAGGATCTGGCCGTCCGTCGGCGAGCCCCCGTTGTTCGTGACGTAGACGTCGCCCTGCGCGGACACCGTCACGCCGGTCGGCTCCTGGAGCTGCCCGGCGAGCAGCTCGGTCTGCTTGCCGTCGCGGTCGATCCGGATGAGCTTGCCCGGCGAGGGCGGACCGGCGAGGCCGGTGCTCGTGATCTGCACCACGTACAGGGCGCCGTCCTTGCCCTTGCCCACGTCGACGACGTTGGTGAAGCCGTCGAACTCGACCGAGACGTCGCGGCCATGCACCCGGAAGATGTTGGCCTTGTCGACGGGGAACGGGAAGCCGGTGAGCTGCCCGACGATCGCGTCGCCGTGCGAGCCGCGGATGACGCCGGTGGGGACCGGCTGATAGGGGACCTCCGTGCCGGGAGGCAGGCCCAGGGACGGCGGGGCGAGCGCCTTGCCGAACGGGAACACGGCCACGGTGCGGACGTCGCCGCCCTTCGTGACGCGCAGGAGGTCGTTGCCGCCCGCGTCGGTGACGAGCAGGCTGCGGCCCGTCGCGTCGACCGAGAACGGGTTGGAGTCGGCGCCCTCGGCGGCCGGGTCCGTCTGATCGGGATCGTTCGCGGCCTCGTAGGCAGCGAGGTCGACGACCTCGTGGACGTCGCCGTCCGCATCGACGCGCCACAGCTTGCCCAGCGCCTTGCCGTCGCTGCCGAGCGTGTCGCGGGCGTCCGGCGGGGCGCCGAGACCCACGGTGAAGAAGCCGGTCTTGCCGCTGAAGGAGATGTCCTGCGGGCCGATCGCGTCGCCTCCGGGCGTGTCACCGGTCTGCGCGGCCAGCGACGGCAGATCGCTGACGAGGGCCTTCTTGGCGCCCGACGCCGGGTCGACCCGGGTGATCGCGCCGGTCGCGCCCACGCACGATGGGACGTCGCCTTCCGGCCCCCCGATGCACGCGCCGGACCCGCCCTTGCCGGCCTCGGCGACGAAGAGGTCTCCGTTCGGCCCGATGGTCAGGCCGCGGGGGTTGGCGAGGCCGTCCGCGACGACCGTGGAGTCCTTGGCGAACGCCGCGGGTGTGGTCGCGCAGGCGACCGCCGCTCCGACGGCGAGACTCAGGGACACAGCGCGCCGCGTGCGGCGCCGAGGTGGTGCGAAGGACAAGACCCAGCTCCTTTGCGTATGAGAACGCGACCGAAGCTACGCGGCGTCCCCCGGAGCGCACAACCCCAGATGTTGGTGGACTTCGCCCCCACCCGGGGCCGGGCGACGACCGGGCTAGCGCACCTTCGCGACGGCCCGCTCGAGCTCGCCGACCGACAGCGCGCCCTCGAAGCGCGACGAGATGACCCCGCGACGATCGATCACGAAGGTCCACGGCTCCGTCGCCAGGTGGTAGGCGGCCAGCTGGGGCCGCACGCCCTTCTTGATCTGGTTGTCGTTGTAGACCTCCTGGTGGATGAAGGCCACCTTGTCCCCCGCCGCCGCGCTGGCCTGCTCGACGACGTCGACCACCGGCCCGCAGACCCGGCTCTGGCAGAGCTGCGGCGTCGCGAACGTGAGGACGACGGGCTTCTTGCCGACGACGTCGGCGAAGTCGGTCGCCAGCAGGTCGGCGGCGGGCGGGATCCGCGTGTCGATCTTCGCGAGGTCGCCGCCGACGTCGGCCGGCGTCAGCGTGTGGATGACCGTCGCCTTGTCGCCCACGCCCGGCGGCTGGGCGCCCTTCGGGCCGACCGTCATCGCGTAGGCGGTCGTGGAGACCAGGCGGCCGTCGAGCCGCGCGAGGCCCATGAGCACCATCTTGCCCTTCTTGGGCAGCTGCAGCGTGCTCACGTAGATGTTCTTGGGCCCGTTCGGGTCCTCGGCGGTCTGCCGGCTCTGGAACTGGGGCTTGACGGCCATGGACTCCGACCGCGCGACGAAGGGCCCCCGGAGGCCCGTGCCGTCGGAGCGCGCGGCGTACAGCGCGACGGCGGCCCCGGAGAGCTGCTTCTGCGCGTTGTCGTAGAGCGCGAAGCCCATCCGGTTGCTCCCGGGCTCGAGCAGCGAGGTGCTCGGCGCGAAGATCGGGCCTTCCGCGTAGCGCTGGCGCAGCTCGCCGAGCGTCAGGCCGGCAGCCTTCGGGAAGTCCTCGATGGCAGCGGTCGGCTTCGGCTGGGCCGGCGCGGCGCTCGTGCCGGAGCCGCCGTCGGAGCCGCAGCCGGCGGCGAACGCGGCGGCGCTCGCGAGGAGGGCCGCTGCGAGGATGGACGAACGACGACGCACGGGGGCGACAGGGTAGACGGCCGGGCGGCCCGAGGGGTCGGTTGGCCGACGTGATTGGATGGTCGCCGTCCAAGACCAGGAGGAGCGAGCATGGCGGAGCGGGCGGCACTCATCACGGGAGCCTCGAGCGGCATCGGGCTGGCGATCGCGGAGGTCCTCGGCGAGGAGGGGTATGCCCTGACCGTGGCCGCCCGGCGGCCGGAGAAGCTCGAGGCGGCCGCCGACGGCCTGCGCGACAAGGGCTACGACGTCACCCACGTCGCGGGCAACCTCGGCGACGAGGCCACCATCCAGGAGGTCGTCCGCGCGCATCGCGACGCCTACGGGCGCCTGGACGTCCTGGTCAACAACGCGGGGGTCGGGATCGGCGAGACGGTCGACGAGCTCACCACCAAGAAGGTGGACCTGCAGCTCAACACCAACCTGCGCTCGATCTTCCTGTTCTATCGCGAGACGATGGACCTCCTGCGCGCCGCGGGCGAGGAGCACCGCAACGCGCTCGTGGTCAACACGGCGTCGATCTCCGGCAAGGTCGGCGAGGCCTGGCTCAGCGTCTACTCGGCCACGAAGCACGGCGTCGTCGGGTTCACCGAGGCGATGAACAAGGAGCTCGGCACGGCCGGGGTGAAGTCCACCGCCCTGTGCCCCGCCTTCGTCGACACGCCGATGACGGACTTCGTCAAGGGCCACGTGCCGGCGGAGACGATGATCACCACGCAGGACGTCGCGGAGTCCGTGCGCTACCTGCTGAAGACCTCCCCCGGCTGCGTCGTCCCGGAGATCCAGTTCCTCCAGCCGGGAGGGGGCGCCCTGCCCAGCATCGGGTGATCCGGCCGATCGCACCGGGGGCGCCGCGCCTCGGCCCGGACCCCCGCATCGTCGACGGCGCCGACCTCGCCGGCCGGGAGGTGTCCGGGCTGCAGGCCGAGGAGCTCGTCGTGCGCGCCGCGCGGGCCGCGGGCGCCCGCCTGCCGCACGCGTCGGCGCTGGACGTCCGCGTCGAGTCGGGCGACCTGGCCAACGCGGTCCTGCGCGGCGCGTCGATCGTGCGGGTCCACGTCGAGGCGGCGCGCCTCACGGGCACCGCCGTGCACGAGGGCCGACTGCAGGACGTCCAGGTGTCAGGCTGCCGGGCCGACCTGGCGTCCCTGGAGAACACGCGGCTGCGGCGGGTGCGCTTCGAGGACTGCGACCTGCGCGGCCTGGACCTCCGCGGCGCCGAGCTCGACGGCGTGCGCTTCGAGCGCTGCGATCTCTCGGGCGCCGAGTTCTCCGGCGCGCGCTGCCGGCGCCTGGAGCTGGTCGCCTGCGAGCTCGCCGGGATCGGCGGCATCGAGTCGCTGCGCGGCTCGTCGTGGGACTGGCCCACCGTGGTCGGCCAGGCCGGCGCGCTCGCCGCGGCGCTGGGGATCGCCGTGCTCGACGAGGACGGCGGCTCGGCGGGCTAGCGCCCGACGAGGTCGGGGTCCGCCGGAGCGCCGGCGTCCTCGCGTGGCCGGAGGGCCGCGCGGGCCTCGACGCGTGCCAACGCCCGCTCGGCGTCGCGGCGGCTGCGGCGCCCGCGCAGCCAGCCCGGCGCGGGGGTCAGCCCGGTCTCCCGAGCCTCCCGGCTGCGGCGCTCGCGCGCCGCGGCCTGGTGGTCGGCGATCGCGGCGCCGAGGTCCAGGTCGGGCCCGTCGCGCAGCAGGCTGGCCTCGAGCTGCGCCTCCAGCACCCGGAGCTCCCGGGAGGTCGCCAGGCGGGCGCGCTTGGCCCCCGCGAACCGGTCCCACGCCCGGGCGAAGGCGATGAAGTTCGTCCGGCCCCCGCGGCGGTGCGCTGCCAGCATCGGGCACACGCCGCCACGGCGGTCGGTGTAGGCCCCGACGATGATGTCGCTCTCGCGGATGCCGAGCAGCATGGCCTCGCGCGTGCGGACCGGAAGGCAGTCGATGGCCAGGCGCAGCTCGTCGGTGGGGGTGCGGCGGTGTCGCATGTAGGGTGCTGCCCGGGACGGCGCCGGGTCGTCAGGAGCGTACGTGCTCTCCGTCCCGCCGCCAAGCAAACTTCCTCTGCCTGAAAGGACCGTTGCATGAAGCTCGGTGTGCACATCGGGTACTGGGGCCTAGGCCTCACGAGCGCCGACCAGCTCGAGGTCGTGCAGGAGGCCGAGCGGCTCGGCTATGACTCCGTCTGGGCGGCCGAGGCCTACGGCTCCGACACCGCCACGGTCCTCGGGTGGCTGGCCGGGCAGACCTCGAAGATCCGCCTCGGCTCGGGCATCTTCCAGATGCCGGGTCGCAGCGCCGCGATGACCGCGATGACCGCCGCCACGATCGACCAGCTGTCCGACGGCCGCATGATCCTCGGCATCGGCTCCTCCGGCCCCCAGGTCTCCGAGGGCTGGCACGGCGTGCGCTTCGCCAAGCAGCTGGCCCGGACCCGCGACTACGTCGCCGTCCTGCGCAAGGCGCTGGCCCGCGAGCGCCTGGAGTATCACGGCGACACGATCGAGCTGCCGCTGCCCGACGGCCCGGGGAAGGCGCTGAAGCTGACGATCTCCCCCGTGCAGGAGCGCATCCCGATCTACATCGCCGCGATCGGACCCAAGAACACCCAGCTGGCCGCGGAGATCGCCGACGGCGTCATCCCCACGCTGTTCTCGCCCGAGCACGTGGCCGTCATGCGCGCGGAGCTCCAGGCCGGCGTGGACCGGGCGGGCGGCGGCAAGACCATCGACGACGTCGAGATCGCCCCGCAGGTCCAGGTCTACATCGGCGACGACCTGCCGGCCGCCCGCGACCTGATGCGGCCGTTCATCGCGCTGTACGTCGGCGGGATGGGCTCGCGCGACAAGAACTTCTACAACCAGCTCGTGCAGCGCTACGGCTTCGAGGACGAGGCCCGGCGCATCCAGGACCTCTACCTGGAGGGCAAGCGCGACGAGGCGATGGCCGCCATCCCGGACGCCCTCATCGACACGGTGTCGCTGTGCGGCACCCGCGACCACGTCCGTGAGCGGATCGCCGCGTTCCGCGACGCGGGGGTCGGCACGCTCGGGGTGACGCCGCTGGCGTTCACCAAGGACGACCGTCTCGAGCAGTTGCGCCTCGTGGCGGAGCTCAACGCGGCTTGAGGGTCCTCCTCGGCGCCTTCGGCGACGCCGGCCACGCCTTCCCGGTCATCGCGCTCGGGCTGGCGCTGCGCGCCCGGGGGCACGACGTCCACGTCCAGACGTGGTCGCGCTGGCAGCCGGACATCGAGCGCGAGGGCCTCGGGTTCGCCGCCGCGCCCGAGTACCACGTCTTCCCGACCCGCGAGCGGCCGCTGACGCCCTACGAGGCGGTCGAGCGGGCGACGGTGACCACCCGCGAGCTGGTGCGGGACCTCGCCCCCGACGTCGTCGTCGCCGACATCCTCACGCTCGCCCCGGCGCTCGCCGCCGAGCTCGAGGGCGTGCCGTGCGCGACGCTCATCCCCCACGTCGATCCGCGCCCCGCCCCCGGCTTCCCGCTCTACTCGATCGGCGCGCGGCTGCCGCGCACGGCCCCCGGGCGCCTGCTCTGGGAGCGCCTCGGCACGGCCCTGGACGGCGGCCTGCGGCTCGGGCGGCGGGAGCTCAACGAGACCCGCGAGCGGCTCGGCCTGCCGTCACTCGCGCACGTGCACGGCGGGATCTCGCGCGAGTTGTGCCTCGTCGGGACGTTCCCGCAGCTCGAGTACCCGCGCCCGGCCGACCCCGGGCGGACGACGACCCACGTCGTGGGCCCGCTGCAATGGGAGCCGCCGAACGGCGAGCGCGTCGAGGCGGACGGCGACCCCTCCTGGCCTGTCCTGCTGGTCGCGCCGTCCACCGCGCAGGACGGTGAGCACCGCCTGCTGCGCGGCGCGCTCGAGGGCCTCGCCGACCTCCCCGTGCGCGTGCTGGCCACCACGAACCGCCGCCTGCCGATCCCCGCGCCCGCGGTCCCCGCCAACACCACGCTGGTCGACTGGCTCTCCTACGCGCGGACCATGCCGCACTGCGACGCCGTGCTGACCCACGCCGGCCACGGGACGGTCTGCCGTGCGCTCAGCGCCGGCTGCACGGTGATCGCGGCGCCGGCCGCCGGGGACATGAACGAGAACGCCGCGCGTGTGGTGTGGGCGGGCGCCGGGGTGCGGATCCCACGCCGCCTGGTCGGCCCGCGGGCGATCCGGCTCGCCGTCGGGCGCGCGCTGGAGGACGCGGCGCTGCGCGCCCGGGCCCAGGCGATCGCGGGCTGGCTCGAGGCGCACGACCCCGGCGTGCGCGCGGCGGAGCTGCTTGAGGGGTTCGCGGCGCAGCGCGGCAGCGCGCGCGACGTCAGCCCCTCATCCTCGTCCTGACCCTGTCGGCGGTCCGGCGCAGCTCGGCGATCAGCGGCGGGGCACTTGGGCGCGACTCGAGGTCGCCCATGACCGTCACGACCTCGCGCTGGAGCTGGGCGACGTTGTGCTGCAGCGCGGCGATCTCGCGCGGCTCGCCGGGATCGATGCGCTCGAGGTCGGCGCGGGTCGGCGCGACGGGCTTCGGACGCGCGACCACGATGCTCTGGCTCGCGGGGTCCGAGGTGTCGGTCAGCTGGACCAGCTCGAACGCGCGTCCCCAGTGCTCGCGGATCCACCACGGCGACATCAGCACCATCGGGCCGCCATGGTCCCAGCTCTGGTGCGCCCTGAGGACGTTCATGCCGATGCGCTCCTCGATCCACGGCTCTCCGGCGATGGCCTGCGACATGCCCTCGCCGAGGAAGGACGCGACGAGGATCCCGCCGGGAGCGAGCAAGCGGTGGATCTCCAGCAGCCAGGCGCTCCACTGGTCCGTGATGTGGGTGAAGACCGAGAACGCGTAGATGAGATCGAAGCTGTCGTCCGGCCGCGGCAGGGGAGGCGCAGCGGCGTTGACGAACGCCTGGAACGGCGGGTTCAGATGCGCGTTGACCCACGCGACGCTCGGCTCGTCGATGTCGCATCCCCACACCTCCGCCTCCGCCGACTCCGCCACGAAGTGGCGCATGGTGCGTCCCGCGCCGCAGCCGAAGTCGAGCACGCGCTTCCCACCCCACGTCCACCCGGCCGGCAGCGACTGCACCACCAGGTCGTGCAGCACGTGGCCGACGAAGTCGTAGTCGGCGAAGGACCCGTCGGGGCCGACCGTCTGACCGACCCGATTCGCGAGGTCGACGGGCGGGAGGGGGAGCGTGGTCATGGGGAACCCTAGACCGCGGCGGCCCTGGACACCGGCGCTCGGCCCGATCCCCGCGGCCGATCGATCGCCACCGGGCTCTCGACACGTGACGTCCGCAGGGCTGATCGACGGCGCTGCAGACAGGGCAGCTCGGCGACGCCGAGCTGCTGGAGGCGGAGCGCGAGCGCGTGGCGCTCGATGCCCCGGGGCTGCGGACGAGCCGGTTCGCGATGGCCCACGGACAGGGTGTCGATGACGGCCGCCGCCTCGACCACGTGTACAAAGCCCGGCCGGTGACTTTGGACCGGAGCGACTGGTGGCCGGTGCGCCCGCCGGCCAACATCCACCTCGCCCTAGGGTTCCGCTGCCGCTGCTCGGCAGGACTGGTCCGAGAGGGCAGGCGCGGCACCGCA
>JAXDGY010000008.1:0-13141 GCA_034664785.1 Solirubrobacteraceae bacterium
TACGACGACGCGGGCGGCGTGATCGCCGCGCGTCTGGTGTGGCTGCTGCGGGCGATCGGGCACCCGGCGGCGCTGCTCGACGGCGGGCTCGCCGCCTGGGACGCACCCCTGGAGACGGCCACCGCGCGGCGCCCGGCGGCGACCTTCACCCCCAGGCCGTGGCCCGCCGGGCGCCTGGCGTCCGGCGACGACGCCGCCGACCCCGCCCACGTCGTGCTCGACGCGCGCCAGCGCGAGCGCTACCTCGGCGCCCCGGATCCCCTCGACCCGCGTGCGGGGCACATCCCCGGCGCGCTGAGCCTCCCGTGCCGCGAGAACCTGGACGCCGACGGGCGCCTGCTCCCGGTGGAGGAGCTCCGCCGCCGCCTGACCGAGGTCGGCGTCGGACCGTCGACCGCGGTCGTGTCGTACTGCGGATCCGGCGTGACCGCGTGCCACACCCTCCTGGCCATGGAGCACGCGGGGCTGGGCCGCGGCCGGCTCTACCCGGGCTCGTGGTCACAGTGGAGCCGGGACGACCGGCGCCCGGTCGCGTGAGCCCGATCGTCCGCCTCGAAGCGTCGGTCCGGATCGCCCGGCCGCGGCCGAGGTCTGTGACGGTTCGGAGCTATCGTCGGGCCCGTGGCCGAGCCCGAGCTCCTCTTCGCCAGCCTCGACCCCGATCGCGGGGAGCGCTTCCAGTCGCTGCGGCGGGAGCTCGGCGTCCGCGGCTTCGGGATGAACCTCATCACGCTCCAGGCCGGCGAGCGCGGGCGCATCCACGCCCACGAGCGCCAGGAGGAGGTGTACCTGGTGCTCGAAGGCGAGCTGACGCTCGTCGTCGAGCGCGAGGACCACCTGCTCGGGCGCGGCCGGCTCGCGCGGGTGGGTCCCGACCTGCGGCGCCAGCTCGTCAACCGCGGCCCCGGGCGGCTCGTGCTGCTTGCGCTCGGCAGCGCCGGCGAGCACGCGGAGACCGGGCGTGACGCCCGCGCCTGGGTGTCCTGGGACGAGACTGGCGACGGCCGCACTCCGCAGGAGATCCCGTTGCCGGAGGACCTGCCGGAGCCTGACGGCTCCGCGCCGCCGAGGTAGGGTCGGCTTCCTGTCCACAGCACCCGGAGGCCGTCATGCCCAGCGTCCGCAAGCAGCAGGAGTTCCAGGTCCCAGCCGACGAGCTGTGGAGCCGCATCGGCGACTTCCACACCCTGAGCGCATGGCATCCGGCGATCGAGTCGCAGACCGCCGAGGGCGGCGAGCAGGTCCGCGAGCTGCACCTGGCCGACGGCGGGACGGTCGTCGAGACCCTGGTCGAGGAGGGCCCGCAGACCTACACCTACCGCATCGACGAGAGCCCGCTGCCGGTCGCCGACTACGTCGCGACGATGTCGGTCCAGGACGCCGACGGCGGCAGCGTCGTGACGTGGGTGGCCGACTTCCGCACCGTCGGCGCCACGGACGACGAGGCCGTCGCCATCATCGAGGGCATCTTCCAGACGGGCCTCGACGCGCTCTGAGCCCAGGGCTCAGACCGCTCTGAGGAGCGGCCTCAGCTGCCGCCCGCGATGCGCACGATCAGCCGGTCGAAGACGCGTACGGGCAGCAGGCGCTGGACCAGCGCGTTGACCTTCGCCTCGCGGCCGACGAAGACGTGCGCGGGCGGGCGCGGGGCGAGCAGCGCGCCGACGATGACCGCGGCGGCCTCCTCGACGGAGACCGCCCCGCGGGCGGTCTTGGCCGTCAGGACCTTGAAGGCCTCCAGGCGCCGGCCGTAGACCGCGCGCAGCTCGGGCGTCAGCCCGTCGAGCTGCGCTTCGGAGGCGTCGAGGCCCTTGGTCCAGATCGGGGTGTCGATCGCCCCCGGCTCGACGAGCGTCACGCGGACGCCGAGCGGCAGCAGCTCGCGGCGCAGCGAGGCCGACAGCGCGCGGACGGCGGCCTTGCTCGCCGCGTAGGGCCCGAGGAAGGGCGGGGACACCACGGCGCCTATGGAGCCGACGTTCACGATCCGGCCGCGGGCCGCGCGCAGGGCCGGGAGCGCGGCGCGGGTGACGGTCGCGAGGCTGACGACGTTGACCTCGAGCTGCCGGCGCCAGTCCTCCGGCCGCAGCCCTTCGAGCGGGCCGGACACCGCGATCCCAGCGTTGTTGACGAGGCCGTCGAGCTGCGTGGACGCGAGCCGGCGACCGAGCGCGGCGACCTGCTCGTCGTCGGTGACGTCGAGGACGAGCGCCTCCACCCCGGCGGCCTGCGGCGCGTCCTCGGCGCGGCGCACCCCGGCGAGGACGGTGTGGCCCTTCGCGGCGAGCGCCAGCACGGTGGCCCGGCCGATCCCCGTCGAGGTGCCCGTGACGAGGTAGGTGCCCACCGCGCGATCCTATGCGGCCCGACCCAGCCTGTTCGCGCCCGGCACCAGAGCCGCGACCTCGATCAGGTCTCAGGCCCTCCGGAGCACGCCGGGCGGTCCGCGGAAAGGCCGAGCCGCAGACGTGTCATATCGGCCCGTCGGCAGGCCGTCGATCGGCCGATCGCCCGATCTTCGCCCAAGGAGCGGCGGCGCCGGGTAGTCGCATAGAGTGGACTGACTGGACCCGGTGGCGCCGTGCTTGCGCGGCGTCGCTGCTCTCACCGTCGGGCCCGCGCGGCAACGAGAGTGCCGCGCCCGGCCCCGCCCGAATCTGGCGAGGACCAACTGAGCAGCGGCATGTCGGGATTCACCTATCGCTATCGGCGCCACGGGGGCCGGCCGACGCTTCGGTCCGTCGTGCCCGCGCAAGCCCTGGTCCTCGGGGACATGCTGAGCACGGAAGAAGGCGACGGCAACGTCGCGCTGGCCGACGACGCCAGCTTGCGGCTGCTCGGCGCGGTCACCGAGACCGGCGACGGCGTCACCACCGTCCAGGTGGTCACCGATCTCGACGCCATCTACGGTGTCGGCGACCCGCACGCGAGGACGAAGGGGGACGCCCTGGTCCTGACCGGCGCCAGCGGCACCCAGGGCGTGACCTCCGCCGGCCCCACGTCCCAGCTCCTCGTGGAGGCCGACTGCGGCATCGCGGAGGAGACCCTCGTGGCGATCCTCGGGGTGGCGCAGCGGGATCTGCTCGCCGCCGAGACGGCGACCAGGCGCACCGGCGGAGACCTCAACGCGGCGCTCGCGCGTCTCGTGACTCGGCTGTACCGCCAGCACACCGGGCGCGGGCCCACCCGGATCCAGGCCTTCTACCGGGGAGACGTCGTCGTGGTGCTCCTCGAGAACACGATGACCAAGGCGGAGCGGACGCTGGTCGACCGCGGGCGCCGCGACGCCGTGCTGCTGATGCGTGAGGCGCTGCAGGAGGCGATGCGGGCGGAGCTGATGAGCGCCGTGGCGATGCTGACCGGCGCCGAGGTCCGGGCGCTGCTGAGCGCCAACCACGTCGACCCCGACCTCGCCGTCGAGACGTTCGTCCTGGATCGCCCGGTCCAGGGCTAGTCCAGCTCGGCGACGGGCTCCGCCGCGCCGACCGGCCGGTCGAGCACGAACACCTCGGAGAGGATGTCCGGGGACAGGTGGTTGGCGCTCATGAAGGCCCGCACCGTGCAGCCCGTCAGCCCTTCGACGATCTCCACGAGATCGGCGCGCATGACCTCCTGGAGCGCCGCCCGGCTCTCCAGGACGGCGTCGGCCCGGCCACCCGCCGCGAGGCTGTGCTCGCCGGGCGTCATCGTGTCCTCGAGCAGCACGACGACCGCGGCGTCCCGGTAGAACGCGTGGGCCTTGGTGGGCCCCCGCCCGACGCTGTCGCGGTACACGCGGCTCATCGCCCGGACGAGCGCCGCGTTCAGCTCCCCGCCGGTCGGACGGGCGTGCGCCGGCACGGCGGGCTCGACACCCGCCGTCACGACGTGGTGCTCGGGGCGGATGCGCAGCAGCGTCTCCTCCGACGCCGCCGAGTCCGCCACCACCTCGAACTCCGACCCGGGGGCGGCGGCGACGCCGTGCCCGCCGCCGGCGCCGGCGAGCCGCAGCGTCTCACTCGCCCTGCGGACGTGCGGATCGGTGACGGCGTAGACGGCGTCGGCGTCGACGATCATCGACACCGTCGTGACGAGCGCGTTGCCGTGCACCGTCTCCAGCGAGACCCCGAGCAGCTTGCCGTCGCCCGGCGCCGCGACGTTCACCAGGCCCCCGTCGAACTGCAGCATGTCGCCCCGGCACACGTGCCCCGCGTCCCGCGCGACGCCGCGGCTCACCGTGGGCGGACCTCCGCCGGATCGATACCGGAACTCGAATCCCTTCACGCCTTCGCTTCCCCTGACCTGAGGCTCCCGTGCGTGAACACGCGGGCGACCCACCGAGCAGCCGTATCCCCCGACCTGGCGAGCGGCCGGAGGGGAGGCGTCGTCCAGCCGTGCGGACTTTGAGAGCAGGTCATGCACGGCCGCAAGCGGCGGGGTCGCTTTCCGACCCGCCTGGCGCGCGGGGATGCGACAGGCGTCTCAGGCGGCCGCCGGGCTGCGGCCCTCCAGCGCCAGGGCGCCCGTGAGCAGCAGCGTCGTCGCGGCGAGACCCGCCGCCGCCGACGCGGTGGTCCCGACGGGGACGGCGAGCAGCACCGCGAGCGCGGCCACGAGGCGCCGGGCGCCGCGACCCAGGCCGAGCACGGAGCGGAACCAGGCGTCGGCGCCGAGGAAGAGCGCGACCCCGCCGCAGAGCGCCAGCGCCTGCGCGGTGTACAGGTGCTCGGAGGGATGGGCGACGGCGGCCTCGATGCCCACGGCGGTGAGGATCACCCCGAGCAGCACGCCGTAGTGCGCGTAGCCGTAGCCGACGAGCGCCATCCGCGCGCGCTCCGGCCCCTGCACCGCGGTCATCGCCCGCTCGGCCGCGACCTCCTCGTCCCCCCCGAAGTAGGTCCACCAGAGCCCGGCGCACAGCGCGAGGCCGAGGGTGACGATGGCGACGAGCCCGGCATCGACGGACCGCGAGCCCGCCCCGATCCCGATCGCCACGACCGACTCGCCGATGGCGACGATGACGAGCAGGCCGTGACGCTCGACGAAGTGCGCCGGCCCGAGCTCGAAGCCGGCCTCGACGCGGAAGGCGAACCACTCGAGCAGCGCGACCGCCGTCCATGCGACGGCCTGGACGTCCCCGCCGACGGCGCCGGCCGCGACGATCACGAGTGCCGCGGCGAGGTTCATCGGCGCCAGGCGCCGCATCGCCGCCGACGAGCCCTCCCCGGCGGAGCGGAGGAAGAGCCACGCATGGATCGCGGTGATGACGAGCAGCGCGAGCCCGAAGGTCAGGCCGTCGCCGTCGAAGGCCCCCGGGATGGCGATCGAGACGACGAGGTAGCCCGCCATCCCCCCGAGCAGCAGCACCTGTCGCCGGGGACCGCGGGCGGGGACCGCGTTGGTCAGCCACGCGTAGCCGTCGTACATCCAGAAGATCAGCGCCAGCATGACCCCGACGTGCCAGAGGCTCGTCCACGTCGCCTCCTCGACGAGGACGACCGTCAGCTGGGTGATGGTGAAGACGAAGACCAGATCGAAGAACAGCTCGAGCGTCGTCACCCGCTCGATCGGGTCGGAGGCGGCGGCGGGGGCGCGGGCTGTCGGGGCCGGCACTAGTCGATCAGGCCCTGGCGCAGCGCCACGGCGACGGCCGACGCCTTGTCGCGGACGCCGAGCTTGGCGTAGACGTGCTCGAGGTGCGTCCGCACCGTGGACGGGCTGACGAAGAGGGCCGCCGCCGTCCCCCGCGCCGTGAGGCCCCGCGCGGCCAGCTCGAGGACCTCGATCTCGCGGGGCGTGAGCCCGGGCGGCTCGAGCTCGGCACGGCGACGCGCGAGGAAGCGCCCGAGCTGATACCCGATCCCGTTGAGCGACGGGATGAGCCGGTGGGTCGGCTCGGCGTCCTCGCGGGTGAGCAGCTCGATCACCGCGAGCACGTCGTCGTCATGCAGGAGCGGGAACGCGACGGCGCCGCGCAACCCCTCCGCGCGCGCCGCTTCGTGGTGGTGGGTGCGCCGGCGGCCCAGAAGGTCGTCGGCGACCATCGGCCGCGCGGACTCCCACACCCGGCCCGCCAGCCCCACCCCGCGCGGGAGCCGGGCGGCGCTCGCCGCGGCGACGAAGGCCCGCACCTCGATGTCCTGCCCGGACGCGACGACGGCCGCCGCGAGCAGGTCGCCGCGGGGCAGCCACAGGACCCCGACCGCGAACCCCAGGGCCTCGGCCAGGCCGCGGAGCAGCTGATGCCCCCCTTGCTCGAGCCCCTCCCAGGCGCTCAGCGCTCGCGCCACCGCGCCGTGGGCCGCGATCTCGCGCGCGGCCCAGCGCTGATCGGTGACGTCCTGCACCCAGCCGGCCATGCGGTACGGCTCGCCGTCGCGCCAGTCCGTGACCACCTGGTGGGCGAGGAGGTGGCGCACCCCGTGGTCGGGCAGGACGATGCGATAGTCGAGCGGGCTGAAGGCGCCGCTGGACCGCAACGCGTCGACCTCGCGCGTCACCCGCTCGCGGTCGTCGGGGTGCGTGACCGCGAACACGTACGCGGGTGACGGCGCGATCGCCTCCGGCTCGAGCCCGAAGATGCGGAACAGGTTGGCCGACCAGACCAGCCGCGCCTCGTTCGGCGTCCAGTCCCAGCTGCCGACCTGCGCGAGCTCTTCGAGCGCCTCGACCAGCGCCGGCCGGCGCACCGCCCCGGTCTCGGCGACGGCCGCCTGTGCCGCCTCGCGCATCCACGCCGTGAAGCGCGGCGGCGCGAGGCTCGTGCGGGTCAGCGAGAGCTCCACGAGGATCTCGCTGCCGTCCGCCCGCAGCGCCGGGAGCGCGACGGGGCGGCCGAGCAGCCGCGACGCGCCGCCGTCCAGCACCCGCTGCAGCGAGGTCCGGTGGGCGTGGCGAAGCGCCGGCGGGATGATGAGCTCCGCGACCGTCTGGCCCACCACGTCGGAGCGCGAGAACCCGAAGATCCGCTCGGCGGCCGCGTTGACGAGCACGACCTCGCCCCGCTCGTCCATGGTGATGACGGCGTCGCGGGCGCCGTCGAGGATGGCAGCGTCGGCCTGCAGATGGGGATCGCGCAAGGTACGGGTCGGGCTGGTCGGACATCGGCCAGATGCCCACGCGATGCCGATCGCAGTCGCAGCGCATCGTGCGTTGTACGTTCAGCGCGTGGCCGCCCGCGTGCTGATCGTCTCCGCCTCGATCGGCGAAGGCCATGACCTCCCGGCGCGGGTGCTCGCCGACGAGCTCGGGCGCCGGGGGGCGACGGCCGAGGTGATCGACGGGCTCGAGGCCGCGGGCCGGCTCGCCACCGCCCTCGCGGCCGGCTCGTCGAACTTCGACTCGAACCTGGGCAACGCCTTCTTCGACCTGGGCCACCGCTTCGTCGCCGAGTGGCGGCCGACGCACCGGGTCGCCGCGCGCCTCATCCGGGCGATCGGCCGGCGCGGGCTGCTGGCGGCGATCGCCCGCGCCCGGCCCGACGTCATCGTCTCGACCTACCCGGGCGCCACGGAGATCCTCGGCGATCTGCGGCAGCGCGGACGGCTCGCGGTACCCGTGCTGTCGGCGATCACCGATCTGGCGTCGCTGCGCTTCTGGGCGCACCCTGGCGTCGACGAGCACCTCACCATCCACCCCGAGTCCGCCGCGGAGGTCCGTGCCGTAGCGGGGCCCGGCGCCGCAGTCGTCGCCGTGCACGGCCTGACCGGCCCGGGGTTCCGGGCGCCGCTCGCGCCCGCGGCCGCCCGGGCGGCCCTGGGCCTGCCGCCCGCCGGGCGGCTCGTCGTCGTGTCCGGCGGCGGCTGGGCCGTCGGGGACCTCGGGACCGCGGTGGACGAGGCGCTGGTCGCCGGGGCGCGCGTCGTGGTGCTGTGCGGGCGACGCGACGAGGTCCGCGAGCGCCTGGCCGCCCGCTACGCGGGACGCGGCGACGTCCAGGTCTGGGGCTTCACGGAGCGCATGCCCGAGCTGCTGTCGGCGGCCGACGTGCTCGTGCACTCCACCGCGGGGCTGACGATGCTCGAGGCCATGATGTGCGGCTGCCGGCCGATCTCCTTCGGCTGGGGGCAGGGCCACATCCGCGCCAACAACCGCGCCTACGCCCGCTTCGGGCTGGCCGACGTCGCGCCCGACCGCGCCGCACTCGCGGCCGCGCTGGCCGCGGGCGTGTCCGGGCGGCGGCCCGAGCCGTGGCAGCCCGACCTGCCCGAGGCCGCCGACCGCGTCCTGGCTCAGGTGGCCTCGGGATGGCGCGCCTGAGCGACCGCCGTGGTGCTTCCGAGCCACGCGCTGGCCACCACGACCAGCGTGAGCCCGGCCCACACCAGCGCGCCGCCCAGCGGCGTCCCGCCCCAGCGGTCGCCGAAGACGAGCGGCGCGAGGAGGACGGGGATCGCCACCGACCCGGCGAGGACGGGCGGGCCGACCGTCCCGACGGTCGCCCGCTGGAGCGCTCCTGCCTCGCTCGTCAGGGCCACCAGCCCGGCCGCAGCAGCCAGGGCTGCCCACGCGAGCGCCGTCGCCTTCAGCGGCGTCAGATCGAGCGCCACCCCGTTCATGGCCAGCGCCGCCAGGGCGTCGGCGCACGCCGCGGACGCGATGAGCAGCCGCGCCGAGGACGACCGCAGGACATGGGGCGCGAGCGCGAGGACCGCGAGCGCCACGCACGCCGCCGCCAGGCGCCCCGGGTGGGCGGCGAGGCCCCGCGCGGGCCCCGCGACGACGACGAGCGTCACGCCGGCGATCACCGCCACGGCACCGGCGATCTCGCGGGGGCCGGCGCGGTCGCCCAGCATCCGGTGGCCCAGGACCAGCAGGATCACCAGGCCCAGCGCGAGCACGGGCTGGACCAGGGACAGCGACGCGTGCCGGAGCGCGAGGACCTGCAGCCCGAAGCCGGCGACGCTCAGCCCGATCGCCACGAGCCAGCCGGGCCGCCTGGCCAGACGAGCGACCAGGCGGGGGTCCACCGCGCCGCCGTGGTGCTCGTACCGCGCGTGGCGCGCCTGCAGGACGTAGGACAGCTCGAAGGCGACCGTCGCCGCCACCGCGAGCGCGACGCCCGCCGCGGTTCCGCTCAGCGCCATGATGCCCTCATGCGCCATCCCTTGCCATGGGTCGCCGGGGTCCCCATCGCCGCCTGGCTCCTACCCGCGCCGGCGGCGCACGTGCCGCCGCTCTGCGCTGCGCTGGGCATCCGGCGTCGCGTTGACGGCGCGGGCGACGCGGTCGGGCTGACCTTCGACGACGGGCCGCACCGCCTCGGGACCCCCGCCGTCCTGCGGGCGCTCGACGCCGGCAAGGCGACGGCGACCTTCTTCGTCGTCGGCGAGCAGATCCGCCGCGACCCCGGCGTGGCGCGCGAGGTCCTCGCCGCCGGCCACGACCTCGCCGTGCACGGGGACCGCCACCGCAACCTGGCGCGCATCCCGCCGCGCGCGCTCCGCGCGGACCTCGACCGCTGCGCCGCGCTGGTCGAGGACCTCACGGGACGGCCCGTGCGCCACTACCGGCCGCCCTACGGGATCTTCTCGCCGGCAGCGCTGGGCGAGGCGCACCGGCGCGGCTGGGTGCCGATGCTCTGGTCGCGCTGGGGGTGCGACTGGCGGAGCTCGGCGACCGCGGGATCGATCCTGGCGCGGATCGGCGCCGACGTCGGCGCGGGCGACGTCGTGCTGCTCCACGACGCCGACGACTACTCGGCCGCGGGGTCGTGGCGGGCCACCGCGGCGGCAGTGCCGCGGCTGCTCGGGTTGCTGGCCGAGCGCGGCCTGCGCGCGCGGCCCCTCTGACGCCACCGTGCTGCTACGCGGTGTCCCGCTGCGGCTCCGGCATGCGCAGGGCGCGCCGGCCGCCGTCGAGCAGCGCGAGCACCAGCCCGGCACCGGCCGCGCCCAGCACGAGCAGGACGAGGTCCAGCCGGGCGACGTGGAGGTCATGCGCGACCGTGGGGACCAGCAGCGGCAGCAACGCCGCGCTGCCCGCGCTCCAGCCCACGACGCCGGGCACCTTGCCCGAGGAGGCCAGTGTGCAGAGCACCGCGATCGCCGACACGAGGCCGACCGTCCCGGCCGAGCCGTCGTCCAGCCCGATCGACTCGATCGCCGCCACGTAGCCCAGGACGGCGCAGATGGCGATGGCGGCCATGCCGAGCATCCAGATCGCCGGGCGCACCCAGGCCGGCAGGGACACAGCACGCGCCCGCGCCGCTGCCGGGGCGGGCTCCGCCTGGTCGCGGTGCCAGGCGACGTACCGCGCCACGCCCTCGCGGAAGGGCGTCGTGGCCGTCCAGCCGAGCTCGTCGGCTGCCCGGCGCCCGGAGACGCGCGCCCCGGCGAAGTCCCCGGCGCGGCCCTCCGTGTGGACGATCTCGACGTCGCCGACCGCGGCGCCGACGGCGTCGGCGATCTGCCGGACGGTCACGTCGTCGTCGGAGACGAGGTTGTAGACGCGGCCCGCGGCCTCGGGCCGCAGGGAGGCGACCACGCCGTCGGCCAGGTCCTCGACGTACACGAAGCGGCGGGACTGCCGCCCGTCCCCCGCGATGGTCAGCGGCTCGCCCGCGAGCGCCTTGGTGACGAAGATCGGGAGCACCGCCGCCGGCCTCGCGCGCGGGCCGTACGGGATCCCGAACCGCAGGATCGTCGACGCGACGCCGTAGAGCTCCTGGTAGGAGTGGCAGTACATCTCCCCCGCGACCTTGGTGGCGGTATACAGGTGGCTGGGGAGTGCGAGCCCGGTGTCCTCGTCGACGTCGTCGGCCACGACGTCGGAGTAGGCCCAGATCGTCGAGGCGTAGACGACCCGCGCGCCCGTCGCCCGGGCGGCCTCGAGCACGTGCAGCGTGCCGCGGGAGTTGAGCGCCTCCGCCGCGCACGGCTCCTGCGCGACGATGCCGACGTCGGCCGAGGCGGCGAGGTGCACGATCACGTCACAGCCTTCGGCGGCGTGCAGCACCGCGCGCGGGTCGAGGAGGTCGCCGCGGACGAGCTCGACGCCGCGGTGCGACGGCAGGTCGGACCGGCGCCGGTCGAAGATCCGCGGCTCGTGGCCCGCGGCCACCAGCCGGTCCACGACGTGGGAGCCGATGAACCCGGCGCCTCCGGTGACCAGGATCCTCATGCGTCGTCCTCCGGGCGGTAGTAGAGCGGGACGCACCAGTGGTTGGCCGCCACCCAGTCGGTCTCGGGCAGGTCGTCGCCACTGCCGAGGATGCGGTGACACGGCTGGTCGTAGACGCGGCCCGTCGATCGCTCGATGGGGTCGAACACGATGTACTTGTAGAGGCCGGAGACCATGCCGTCGGGGAGCTCGAGACGCGACGGGTGGACCGGGTCCAGCTCCTGGCGCGCGATCGCGTTCTTGCGGGCCACGATGCGCCCGAGCGCCTCGGTCTGCACGAGCCCGAGCGCCGCCGTGAACTCGGACATCCGGAAGTTCAGGCCGTGGACCTCGTGGCCGGGCTTGCCGTAGTTGCGGAACGCGCGCGCGAAGGCGAGCAGCTCGGGGTCCCGGGAGACCAGCACGCCGCCCTCCCCCGTGGAGATCGTCTTCGTGGCGTAGAGCGAGTAGATGCCCGCGTCGCCCCAGCTCCCGGCACGCCGTCCGTTCCACGTGGCGCCGTGGGCGTGCGCGCAGTCCTCGATGAGGATCACGCCGCGGTCGCGGCAGAACGCGGCGATGCGCTCCACGTCGAACGCGATGTGCCCGCCGATGTGGACGAGGAACACCGCGCGCGCGTCGTGCTGCTCCACCAGCCGCTCGACCTCGGCGAAGGACAGGCACAGGTCATCGCGCCGGCAGTCCGCGAAGACCGGCCGGCCCCCGGCGGCGAGCACGGCCAGCGGCGTCGCCATGAACGTGTTCGACGGCACGACGACGTTGCGCCCCGCGACGCCCGCGTGCGTCAGCGCCGCCAGCGCCCCGCCGGTCCAGCTCGCGGTCGCGACCGCGCCAAGGCCGTGCTCGTCCGCCCACGCCTGCTCGAAGCGATCGGTCATCGGGCCCTCGGCCCAGCGCTGCGAGTCGATGACCTCGTCCCAGAGCTCATGCAGGCGCGCGCGGTCGCGCGGGTCGAAGCCGATCGTGAAGCGCGTGTGGTCGGTGGGAGTCGCCACGGGTGCCGGGCCAGTCTACGGTCGGATCGCCGTTGCTGGCCTGGTCCTCCGGCCGCTTCTCCATGAGAAGGTGCTTTTCCGGCACCTAGCCTCCCGCTCAGGGTTCCGTGCCCCGGAACGGCGTACGCTCGGTCCCGGCGAGACCATGGAAGGCTTCCTCGAGTCACTCGGGTCCGACGAGCGCGCAGCGCTGCTGCAGCTGGGTCGGGAGCGCCGCTACGCCAAAGGCGACACCCTGGTGCACGAGCACGACGACCCCGGGGGGGTCCTCGTCATCCTCGAGGGCAGGGTCCTGGCCTCCACCATCGCGGACGGCCACGACGTCATCCTCAGCGTCGCGGGCCCTGGAGACATCGTCGGCGAGCTCGCCGCCCTGCGCGGCCGGCCGCGCGCGGCGACGCTGACCGCAGGGCAGGACGTGCTCGCGCTCGCGGTCCCGGCCGCGGAGTTCCGCAGGTTCCTGGTGACGGCGCCCACGGCCACCGCCGTCCTGCTCGAGCACGCCTTCGAGATGCTCCAGGACGCCACCGCGCAGCGCCGCGACCTCGCCGCCTTCGACGTCCCCACCCGCCTCGCCCGGCGGCTGCTCGAGCTCGAGGAGCGCTTCGGCACCCCGGTCGGTGCCGGCCGCACCGAGCTGGCGCTGACCCAGGATGAGCTCGCCGCGTGGGTGGGCGCCTCGCGGGAGGCGGTGAGCAAGGCGCTCGCCGTGCTGCGCACCCTCGGGTGCGTCGAGACGCACCGCCGTTGCGTGACGATCACCGACGCGGACGCGCTACGGCGCCACGGTCAGGTCGTCATCAGCGGGCCCTGAGTCGCTGTTGCAGAAGTGTGCCGATGACCGGAGCGGATGTGACGGTGCTCGTGGTGGGCCCGACGGCGCGGGCATAGGTTGGCCGCATCGTCCACCGCAGCCGAGGAGAGCCGCGATGCCGCCTCGCCGCCGTCCGCGCAAGCTCCGTGCCGCCGCCGCCCTGTGCACCATGCTCAGCTTGGCCGGCGCTCCCGTCGCCGTCGCGCGACCGCCCGTCAACCGGCCCGGCCCG
>JAXDGY010000009.1:0-9688 GCA_034664785.1 Solirubrobacteraceae bacterium
CCGCGGCGACGCTCGGCGGCGCCGTGCTGCGCCGGCGCACGAGCGGCGTGGCGGGCGAGGCGGCCCTGGCGGCGGTCGGCCTGGCGCCCTCGCTCATCGCGCTGCGCGGCGGCGACCTGGCCGCCTACCACGGCGTGGAGCACAAGGCGATCGCGGCCTACGAACAGGACTCCGACGACGCGCGCGACGCCGCCAAGGAGCACGACCGCTGCGGCTCGCACCTCATGGCACCGCTCCTGGCGGCCAACGTCGCGGGCACGGCGCTGCTCAAGCGCGCGGTCGAGCACCCGCGGCCCGCGCACGGGGCCGCGGTGTCGCTGGCGTCGCTCGGCCTGGCCGTCGAGGTCTTCGCCTGGTCCGAGCGCCACGCGGGCTCGCGCGTCTCCGGGCTGCTGCGCCGCCCGGGCCACGAGCTGCAGCGGGTGCTCGGCACGCGCGAGCCCACGGAGCACCAGCTCGAGGTCGGGCGCGCCGCGCTGGCGGAGATCCTCCGCGTCGAGCGGCCCGCGGCCGCCGCGTGACGACGGTCCTCATCACCGGCGCGACGGACGGCCTGGGCCGGGCGGTCGCCGGGCGCCTGGCGCGCGACGGTGCGGACGTCGTGCTCCACGGGCGCTCGGCGGAGCGCCTGGCGGCGACGGCCGGTGAGCTCGAGCGGGCGACGGGGGCGCGCCCGCGCACCGTGCGGGCGGACCTGGCGAGCCTCGCCGAGGTGCGGGCCATGGCCGCCGAGGTCCGCGAGACGCTGCCCGCGCTCGACGTCCTGGTCAACAACGCGGGCATCGGGGCCGGGCTGCCCGATCTCACCACGCGCCAGGAGAGCCGGGACGGCTTCGAGCTGCGCTTCGCCGTGAACCACCTGGCCGGGTTTGAGCTCACGCTCGAGCTCCTGCCCGTGCTGCGCGCCTCCGCGCCGGCCCGCGTCGTCCACGTCGCCTCCGCCGGTCAGGCGCCGATCGACTTCGACGACCCGATGGTCGAGCACGGCTACAGCGGCTCGCGGGCCTACTGCCAGAGCAAGCTCGCCCAGATCGCCTGCGGCTTCGAGCTGGCGGGCCGGATCCCGGCCGGCGAGGTCACGGTCACCAGCCTGCATCCCGGCACCTACATGCCGACGAAGATCGTCCTGGAGGAGATCGGGCGGTCGGTCGACACCCTCGAGAGCGGGACCGACGCCGTCGTCCGCCTCGCCGTGGCCCCCGAGCTCGCCGGCGTCACGGGGCGCTACTTCGACCGCACGTCCCCCGCGGAGCCGCACCCGCAGGCCACCGATCCCGAGGCGCGCCGGCGGCTGTGGGAGCTGAGCGTCCGCCTCACGGACGCACCCGAGCCGCCCGCCTGAGCTCCACCGGCGTCCTAGGCGACGAGCGTCGCGAACAGGTGCTCGAGCATCGCCGCCGGGTCCTCGCACAGGCCCGTGTGGACCGGCGAGGGCTGCACCACCGTGCTGGCGGGCGCCGTGAGCCAGTGGAAGCGCTCCGACGGCTCCTGCCGCGCGACCGGCCCCGCCGCGGGATCCCCGGCGGCGATCCGCTCGATCGCCCGCAGCTGCTCGGCCACCGGGCCGGGCGCGAGGTCCGGCGCGAGCGCCGCGAGCTTGGCCTCGGGCAGCGCGGTGCGCGCCTCCAGGAACCGCGCGCGGCGGCAGAAGAGGACGATCCCGGCGTTGACGCGCTCGCCGCGCTCCACGTGCGGGACGACGCGCAGGACGGCGTACTGGAACGCCTCACGCCCGGGCACGCTCAGCCTCCCCCGCCAGGTCGGTCCGCGCCCGTGCGACGACGAAGTCCGCATAGGCCGCGGCGTCCGCCCACCCGTCCGGCACCAGCGCGGCGATGCCGTCGAGCAGCTCGGGCGTGACCAGCGCGGCGAGCCGCTCCCCGGCGGGGCCGATCGGGCCGGCGGCCGGCAGCAGCACGTGGTCGGCGATCATGGGGAAGTCCCCTGCGGGATCGGGCCGGTCCTGCCCGTGGTGGCGGTAGAAGGCGGCGCCGTGGTCGATGAGCCACAGCTGCTCGTGCCACTCCAGCAGGTTCGGGTTGCGCGGCGTGCGGTCGACGTTCATCACGAGCGCGTCGAACCACACCACGGCAGCCGCGAGCTCCGCATCCACCGGGGCGGTGGGGAGGTGCGCCAGCGACCCGGGCAGGAAGTCCAGCGCGACGTTGGTGCCGGCGCTGGCCTCCAGGAGCTCCTGGATCTCCGGGTCGGGCTCCGCCACGCCGATGCGGGGGTCGAGCTCGCAGAGCACCAGCTCGGGGACGGGGAGGCCCAGTGCGCGGGCCAGCTCCCCGGCGACCAGCTCCGCCACGAGCGCACGCGGCCCCTGACCCGCCCCGCGGAACTTCAGGACGTACAGCCCGTCGTCGTCGGCCTCGACGAGCCCGGGCATCGACCCACCCTCCCGCAGCGGCGTGACGTAGCGCGTGGCGGTGACGGTGCGCACCGGGCCGGACCCTACCGGCGACACGAACGATCCACGGAGACGAGCCACCTGGGAGTTCGCCCCCCAGGCCCCGCAACCCACCGCCCACCCGCCGTGGGCGAACTCCCGACCAAAGACGAAGTCTTTGGCACGGACGGATCTCCAGTTGGGGATCCGGCGGTGATGGCCGATCATCATGGGCGTGGGGAGCACGTACGCCATGCCGCCGGGGCTGCAGGATCGCTTCGTCGAGAGCACCGACCAGCTGCGGACGGCGCTGCGCGGCGTCCCGCAGATCCTCGCCCAGGGCGCGTTCATCCCCGTGCCCGCGAGCGGGCCGTCGGTCGCCGAGCGCATCCAGACCTTCGCCAACGACTGGGGCGGGGTCCTCGGCCTCGTCTTCATGGGCGCGATCGTCTACGTGCTCTGGCGCACGCTCAAGCTCATGCCGCGGACCAAGCCACAGCAGATCAAGCCCCAGGCCGCGCAGGAGATCGGCTGGGACGAGATCGCCGGCGTGGACGAGGCGAAGAAGGAGCTGCGCGAGGTCGTCGACTTCCTCGGCGACCCGCGGCGCTTCAAGCGCCTGGGGGCCGTCGTCCCGCGCGGCGTGCTGCTCCACGGCCCGCCCGGCACGGGCAAGACCCTGCTGGCCAAGGCGGTGGCCAAGGAGTCCGGCGCGCAGTTCTTCTCCCAGTCGGCGTCCTCGTTCGTCGAGATGTTCGCGGGACTGGGCGCCGCGCGGATCCGGCGGCTGTTCGAGGAGGCGCGCCGCAACGCCCCGGCGATCATCTTCATCGACGAGCTCGACGCCGTCGGCGCGCGCCGCGGGTCCGACAACAACTCCGAGCGCGAGCAGACGCTCAACCAGCTCCTGGTGGAGATGGACGGCTTCTCCTCCACGCAGGACATCATCGTCATGGCGGCGTCGAACCTGCTCGAGAAGCTCGACCCGGCGCTGCTGCGCCCCGGGCGCTTCGACCGCCAGGTCTTCGTCTCGCCGCCCGACGTCGGCGGGCGCACCAAGATCCTCGAGGTCCACACGCGGACCAAGCCGCTGCGCGAGGACGTCGACCTCAGCATCGTGGCCCAGCAGACGAGCGGGCTGACGGGCGCCGACCTGGCCAACCTCTGCAACGAGGCCGCGATCTTCTGCGCGCGCCGCGGCGGCCACGCGATCGCCAAGGGCGACTTCGACGACGCCCTGGAGCGCGTCATCGCCGGGGTGCAGTCCTCGACGACGCTCAACGACCACGAGCGCCGCGTCGTGGCCTACCACGAGGCCGGTCACGCGCTCTGCCGCGAGGTCCTGCAGACGACCGACCGCGTGCACAAGATCTCCATCGTGCCGCGTGGCGCCGCGCTCGGCTACGTCATGAACCTCCCCGACGAGGACTCCTACCTCAAGACCCGCGAGGAGCTCATCGAC
The DNA here is from genome assembly GCA_034664785.1 of Solirubrobacteraceae bacterium. Lineage (GTDB taxonomy): Bacteria > Actinomycetota > Thermoleophilia > Solirubrobacterales > Solirubrobacteraceae > Paraconexibacter. The sequence continues at coordinate 3,855 of JAXDGY010000009.1, forward strand.
CAGCTGACCGTCCTGCTCGGCGGCCGCGTCGCCGAGCAGCAGGTCTTCGGCGCGGTGACCACCGGTGCGTCCAACGACCTGCTGAAGGTCGCCGAGATCACCCACCAGATGGTCCACGAGTACGGGATGGGGACCTCGACGGCGATCGCGCGCGCGGTCACCGACGCCAACGTGGTCTCCGACCTGACCCGGCGCATCCGCGACGAGGAGCAGCAGGAGCTCGCCTACGAGGCCGAGCACGTCGCCCGCCGGATCATCGCCGAGCATCGCGCCAAGCTCGAGGAGATCGCGAGCCTGCTGCTCGAGCGCGAGGTGCTCGAGCGCGACGAGATCGACGCCATCATGCGCGGCGTCCCGCGCCTGGAGCGGCGCCCCGGCGAGTCCGGCCTGCGGGTCGCCGCGACCACCCGGCACGAGCCGCCGGCGCCCTCGGCCTGAGCCCCGGCGTCCGGCGGGCCGGCGCAGGCCGACGGGTAGACTCCCGGCCCGCATGTTCGCCCGGATCGACCACATCGGCGTCGCGGTCGAGGACCTCGACGCGGCCCTCGCGCTCTACGAGCGGGAGTACTCCATGAGCCTCGTCCACCGCGAGATCGTCGACGAGCAGGGGGTCGAGGCCGTGCTGCTCGACGTCGGGGAGAACCACGTCGAGCTCCTGCGCCCGCTGGCCGACGACACGCCGGTCGGCAAGTTCCTCGCCAAGCGCGGGCCGGGCCTGCATCACGTCGCCTACCAGACACCCGACATCGAGGCCGAGCTGGGGCGGCTCAGCGCCGCCGGCCTGCGGCTCATCGACGCCACGCCGAGGACGGGGATCCGCGGCTCGCGCGTCGCCTTCCTGCATCCGGCGTCGTCCGGCGGCGTGCTGACCGAGATCGTCCAACCCGCGGAGGACCACTGACCATGGCGCAGCGCATCAGCATCGGCTTCCACGCCAGCCCGCCCATCGCCCTGCGCGTCTCCGACGACGCGCTGGCCACCTTGCACTCCGCCCTCGGCGGCGAGGGCTGGCACCAGATCGACGCCGAGGACGGCACCGTCAAGTTCAACCTCGAGCACGTGCTCTGGGTCAAGGTCGACAAGGACGAGCACCGCGTGGGCTTCGGCCTGGGCGGCTCCTAGCTCACCCCTCGTAGGGCGGCGCCTCGCCCCAGCCCCACCGCGGGACGGGCGCCTCGGGCGGCGGCTCGGCGCCGGGCTGCGAGTTGGCCAGCGCGATGCGCGAGCCCCACTCGACGTAGGCGACGAACGCCGAGCGGAACTCGGGGTCCGCGGGCAGCCCGGCCTCGTCGGCCGACGCGGCGATGAGCGCCGCCCAGCGCGCCCGCTGGGGCTCGGTGAGCGCGCGTCCGAGGTGCCGCGCGAGCATGTGCGCGTAGCCGCCGTGGCCCTCGGTGTAGGCGGCCGGCCCGCCGAAGACCTCCGCGAGCCAGGCCGCGACATGCGCGGGGTGCTCGGGCGACATGCCCGCGAAGACCGGGCCCAGCAGCGGGTCGCCGGGCACGCGGGCGTAGAAGACCTCGCACAGCCGGTCGATCGCGGCCTGCCCGCCGGCCCACTCGTACAGCGTCGGCGTGGCGGCGTCCATCGCCGGACGGTACCGACCCTGCCGCGTCCGGTTCTCAGGGGACCAGCACGCGCACGCGCTCGCTGCGCACCGCGAAGCGCCCGCCGGGGACCTCGCACACCTCGCCGTCGACGTTGAACCGCGCCGCGCCCGTCACGACGACCTCGCGCCCGCGTGCGTGCAGCACGTCGGCGAGCTCGGTCAGGCCGCCCGTGCGCAGCGCCCACGCGTGGCGGGCCAGCGCGCTCCGGGAGCCTGCGCGGAGCACCGCGACGTCGAGCCGGGCGTCCGCCGGGTCCGCGGCGTCGAGCTCCGCCCCGCCCCCGAAGGCGCCCGTCCCGGCGACGATCACCTGCCAGGCCGCCCCCGCGAAGGCCTCCTGCCCGTCGACCGCCACCCGGCAGCGCAGGGGGCGGGCGGTCAGGCCGGCGCGGAGGGCGCCGGCGGCATAGGCGAGCGGGCCGAGCCGGGGCTTCAGCGTCCGGGCGGCCCGCGCCGCCGGCACGGACAGGCCGGCCGAGGCCGCGTTGAGGAACGGGCGCTCGCCGGCGCGCGGCAGGTCGACGCGCCGCTCGGCGGCGTCGGGGGCGGCGGCCAGCGCGCAGGCATCCTCGACGGCCATGGGGAGCCCGAGCGCGCGGGCGAAGTCGTTCGCCGTGCCGGTCGGCACGACGCCCAGGGGCAGGTCCGCGTCCGCCGCCACGGCGGCCACCGGCGCGATCGACCCGTCCCCGCCCGCCACCACGATCCGGTCCGGCCGGCCGGCCGGCACCGCCGCGAGGTCGTCCAGGCCGTGCACGGTGACCTCGGCGCCGTGGCCGCGCAGGAGGTCGGCCACGCGCGCGACATCGGTCCGGCCGCCCGAGGCGTCGTTGGCCACGAGGGCGAGCCGCATCGCTGCCCATCTTCCCCATATCGTGGGTTCGCGTGAACCTCGTCCGCTCCACGCGCCTGGTGCCGGCCCTGCCGCCCGCCCCGGCGACGCGGTCCCTGCTCGCGCGCCTGACCGGCGGCCCCGTGCTGCGCCGCCTCGCGCTCGCCGACCTCGTGCTCTACCGCCGGATCCGCTCGACCGCCCGCACGCCCCGCACGGTCGCCGCGGTCCAGGCGTTCTCGAGCACCGGCGAGCACGCCGCGCTGTGGCTGGCAGTGGGCGGGATCGGCTACGCGCTCGACGCGCCGCGGCGCCCGCGCTGGCGGCGCGCGCTGGAGGCCGTCGTGGGCGCCTACGCGCTCAACACCGCGCTCAAGGCGGTCGTCCGGCGGCGGCGGCCCGCGCTGCGCGACCTGCCCGCCCTGATCGGGACGCCCACCGCGCTGAGCTTCCCCAGCGCCCACGCGGCCTCGTCGTTCGCGGCGGCGCGCGCCTACTCGGCCCTGCTGCCGGCCACCCCGCTCTACGCCGTCGCCAGTGCGATGGCCCTCTCGCGCGTCTACCTCGGCGTCCACTACCCCACGGACATCGCCGTCGGCGCGGCGCTCGGCACCGTGGTGGGGAGCGCCGCGCGATGAAGGTCGGCATCGTCGGGATGCCCAACGCGGGCAAGTCGTCGCTGTTCAACGCGCTGACCAGGGCGGGCGCGGAGGCGGCCAACTACCCGTTCACCACGATCGAGCCGAACGTCGCCGTCGTCCCGGTCGAGGACGACCGCATGACGCAGCTCGCCGCGCTCATCGGAGCGAGCGAGATCGTCTGGGACACCATCGACTTCCACGACATCGCGGGTCTCGTGCGCGGCGCGCACGAGGGCGAGGGCCTCGGCAACCAGTTCCTGGCCAACATCCGGGAGACCGACGCGATCGTCCACGTCGTCCGCGCCCACCACGACGAGGGCATCATCCACCCCGAGGGCTCCGTCGACCCGGCGCGCGACATCGAGACGATCGAGACCGAGCTGGTCTTCGCCGACCTCGAGCAGGTCGAGCGCCGCCTCGAGCGCGTGGTGCGCACGGCGCGCGGCGGGGATCGCGCCGCGGTCGCCGAGGAGGGCTGGCTGCGCGCCCTGCTCGAGGAGCTCCAGGCCGGCCGGCCCGCACGCGGCATCCCGATCCCGGACGAGGTCGACCGCGGCCAGTCCGTCCACCTCATCACCGCCAAGCCGGTGCTGTTCGTCGCCAACGTCGACGAGGGCGAGCAGGAGGTCCCGGAGGCGGTCCAGCGCCACGCCGACGCGATCGGCGCCGGTGCCGTCGCGGTGTCGAGCCGCATCGAGGCGGAGCTGTCCGAGCTCGACGCTGAGGACGCGGCGGCGATGCGCGCCGACCTCGGCGCCGGCGAGTCCGGCCTCCAGCGCGTGGTCCGCGGCGCCTTCGAGCTGCTGCAGCTCAACGCGTTCTTCACCGTCGGCGCCGGCAAGCCGGCGCAGACCTGGCATCAGCGCCGCGGGCTCACCGCCTGGCACGCCGCGGGCCAGATCCACTCGGACATCCAGAAGGGCTTCGTGCGCGCCGAGGTCATCGGCTGGGACGAGCTGCTGGCGGCGGGCGGGTACGCCCAGGCGCGCGACAAGGGGACGCTGCGGCTGGAGGGCCGGGACTACGTGATGCGCGACGGTGACGTGATCACGGTGAAGTTCACCCCCTGAATACGCTGCAGTGAGCGTCTCCTCAGGGTTTCCCGGCTCGTCCCGGGTAGACATGCCCCCAGTGAGACAGATCGACGTGACCACCGAGGCCCTCGGCCCGCGGGCCTGGCGGCTGGCGGTCGTGGGGGAGCTGGACCTGGTGACGGCGGGGGACGTCGTGGACGACCTGCGCCGCGCCCTGCGGCACGGCGACCACATCGTGCTGGACCTCACGGGCGTCGACTTCGCCGACTCGACGGGCCTGGCCGCGCTCCTGCGCTGCCGCCGCATGGCCGGCTCGAGCGGGGCCACGCTCGAGATCCTGGTCGACCCGGGCGGCCCCGTCGACCAGGCCGCGCGGATCACGCGGATCAGCGGGGTGCTGGGGCTGAGCGAGGACTGAGCTCGGGCGCGGCGGCCGGCACCGGGCGGCGCGCCGGGAGCCGGAGGTCCAGGATGCCCGCCACGGCCCACAGGTCGACGACCAGGCCGACGAGCACGAGCCCCGCGACGAGCAGCAGCACGACCGGCGAGCCGCCCGCGCCGCCCTGCGGGAGCCCGGCGGCGAGCGACGGGCTCACGGACTGGTACAGCGGCGTGCCGGCGAAGTCACGGGCGGCGATCGCCCAGGCCGGCTTGCGGACCCCGGCGTAGGAGATCAGGCCCTTGTTGTGGATCGCGTCGCGCGCGACGGGCCGCTTCGCGCCGCCGTCCCAGGCGGGCTTGACCGCGAACTCGCGCAGGGTCCAGTAGATCGCCCCGCCCACCCACGGCCGCTGGTCGAGCTGGTGCAGGACGTCCCGGATGTACTTGTCCTGGAAGGCGTAGGTCTCCTTCTCGGAGGCCGGGCCCGCGAAGGTCGACTCCGCGCCGAACTCGGTCACGACCAGCCCGGACCCGGCGTACATGCGCCGCATGCGGTCCAGGAAGGGGCCGAGGTCGGCCAGCCGGCCCGTGGGGTGCGCCTTCTTGCCCGGGTACCAGCCGAAGTAGGAGTTGATCCCGAGCAGCGGGAAGCGCGCGTAGGCCTCCTGGCGCCGGTACCCGGGGTAGCTGAGCATGTCGACCGACGGGGGGACGGTCGGATCGAGCTCGGCCACCGTCGCCCGCGCGGCCGCGAGGTACGCGCGCGTTCCGGGCACGGTGTCGGGCACCGCGCTCAGCTCGTTGCCCACCGAGTGGGTGATGACCGACGGATGGCTGCGCGCGGCCAGCACGGTGCCGCGCAGCGTCGCCAGCGCCTGCGCCCGCTGGGCCGGCGTCTCCAGCTGACGGTCGCGGTGGTAGATCGGCGCCTGGCTCCAGACCATGATCCCGGCGGCGTCCAGCGCGTTGAGCAGGCGCTCGTCGAGCAGGTAGTGGGCGCGGGTGACGTTGGCGTGGACGGCCTGGAGCCCGTCCACGATGTCCTTGACGTCCGCGTCGCTCATCGCGGCGCCGCGGCCCGGGACGTCCTCCTGGATCGACGCGCCCCGCAGGTCGAGCTGGCGGCCGTTGAGCCGCAGCATCCCGTCGACGACGCGTACGGACCGCAGGCCGACGGCGCGGCGCTCGACCTGCTGGGGAACGCCGCCCGCGGTCAGGGTCGCGGTGGCGGCGTAGAGCGCGGGGTCGTCCGGGGACCAGAGCCGCGCGTCCGGGACGGGCACGCGCAGGCGGACATGGGCCTCCTCGCCCGGCGCGAGCGGGCGCACCTGGCGGCG
>JAXDGY010000010.1:0-2518 GCA_034664785.1 Solirubrobacteraceae bacterium
TCGCCACGGCGCGCGTGCCGGAGCCCGCCTCGCGCGCCAGGAACCGCTCGCCGGTCAGCGCCTCGAGCGGCACGGTGCGACGGCGCGCCCACCGATGGCCGGCCGCCACGACGACGCGGATCTCGTCGTGGCCGACGACGAGCTCTCGCAGGCCGTGCATGCCGCCGGCCGGTCCTTCGATAAAGCCGATCTCCGCCGCGCCGTCGCGGACCGCACGCACGGCCTCCTCCGAGTTGGTGATCGCGGCGCACACGTAATACGGCGATCGCGCCATCGCGCGAAACGCCACGAGCCACTCCGGAAGGAGTGTCGTGCCGATGGTGCGGCTGGCGTGGATGCGCAGCATGGGCGCGCTGTCGGGTGACGTCACCGCGGCTTCGGCGCGCTCGAGCACGGCGAGGGCCTCGCGGGCCAGCGGGTAGAGCACGCCACCGGCCGGGGTCGGGCGCAGGCCCTGGGCACCGCGCTCGAGCAGCGCATGACCGACCCGCCGTTCGAGCGACTGCAGGCGCTTGGTCGCCGCGGACTGCGTCAGCTGCAGCGCATCGGCGGCCCCCTGCACCGTGCCGGACTCCACGGCGGTCACGAAGGCGGCCAGATCCCGGCCGGGCAGCGGGTCCGCGAGGGACATTCCTGAACGGAATGGTAGGCCCCGAGGACGACTGGCGCGACCCCCGCGGCGGATGGACGATCGATGTGCACCTGATCCACACACCACCTCGAAAGGCAGGCCTGACATGCGCCCCACCCGAACCCGCCTTCTGGCTGTCGCAGCCGCTGTGAGCACGATCGCCATCGCGGCCCCGGTGACCACCGCGGCGGCCGCCCCGGCCGCTGACGCCGCCCCCGCGGCCTCCGTCAGCGGGCCGACGTACATCACCACCGCTCCGACGACCTTCGTCAACAACAACAATCAGGTCTCCGCCGCCGCGATCTCGTCCGCGGGGCAGGTCGCCGGGTGACGCTTCGCAGGGCTAGCAGCCCGGCTCGGCGGCGGCCAGCGCGGCGCGCAGGCCATGCTCGACCTGCGCCGCCGCCGCCGGCCACGTCCGCCCGGCCACGAGCTCGGTCCCGGCGCGCGAGCGGTCCGCCCGCTCGAGCAGGTCGTCGAGCAGGCGCTCGATCGCATCGCACAGCGCCAGCGGGTCGGCCTCGGCCAGGACGATCGGCCCCGTCGGCCCGAAGGTCGCCTCCATCGCGTCGCTGGCCACGTCGACGACGGGAAGGCCGCAGGCCAGCATCTCCGTCGGAACGAGCGACGGGTTGGTCAGCGACAGCACCAGGCCGACCGCGGCGCTGGCGTACGCGTGGGCGAGGCGGTCGGGCTCCAGCACGCCGAGGTGGCGGTGGGGGAACGGCGTGTCGAGCTCGCGGGCCTCGCCGAACAGGGCGATCTCGAGCTGCGGCCGGCGGCGGTGCAGCTCGGTCAGCGCGAGCAGGCCGAGCGGGACGGCGCGCCGCGGGGTGACCGCGCGGGCGTAGAAGAGGACGAGGTCGTCGCGGCGGTGCGTGGGCAGCGCGTGGTAGCTGTCGTGGTCGACGCCGAGGTCGAAGGGCGTGGCGGAGGCCCCGTAGTGCCCCGTCACGAGCTCGGCGAGCCAGGGGGAGGCGCAGATGCAGTGGAGCCCCTGCCGGTAGGTCCAGGCCGCCCACTCGCGCTCGGCCGACGTCGCGTAGAACTCGGGCTCGTGGTCCTGGACGAGGTAGGCGCGCGCCCCGGCGCCCGGCAGGGTGAGCACGCGCGGGACCGTCTGCCAGCCCGTCGCGACCACGACGTCCGCGCCCGCCCAGGCGCCGAAGCCGGTGCGGACGGGCGCCGCCACCGGCCCGAAGAAGTCCGCCCACAGCGCCGCCGTCTGCGCCTCGGACTCGCCCGCATGGCGACCCTCGTCGTCCTGTACCCACAGGCTCAGCGCGTGCCCGCGCGCCTCCAGCCCGCGGACGAGGTTCGCGATGGTGGAGTGCCCGCCGCTGCCGCGCCGGAACTGCGGGACGACGACGGCGACCTCGAGCGGCCCCTCGGCGCCGCCGCGGCGGCGCGCCAGCGGCGCCGGCCCGTCGCGCAGGACGTCGAGCAGCGCGAGCGGGACCGGCACCCGCAGCTTCCCGGCGCCCTGGCCGCGGCGCAGCAGTGGGCTCATCCGGGGCCCAGCAGGCGCTGCTTGACCCGGCGCGTGAGCGGGTGCAGCGCCTTCAGCACGAGCTGGACGCCGGGCGAGCCGTGGACCGCGAGCCCCTGGCGGATGCCGGGTGCGCCGCGCAGGCGCTCCCAGCGCCGCAGCTTCCAGGCGAGCTCGTCGCGGCGCTGGTACTCGAGGCGCACGAGCTCCATCCCCGACCGGACGTCGGCCAGCAGCCGCGCGGCGCCGGCGCCGGAGGGCGGCGGCGGGTCGCGGCGGATCGCGTGCAGCGCGCCGGCCATGAACTCGCCGCTCTGCTCCCACGTCGGCCACCCCTTCGCCGTCTCCAGGGCGTTGGAGCGCAGCGCATGCAGCAGCCGCCGGTTGCGCGCGAGCAG
>JAXDGY010000011.1:0-17930 GCA_034664785.1 Solirubrobacteraceae bacterium
GTGCGCCGCGGTCGGCCGGCAGCTCCAGTCGTTCGCGCCGGGCGGCGCCGCGCCCGGGTGCAGCGCGTCGGCCGCGAGCCCGGCGGGGAAGCTGTACAGCACGGGCAGGCTCGCGGCGGCGGTGGACACACCGGCCGTCGCCCCCAGCGCGAGCAGGCTCGCCACGAGGGCGAGCGTGGAGCGGATCTTCATGTGACCTCCCGATCGTGGACCCGCCGGCGCGCGCGGGACGCCGGCGGGAGCGAGCCAACCATGCGGGCCCGGCGAGGTCAACTCAGCCGGGCTGGCGCCTCCGCGCGCGCGCCGACCGCCCCAGCGGCGAGGGCTCGACGCGCAGCAGCCGCGCCGGCCACGTGGACAGCCACCACGTCCAGCCGGTGTTCCCCACGCCGCCGCCGACCCTCCAGGGCCTGCTCATCGCGCTGCTTGCGCGCTGAGGCCCGCGTCCGTCAGGCTCACCCCATGGCCGACGAGCGCTGGCGCGTCCGCGCCGTGCCCCTGCCGGACGGCGGCGAGCCCGTCACCTGGTGGGTCGCGGACGGCCGGCTGAGCGCGGCACCGGTCGACGGCGCGCGCGACCTGCCCGGCGGCTGGCTGGCCCCGGGGCTCGTCGACGCCCACGTCCACCTGACGTTCGAGGCCCGCGACCGCCTCGGCCTCGAGCGCGGCACCCCCGAGCTCGTCGCGGCCCAGCTCGGCCTGCACCGCCGCGCGGGCGTGCTGGCCGTGCGCGACGCGGGATCGCTGCCGAGCGTGCCGCTCGGGGCGCTCGCCGAGCCCGGGGGCCGGGTGGCGGGCTGCGGCCCGTTCCTGGCCCCGCCCGGCTTCTTCCTCGCGCACCTCTACGCCGGCACGCCGCCCGAGCGCGCCGTCCAGGCGGCGCGCGACCACGTCCGCGCCGGCTGGCCGTGGGTGAAGCTCGTCGCGGACTACCCGCCGCCGGGCGGCACGCCGTTCGACGCCCGGCCCGGCTACCCGTTCGACCTCGTCGCCGCGATCGTCGACGCCGTCCACGCGGAGGGCGGCCGCGTGGCGGCGCACGTGATGGGGCAGATCGTCGCCGAGGTCGTGGCGACGGGGCTGGACTCGGTCGAGCACGGCAACTGGGCGACGGAGGACGACGTCGCCGAGATGGCCCGCCGCGGGACGGCGTGGACGCCGACGCTCACGACGGTCCTCGGCCACGTCGAGCCGATCGCCGCGCACGTGCCCCCGGCGCGCGCGCTGCTCGAGCGGCAGCGCGGGACCCTGCCGCTCGCGGCCGAGCTCGGCGTCACGGTCCTCGCCGGGACCGACGAGGAGCCGCACGGCAGCCTCGCCGACGAGGTCGCGGCGCTCGTCCGCTACGGGCTCCCGCCGCAGGCGGCGATCGCCGCCGCGTCGACCGGCGCACGCGCCTTCCTCGGGCTGCCCGGCCTCGAGGACGGGGCGCCCGCCGACCTCGTGACCTTCGCGGCCGACCCCCGCGCGGACGTCGCGGCCCTGCGCTCACCCGCCGCGGTGCTCGCCGACGGGACGCGGCTGCGCTGATCCGTGCTCAGGCGGCCTCCAGCCCGGCGCGCTCAGCGTCGGTGAACGGCCGCGAGGCGCGCAGCGCCGGGTCCCACGCGACGAGGACCGAGCGGCCCTCGGCGGCCACCGGGCCGCCCGGGACGCGCAGCTCGTGGGCGACCTCGACGCTCGAGCGCCCGATGCGCACCAGCCGCGTGCCGACGAGGACGCGGTCGTGCCCGCGCGCGACCTCGCCCCGGTGGTCGAGCTCGACGCGCGCGAGCACGAACAGCAGCCCGTCGGGCACCGCCGCGCGGAAGAAGGCGATGCGCGCCTCTTCGAGCAGCTCGTGGTAGACGGCCTGGTTGACGTGCCCGAGCTGGTCGAAGTCCCGCGACCGCAGGCCGACCTCGATCGTCATGTGCGCTGCCGCGTCGCCGTCCATGGCCGGATCCTCCCAGGGCGGCCCCAGGGTAGGTTCGCCCGATGCGTTCCACGACAGCGCGCCGGGCGGCCGTCGCGATCACCGCGGCGATCGCCGCCACGCTCGTGGCGGCCGGCCCCGCGCCGGCCGCGCAGGCGTTGTGGCCCTCGATGCGCCACGACACCCGCAACACCGGCGCCACGCGCGTGGCCGCGCACTACCGCGGGGACCAGCCGTGGGCGTTCCACACCGGCAAGGGCATCTTCTCGACGCCCGTCATCGGCGCCGACGGCACGATCTACGTCGGCTCGGCCGACACGCGCTTCTTCGCGCTCGCCCCGTCCGGCCGCGTGCGCTGGCAGCGCCGCACCGGCGGCATCATCGACGCCGCGGCGGCCATCGGCCCCTACGACCCGCAGTCGCGCACCGCCCCCGTCACCTTCGGCTCGGGCGACGAGCGCCTCTACCAGGTGCGCGCGGACACCGGGCGCCTGCGATGGACGCTGAAGGCGCCGCGGCCGCCCGCGGACACCCAGCTCGTCAGCTGGTGGGAGGGCAACGTCGCCCCGGGGCCGGACGGCGACCTCTATGTCGGCAACACGGGCGGCGGCGCCTACCGCATCACCCCCCAGGGGAAGGTCCGCTGGGTCGACCAGCGCACGAACTCGGTGTGGACCACGCCGGCGTTCGGGCCGGAGGGCACGACGTACTGGGGCTCGCTCGACCTCTCCGCCTTCGCGCTCGGCCCCGACGGCCGGCAGCGCTGGGCCGCCCCCACCCTGGGCTACGTCGTCGCCTCGCCGGCGGTGGGGACCGACGGCACCGTCTACACCGCCTCCTTCGACGGGCACGTCGTCGCCCGCGACCCCGCCACGGGCGCGGCGCGCTGGACCTTCGCGACGCACGACCACGTCTACGCCTCGCCCGCCCTCGGCGAGCGCGGCGGCGTGACCCGCGACGTCTACGTGGCCTCGACCGACGGAGCGGTCTACGCGCTCACGCCGGACGGCCGCCTGCGCTGGAGCTACGACACGGGCGACCCGATCCGGTCCTCGCCCGTCGTCGGGCGCGCGCCCGGCGACCCCGGCCACGACGTGGTCTACGTCGGCTCGTCGGACGGGCGCCTCTACGCGCTGGACGCGGCGACCGGGCGCCGGCGCTGGTCGTTCGACACCACCCCGGCCGACCCGCGCCTGGCCGACCGCAACGACCTCAACGGGTCCCCCGCCCTCGGGCGCAGCGGGGTCTACGTCGGCGGCGAGCACGGGGACCTCGTCTACGTCCCCTACGACTACTGCCTGCACCGCCGCGACGCGCGCTGCAGCACGGCGCCCGGCGCGCCGCTCGCGGGCGACCTGACCCGCGCCCTCTGGCTGAGCCCCGGCGGGGCCACGCTGCCGCAGGGCCCGCAGGGCAGCGTCGCGGCGGCCGCGTCGTTCGCGTTCCGCCTGGTGCGCCGCCATGACGGCGCGACCCAGGATGCGGGCCTGCGGCCGTCGCCGAGTCCCGAGGATCTCGTGTCCTTCGACCCCCCCGTGCCCCTGACCGCGCAGCTCTCGGGCGACGGCCGCCAGCTGCTCGTGCGCCCGCGGGGGTTCCTGAAGCCGGGGACCGGCTACCGCGTCCGGATCCGCGGTCCCTACGCGCTGAACGCGATCGGCCCGACCGGCGCGCGGACCCCCGGCCCGGTGGCCGGCCAGGTCGACAGCACGGTGACCTTCCGCACCACCCGCGCAAGCGCGCGCCGGCCGCCACTGCACACCGGGCAGGACCGGGTGACCGGCCTGCGGATCCGCCGGCTCGCCCTGCCCCTGCCGCCCTTCCTGGCCAGCGTCAACCAGATCGGCTTCGACTCCTACGAGTGGCTCGCCGGGACCCTGCAGGTCACCACGCCCGACGCGCAGGACCGGGGCCGCCTGCTGCTGTGGGTCACCGGCGTGCGGCCGGGGCCGGGCGGCGTGCCCGTGGCCGACCCGAAGGCGGGCTTCGCCTTCCCGATCGCGGGGCGCTACCAGGGCGACGCGCTGGTCCTGTCGCGCCGCGACCTCAGCCTGCGGCTGTCCTTCGGCGACATCCCGCAGCGCACCTTCGAGCTGCGTGGGCGCCTCGGCGCGGACGGGCGCATGGATCCGGGCGCGTCGCTGTCCTCGGAGACCGACTGCCGGACGTTGCCGACCTACGGGCCGCTGCTCATCGCGATCGGGCTGTGCAACGCCCGGGGCATCCTGCCCGCCGCCGGGACGTTCCTCACCGCGCCCTACCCGCGCAGCGGGCCGGCCGCGCGCCGGCCGCCGGGGCTCCGCGTGCGCCGGGTCACGCTGGCCGGCGGCACCGCGCGGGCGACCTTCGCGCTCGCGCCGGGGCGCCACTACCGCCCCGGCGGGCACGTCGTGTCGATCGTGCTCGCCGACGCCGGCACGCTGGAGCCCGTCGCCTTCGACCAGGTGAAGGCGACCTCGGTGGCCACGGACCCGCGCGGCGACCTGCGCTCGGTGACCGTGCGCCTGCCGCCCGGCACGAAGCTGCCGCGGCGCGTGCGCGCCTACGTGATGGCCGACGCGTTCCCGCTCGCCGCGCTGACGCTGCGATGAGCGGCGATCGGCGCGATGGCCCGGTGCCCTCCCGCTCCCCCGAGATCCTCGTCGTCGGCGCCGGCTTCGGCGGGATCGCGGCGGCCATCGAGCTGCGCCGGCACGGCTTCGAGGACGTCACGATCCTCGATGCCGCCCCGCAGCTCGGCGGCACCTGGTTCCACAACGACTACCCGGGCGCGGCCTGCGACGTCCCGAGCCACCTGTACTCGTTCTCCTTCGCACAGCGGCGGGACTGGTCGCGGCTGTGCTCGCCGCAGCAGGAGATCCTCGCCTACCTCGCCGGCGTGGCCGGCGAGCACGACGTCGCCCCCCTCGTGGTCCCCGGCGCCTCGGTCACGTCCTGCACGTGGGACGACGACGCCGCGCGCTGGACGGCGACCACCGCCGACGGCCGCGCGTTCGGCGCCGACGCGGTGATCCTCGCGACCGGCCAGCTCCACGAGCCGTCCTACCCGCGCATCGAGGGCCTCGCCACGTTCGCGGGCCACGCCTTCCACTCCGCCCGCTGGGACCACGCCTACGACCTCACCGGGAAGCGCGTCGCCGTCATCGGCACGGGCGCCAGCGCCGTGCAGCTCGTCCCCGAGATCGCCGGGCGCGCGGCGCACCTCACCGTCTTCCAGCGGACGGGCAACTGGCTGCTGCCGCGCAAGAACCGCCCCTACCCGCGCTGGGTCAAGGCGGCGGTCCGGCACGTCCCCGGCCTGCAGGCCTTCCGCCGCCGGTTCATGTTCGAGTACTGCGAGACCCTCACGGCGGCGATCCGCCATCCGCGAGGCCTGGGGCGCCTGCTCGGCATGCGCGCCGCGATGTTCATGCGCTCGCAGCTCAAGGACCCGGAGCTGCGGCGCAAGGCCTGGCCCGACTACACGTTCGGCTGCAAGCGCGTGCTGTTCTCCTCGCACTACCTCCCGGCGCTGCAGCGCCCCGACGTCGAGCTGGTGACCGACGCCGTCGCGGGCGTATCGCCCGCCGGCATCGTGACGGCCGACGGCCGCGTGCACGAGGTCGACTGCCTCATCTTCGCGACGGGGTTCAAGGCGGCGGACTTCATGTTCCCGATGGAGGTCACGGGGACGGGCGGCCGGTCGCTGCGCGACGACTGGGCGCAGGGCGCCCACGCGCACCTGGGGATCACCGTGCCCGGCTATCCGTCCCTGTTCGTCATGTACGGGCCCAACACGAACACCTCGGGCGGGTCGATCATCACCTACCTCGAGGCGCAGGCCGCCTACCTGCGCCAGGCGCTGGAGCTGGTGCGCGACCGCGGCGCCGCCGCGATCGACGTCCGCCCGGAGGTCGAGGCGGCCGGCGACCGCGCGGTGCAGGGCCGCTTCGCCGGCACGGCGTGGACGCGCTGCGACTCGTGGTACCGCGACCCCGCCGCCGGGGGGCGGATCGTCACCAACTGGCCGGGCTACATGCGCGAGTACCTCGCCGCGACGCGCAAGCTCGACCCGGCGGAGTTCACGCTGCTGGCGGGCCCCGCTCGCGGAGCCCCGGTCGTCGCCTGAGCGGCGTCGTGGGCACGAATCCCCCCTTGACGCGACGCGGCCCCGCGTCGACGCTGACGCCGGAGACGTCAGGCGCGCAGGTCGCGCCATCTCATGCGCCGGGGGGCGCAGGCAGGACGCGGCGGTCGCGGTCGCGGCGGCGCTCGGAGGCTTCTCCGGGCGCAGGCCGAAGCCGCGGCCGCCCGCGCTGCAGCCGATCGGCGGTCGTCAGGCGCGGACGAAGGCGAGGGCGTCCCTGGCCAAGGCCGTCCACGCGTCGGGATCCGGCGGCCCGCCGACGACCAGCCACTCGCGCATGCGGCGCGTGCCGATCTCCAGGCTCCGCCCGGCGCCGGCGGCGGTGAGCTCGGCGCACCGCGCGGCGGGCAGCTTCACGACGAAGTCGCCGCGGACGAGCATCGCGAAGATGTGCCCGTCCACCCGGAGGCCGGGGTTCGATCCGAAGCCCGTGCCGTCGGTGATCGCGGGCTCGCCGAGGAAGCGGGAGGCCACGGCGTCGAAGGCCGTCTCGGCGTCGCTCATGCGCGCCAGCGTACCTCCGCATCCGCTTCGCGAGCGACGGTCGCCAGGCTCAGGTCGAGCCCTCGCCGGCCGCCACGACGGCGTGGAAGTGCGTGCGGTCCTGGCGGGAGAGGAGGCGGGGCGAGGAGGTCAGGTAGAGCCGGGTGGCGGCGTGCAGCTCGACGAGGCCATGGCCCGAGTTGAACTGCAGCAGCCGGCGCGCGGCCAGGAAGGCGGTGTTCGCGGCGGCCGGATCCTCGAAGGCGGAGATCTCGACGCCGGGGCTGTCGGTGACCTGGATGGCGTCGGCCTCCTGGCCCGACGGGAAGCCGTACTCCACGGCGTAGCCCCGGGCCTCCAGGCGCCTGCGGACGTCGTCGAGCGAGCCGGCGGGGACCGTCGCGGCGACCGCGGGCTCGCCGGCCGGCACGGCGACCGGCGCCTGCGCGGTGGGCTCGGACCCCGAGCCGCAGCCGGTCGCGGCGAGCATGACGGCCGCGAGACCGGCGACGAGAAGACGGATGACGATGCCGGCGGACGGCTGGACGGACCCCACGCCACCGTAGTCGGCAGCGCTCAAGGCGTCCTGAGCGTCATGCCGCCAGCCGGCGGTACAGCGCGGCGGTCTGCTCGGCGATCGCCGGCCACGCGAAGCGCTCCACGACCCGCTCGCGCCCCGCGCGCCCCATCCGCCGCGCGCGCTCGGGGTCGCCCACGAGCGCGTTGAGCCGGTCGGCGATCGCGTGGGCGAAGGCCTCCGGGTCGCGCGGCTCACGGGTGCCGTCGTCGCGCGGCTCGAAGGGGACGAGCAGCCCGGTGACGCCGTCCTGCACCACCTCGACGATCCCGCCCGTGGCGGTCGCCACGACGGCCGTCTCGCACGCCATCGCCTCGAGGTTGACGATGCCGAGCGGCTCGTAGATCGACGGGCAGGCGAAGACCGCCGCGTGGCTGAGGATCTGGATGACCTCGGGCCGCGGCAGCATCGCCTCGATCCAGATCACGTTGCCACGCCGGGCCTGCAGGTCCTCGACGAGCGCCCGGACCTCCGCCCCGATCTCCGGCGTATCCGGCGCGCCGGCGCAGAGGACCAGCTGCGCGGCGGGGTCCAGCTCGGCGGCCGCGCGCAGCAGGTGCGGCAGGCCCTTCTGGCGGGTGATCCGCCCGACGAACACGACGGTCGGCACGTCGGGGTCGATGCCGTGGCGCTCGAGCGCCTCGGTCCGCGGATCCGGGGCGTACTCCTCGGTGTCGATCCCGTTGTAGATCACCTCCACCCGCCCGGGGTCGATCGCCGGGTACGCGGCCAGCAGGTCCTCCCGCATCCCGCGCGACACGGCGACCACCGCGTCGGCCGCCTCCAGGCCCGTGCGCTCGCAGAAGCTCGACAGCGCGTAGCCACCGCCGAGCTGCTCGGCCTTCCAGGGGCGCAGCGGCTCGAGCGAGTGCACCGTCGCGACGTGCGGCACGTCGTGGACGAGCTTGGCCAGGTGCCCGCCGAGGTTGGCGTACCAGGTGTGGCTGTGGACGAGGTCGGCGCCCTCCGACGCGGCGGCCATCGTCAGGTCGATCGACATCGCCCTGAGCGCCTCCAGGTGCGGGGCCGGGCCGTCGAGCGCGCTCCAGGGCCGGTGCGCGACGGCGACCGGCGCGGGCGGGTGGGAGGACGTCGGCGGCGGCCGGTCCTGGCCCCAGCAGTGCACGGTGACCTCCTCGAGGCGGGCGAGTTCGCGCGACAGGTACTCGACGTGGACGCCCGCCCCGCCGTAGACCTCCGGCGGATACTCGCGGGTCAGCAGCGCGATCCGCATCACGCCTCGACGGTCTGGCCCTTGCCGATGACGACCACGCCGCCCGGCGAGACCGCGAAGCGCTCGCGGTCGCGATCGAGGTCCACCCCCACCTGTGCCCCGGGGGCGATCGTGACGTTCTTGTCGACGATCGCCCGGCGCACGACCGCACCGCGGCCCACGTCGGCGCCGTTGAGCAGCACCGCCCCGTCGACCTGGGCGCCGGAGTGGACCTGCACGCCGGGCGACAGCACCGAGCGGCGCACCGTCCCGCCCGAGATGACCACGCCGGCGCACACCATGGAGTCGAGCGCCTGGCCGCGGCGGTCCTCGTCGTCGAAGACGAACTTCGCGGGCGGCAGCGGCTCGGGCCACGTGAGGATCGGCCACGCCTGGTTGTAGAGGTTGAAGATCGGGTGCACCGAGATGAGGTCCATGTGGGCCTCGTAGTAGGCGTCGAGGGTCCCGACGTCGCGCCAGTAGCCGCGGTCGCGGTCCGTCGCGCCCGGCACCTCGTTGCGCGAGAAGTCGTAGACGTGCGCCTGCTTGCTCGCCACGAGCCTCGGGATGATGTCGCCGCCGGCGTCGTGGCTGGAGTCCTCGTCGCGCGCGTCGGCGGTGACGGCGTCGATGAGCGCCTCGGTGGTGAAGACGTAGTTGCCCATCGACGCGAAGACCTCGCCCGGCGCGTCGGGCAGCCCGACGGCGTCCTTGGGCTTCTCGCGGAAGGCGCTGATCGCCTGCCCGTCGGCGGCGGTCTCGATGACGCCGAACTGGTCGGCCTGCTCGAGCGGCGCGCGCAGCGCGGCGACCGTCACGGCGGCGCCCGACGCGATGTGCTGGTCGACCATCTGCTGGGGGTCCATCCGGTAGATGTGGTCGGCCCCGAAGACGAGGACGTACTCGGGGCGCTCGTCATAGAGCAGGTTGAGGTTCTGGTAGATCGCATCCGCCGAGCCAGAGAACCAGTGCGGGCCGCGGCGCATCTGCGCCGGAACCGGCGTGACGTAGTTGCCCAGCAGCGGCGACAGCCGCCAGGTCACCGCGATGTGGCGGTCCAGCGAGTGGCTCTTGTACTGGGTGAGGACCACGATCTTCCGGACGCCCGCGTTGACGAGGTTCGACAGGGCGAAGTCGACGAGCCGGTAGTTGCCCCCGAACGGGACGGCGGGCTTGGCGCGGGCGGCCGTGAGCGGCGCCAGGCGCTTGCCCTCGCCCCCCGCCAGGACGATGCCCATCACGCTCGTGCCGCTCATCCCGTGCCCTCCAGCGCGCGGCCGACGAGCGCCTGCGCCTCGGCGAGGACCGCCTCGAGGTGCGCCTCGCCGCGGAAGCTCTCCGCGTAGATCTTGTAGACGTCCTCCGTCCCGGACGGCCGGGCGGCGAACCAGGCGCTCCGGCTGACGACCTTGACGCCGCCGATGGGCGCGCCGTTGCCGGGCGCCCGCGTCAGCACCTCGGCGATCGGCTCGCCCCCGAGCTCGTCCCCGGTGACCTGCTCGGCCGAGAGACGCGCGAGCACCTGCTTGTCGTCGGGCGACGCCGCGACGTCGACGCGCCGGTATGCGGGCCGGCCGAACCGCTCGGCCAGCGCGTCGTAGGCGGCGCCCGGGTCATGCCCGGTCGTGGCCGTCATCTCCGCGGCGAGCAGGCACGGGATCAGCCCGTCCTTGTCGGTGGTCCACGCCGTGCCGTCGCGCCGCAGGAACGAGGCGCCGGCGCTCTCCTCGCCGCCGAACCCGATCGACCCGTCCAGCAGGCCGTCGACGAACCACTTGAAGCCGACGGGCACCTCCACCAGCCGGCGCTGCAGGTCGCTCGTCACGCGGTCGAGCATCGCACTGCTGACCAGTGTCTTGCCGACGGCCGTGCCGGGCCCCCAGTCGCGGTGGCCGCCGAACAGGTAGGCGACGCAGGCGGCGAGGTGGTGGTTGGGGTTCAGCAGCCCGGCGCCCGGGGTGACGATCCCGTGCCGGTCCGCGTCGGGATCGTTGGCGAAGGCCAGGTCGAAGCGACCGGCCTGCTCGGTCAGCCGCGCCATCGCGTAGGGCGAGGAGGAGTCCATGCGGATCCTCCCGTCCCAGTCCAGCGGGACGAAGGAGAACGTCGGATCGATGTGGTCGTTGGTGATCGTGAGGTCCAGCCCGTGGCGCTCGGCGATCGCGGCCCAGTAGGCGGCGCTCGCGCCGCCGAGCGGGTCCACGCCGAGGCGCAGGCCGCTGTCGCGGACCGCGGCCAGGTCGATCACCGCGGGCAGGTCGTCGACGTAGGCGGTCACGTAGTCGCGCCGCTGGACCTCCGGCGCGGCGGTGCGCCGGACGCCTGCCAGGCCCACCTGGAGCAGCGCGTTGGCCTCGCGCTCGATGCCGGCGGTCACCTCCGCCCCCGCCGGGCCGCCGTGCGGCGGGTTGTACTTGATGCCCCCGTCCTCCGGCGGGTTGTGGGACGGCGTGACGACGATGCCGTCGGCGAGCCCCTGCGTCCGCCCGAGATTGTGCGTGAGGATCGCGTGGGAGATGACCGGCGTCGGGGTCGGGCCGCCGTCCTGGGCGACGACGACGGCGACGCCGTGCGCCGCGAGCACCTCGGTCACCGTCCGGGCGGCGGGGGCCGACAGGGCGTGGGTGTCGTGGCCGAGGAACAGCGGCCCGGTGATCCCCTCGGCCTCGCGGTGGCGGCAGACCGCCTCGGTGATCGCCAGGACGTGGTCCTCGTTGAACGTGCGCGCGGTCGAGGAGCCCCGGTGCCCGGACGTCCCGAACGCCACGCGATGCTCCGGGACCGACGGGTCCGGATGCTCGTCGGCGTAGGCGGCCAGCAGGCGCGGGACGTCCACGAGCGCCTCAGGCCCGGGCAACGTCCCGGCGAGGGCGCTGACGCTCATCTGCGCATCTGCAGGGAGAAGGAGCTCACGGCGATCGCGTTGAGGCTCTACCCCGTTGCGCTCCTGGGGATGCCTGGCCCGGTCACGCCTGACGTATCGTCGGGCGCCATGGGCACCCCCGACCTGGTCCTCGTCGCCGGCGAGGCGCTCTACGACCTGTGGATGGACGACGACGACGGCCTGCGCGGCCGCGCCGGCGGCGGGCCGTTCAACACGGCCCGCACGCTGGCGCGCCTCGGCCGTCCCGCCGCCTACCTCGGTCGCCTCTCCTGCGATGCGACGGGCCGCACGCTCGAGCGCCTGCTGGCGGACGACGGCGTCGGGCTGGAGTGCATCGTGCGGACGGAGGACCCGACGACCCTCGCGCTGGCCGAGCTCGGCCCGGACGGCAGCGCGCGCTACGACTTCTACGCGGCGGGCACGGCCGCGCCCGGGCTGACCGCGGAGGCCGCGCTCGCGGTCCTCCCGCCCGCGGTGGGAACGCTCCACGTCGGCACCCTCGGCCTGCTGCTGGAGCCGGTCGCGACGGCCGTGGAGGCGGTGGTCGAGCGGCTCGCCGGGACCGCGCTCGTCGTCGTGGACCCCAACATCCGCCCGTGGGCGATCGAGGACCCGGCGGCCTACCGCCAGCGGCTGGACCGGGTCCTGCTCCGCAGCCACCTGGTGAAGGTCAGCGAGGAGGACCTCGCGTGGCTCGCGCCCGGCCGCCCCGCCCCCGAGGCCGCGCGCGAGCTGCTCGCGCTCGGCCCGTCCGCCGTCCTGCTCACCCGCGGGGGCGACGGCACGACCGTGCTGACGGCCGACGGCGAGGCGGCGGTCCCGGTCCACCCGGTCGTGGTGGTGGACACGATCGGCGCCGGCGACGCGTTCAGCGGCGGATTCATGGCCTGGTGGGGCGCCCGCGGGCTCGGCCGCGACGAGCTCGACGACCTGCACCTGCTCACCGAGGCGACGCGCTTCGCCTCGCTGGTCGCCGCGCTGACCTGCTCGCGGGCCGGGGCGAGCCCCCCGCGCCTCGACGAGCTGCCCGCGGCGTGGTCGGAGGCGGTGGCCCGATGACCGTCTCCGAGCACGGGCGCGCGGTACTGGTGACCGGTGCGTCGCGCGGGATCGGCGCCGCGGTCGCCCACGCCTTCGCCGCCAACGGCGACCGCGTCGCGGTGCACTACGGCGCGAGTGCGGACCGCGCGCAGCAGGTCGCGGCGGCGCTCCCGGGGGACGGGCACGTGGTCGTGGGCGCGGACCTCGCCGACCCCGGCGCCATCCGCCGCATGGTGGACCGGGCGGCAGAGGCGCTCGGCGGGATCGACGTGCTCGTCAACAACGCCGGCGTCATCGAGGCGCACCCGATCACCGAGAGCACCTACGAGGACTGGCAGCGCGCCTGGCGCGACACGCTCGCCGTGAACCTCATCGGCGCGGCCAACGTGTGCTGGTGCGCGGTGCAGCACATGGTGCGCGGCGACGGCGGCAGGATCGTCAACATCGCCTCGCGCGGCGCGTTCCGCGGCGAGCCCAGGCAACCCGCCTACGGCGCCAGCAAGGCCGGCCTCGTCGCGCTCGGCCAGTCCCTCGCCCGCGCGCTCGGGCCGCACGCCATCGCGGTCACGGCCGTCGCGCCCGGGTTCACCGAGACGGACATGGCGGCGGAGGCGCTGGCGGGCGAGCAGGGCGTTGCGCGCCGCGCCGAGAGCCCGCTCGGCCGCGTCGCCACGCCCGACGACGTCGCCGCGGCGGTGCTGTACCTCGCCTCGCCCGCCGCGGAGCTGACCAGCGGCTCGGTCCTGGACGTCAACGGCGCGTCGCATCTGCGGATGTGACGCCGGCAGGTGCCTGGTCTCGGTTCTGGCGCCCGCACGGTGTGCGAGGATCCGCGCGTGCTCGGAAAGCCCTCACGCCGGACGCGCAAGAAGCTCGAGGCGCACGGCCGGACCGCCTCTGCGGTGGTCCTGGAGATCTCGGGCAGCCGAATGGCGATCACCAATGGCAGCGACGGGATCGTCGCGAACACCGAGGTGCTCCACAAGGCGCGGTTGCGGGTCGAGCCCGAAGGGCAGCCGGCCTTCGAGGTCCATCAGCGCTTCCGGTTCCCGCAGCTCGCGGTGCCGGCGGTCGGGTCCCATGTCTCGGTCCGCTACGACCCCGACGATCACGATCGCATCATGATCGACGACTCGGAAGCGGCTGTGCTGGCGACCTGGTCCACCAAGACCGGCCTGGACGTGGGTGGCCTCATGTCGACGATCCGCGACACCAAGGCCGACCACCCGGGAGACCGACAGGCGATGCAGCAGGCTCTGCTGGCGTCGTTGGGACAGGGCACCGCCGGCTTCGACTCGCCCCTGACAACGCCCCGCACGGCCGCGCCCGGTGGCGCCGACCCGGTCATGCAGCTGGAGCGCCTCTCCAACCTGCACGCCTCCGGTGCGTTGAGCGACGCCGAGTTCTCCGCGGCGAAGGCACGCATCCTGGCCGACGGCTGACCCACACGGCCATCGGCCGTGAGCCCCGGCTCGTGCGTAGCGACCCGTGCGGAGCCGCCGGAGACGTCCTGACGTCAGCGCGCGCGGCCGGCGGACGCCGCCCCGCCCCGGGCCCATACGATCCGAGGCATGCCCAACGCCGACGAGATGCTGGCCCTCGCGGCCTCCCGCGCCGAGCAGCTCGCGGCCCCCGGGCTGAGCCCGCGGCCGCGCCGGAAGGTCGCCGTGCTGGCCTGCATGGACACCCGGATCGACCTGTTCCCCATGCTCGGCCTGGAGCGCGGCGACGCGCACATCATCCGCAACGCCGGCGGACTGGTGACCGACGACGCGATCCGTTCGCTGAGCGCGTCCCAGCGGCTGCTCGGCACGGACGAGATCGTCGTGCTCATGCACGAGGGCTGCGGCCTGCACGGCGCCTCCGAGGACGCCTACGCGCAGGCGCTCGCCGCCGACGGCGTCCTCCCCACCTGGCGGCTGGGCGCCTTCGACGACATCGACGCGACGCTGCGCCACAGCCTGACGCGGCTGCGCTCGAGCCCGGAGCTCCCGGCGCGCGACCACATCCGCGGCTTCGTCTTCGACCCGGAGACGGGTGCGGTGCGCGAGGTGGCCGCGGCCTAGCCACGCGCCGGTCCGGTAAGGGGGCGGCACTTGTGGGTATGCCGCAGGAGGTTTCCCACCGATTGGAGGCCGGATGGCCAGGCGTGTTGAGACGTTCCCCGATCGCCCCTCGCAGTCCCGGTACCCGTGGGACGAGTGGCTCGACGGCTCGGTCTGGGAGCTGGTCCGCGGTGAGGACTTCAAGGGGAAGCCCGCGACGTTCCGGTCCATGGCCATCGACCAGGCGAAGAAGCGGAACGGGAAGGTCAGGACGCGGTTGCTGCGCGGGACGGATCGCAAGGCGGCCGACCGCCTCTACGTGCAGTTCGAGCAGGATGGCCACCAGGGGGTCGCGCAGGGCGGGTGAGGTCGGCTTCAGTCCTCCGGCTCGCGTGGCCGTGGGCTCGCGGCCAGCTGCTGCCAGGTCCGGCCGCTGCGCACGCTCTCCGGCCGCTCCGCCGCCACGTCGGAGCCCGGCCGGGCGTGCTCGTCGACCGCCTTGACGAGGATCCAGGTGCGCTCGCCGGTCCGCGTCAGCCCGAAGCGGCCCCGGAGCTTGCGGCCATGCAGGACGAAGGACAGGTGCGCGGGCGTCTCGCTGCGCAGCTCGGCGGTGCCCTCGTCCCAGACGATCACCGCACCGCTGCCGCGGGCCGCACCCGCGTGGACGCCCTCGAACTCGCCGGCAGCCAGGTCGTGGTCGGCGACGGGCACCGCGAGGCGGCGCACCGCCGGGTCGAGCGACGGGCCCTTGGGCACCGCCCACGACCGCAGCACCCCGTCGAGCTCCAGACGCAGGTCGTAGTGCAGGGCGGTGGCGTCGTGCAGCTGGACGACGAAGCGCGCCACGGGAGCCGTCAGCGCGGCGCGACGAGCCCGTGCCGCAGCGCGAACACGAGGGCCTGGACCTGGGAGTGCACGCCCAGCTTGGCGAGGATGTTGGCGACGTGGTTGCGCTGGGTGCGCACCGAGATGAACAGGCGGTTGGCCGCCTGCTGGCTGTTGAGGCCCTCCGCCAGCGCCTGGAGGACCTCGAGCTCGCGCGGGGTGAGGCTCTCGATCGCCGCGCGGTCCGCCAGCTCGCGCTCCCGCTCGCGGCCGGCGAGGCGCAGCAGCTCGACGATCTCCTCCATCGGCATCAGCGTCTCGCCTGCCCGAAGCCGCTCGACGGCCGCCACGATCTCGTGCAGGCGGGCGGTCTTGTGCAGCGCGCCGGCGGCGCCGCGCGCGACGGCCTTGGCGATGTCGCTGCGCTCCAGGGTGGCGCTGAGCACGAGCGCCTGCGCCTGGGGGTTCGCGTCGCGCAGCTCGGGGATGAGGTCCGCGCCGTAGCCGTCGGGCAGGCCCAGGTCCACGATCGCCACGTCGACGTCGAGGTCCTGGAGCATGGCGCGGGCCTGCGCCATGCTCGCGGCCTGGCCGACCACCTCGAAGCCCACGTGCAGCGCGAAGGCGGCGGCCATCGACTCGCGGACCGCGGCGTGGTCCTCCACGAGCATGATCCGCACCGGGCCGGGCGAGCCCTCGGCGTCCCCGCGGAGCGGGACGCGCAGCCGGATGCGCGTGCCCCTGCCGGGAGCGGCGTCGACGTCGAGGCGGGCGCCGAGCAGCGCGGCGCGCTCGGCCATCCCGGCCAGGCCCCGGCCGCCGGTCGGCGACAGCGGGACCTCGGGATCGAATCCGCGCCCGTCGTCGCCGACGTCGGCGCACAGGGCGTCCCCGGACAGCCACACCCGGGCCCGCACCTGCGTCGCGTCCGCGTGGCGCCGGGCGTTCGTGAGCGCCTCGCCGAGGATGCGCAGGACCGAGGTGCCGGTCCTCCCGAGGGAGCCCGCCGGCAGCTCGCGCGTCGAGAGCTCGATCGGATGCCCCGACATCGAGCGGTGCACGTCGATGAGCCCGTCGAGCAGCTCGGCGAACGGCCGGTGCTCGTCGCCGCCGAGGCGCAGGTCGTAGATCGCCCCCCGCAGATGCCGCCCCACCGCCTCGAGCCTCGGGGCCACGTCGGCCCGGGCACGGCGCGCCTCGACCCCGTGACCGGACACGGATCGCTCGGCCAGCACGAGCGCGTGGGTCAGGTCCTGCAGGGCCTCGTCGTGGAGGTCCCTGGCGATGCGGCCACGCTCGGCCTCGCGGACCTCCTGGAACCGGTGCTCGGATGCCACGCGCTGCACGGCGGTGGCCATGACGTTGGCGACGGCCTGCAGGAAGTTGACGTCCTCGGACGAGATCCGCCGCGGGTGGTCGGCGAAGACGGCGAGGACGCCGAACGGCTCGTCCCCGCCACCGATCACGACCGCGGCGGCGACGTCGGCACCGCGCTCCGCGACCAGCGCCACCCGCGTGAAGCGCGGATCGCGGCCGAGGTCCTCGGACACGACGGGCTCGCCGGTCATGATCGCGTAGCCGGCGAACGAGTCGCGTCCGATGCCGCCCGTCGCGGTGCCGACCGCGCCGTCCGGCCAGCCGACGCCGGCGCGCAGCACGAGCCGGTCGCGACCGGGCAGGACCTCGGCGACGGAGACCACCTCGACGTCCAGCGCGCGGGCCACCCTGAGGGCCACTTCGTCGACGAATGCCTGCAGCTCGTCGCTGCTCAGGGCGCGGAGCCCCAACTCGGCGACGAGCTCGTGCTGGGCCTCGCGGCGCTCGCGTTCGGCCTCGGCCAGCTTGCGGTCGCTGATCTCGCGGAAGTAGATCGACAGCCCGCGCGCCGCGGGGTAGGCGTGGATCTCGAACCACGGTCCGTCCTCCGCCCAGCGGAACTCGAAGATGGCCGCCCGGCGCTCGTCGACCGCCCGGCGGCACTCGTCGTCGAGATTGGTCCCCACGGTGGCGGGCAGCAGCTCCCACAGCGTGGTTCCCAGCACGTCCTCGCGCGTCAGCTCCTCCCCCGCGAGCTGGGACGCGAGCGCCAGCGCCTTCGCGTTGCTGTAGGTGATGCGCCAGTCGCGATCCAGCGCGCAGAACGCGTCGGTGATGTCCTCCAGGATCGTCGCGGCACCCAGGGTCGGCTCGGCGTCGGCCACGGGGTCGGGCGCGGCCACGGCCAGCTGCGCCAGGCGCCGGCTCAGCCGCTCGCGCTCCCTCCGGTCGGACAGGTCGCGGTGGATGCCGACGAAGCCGCCCGGCCCGTCCGGAGCGTCGGGCAGCGCCACCGCGACGACCTCGACCTCCACCGGGCTGCCGTCCTTGTGCCGCGCCCTGAGCTCCGCCCGGGTGCTGCCGGTCAGCATCAGCTCGTCGTAGACGGCGTCGCGGTGTGCGTCGAAGGGGTCGAGGCGGGCGAGCGTCCGCGCGTCGCGCCCGAGCGCCTCCTCGGCGCTGAAGCCGTAGAGCGCCTCGGCGCCGGGGCTCCACAGCGTGACAGCGTAGTCGCCGTCGACGGCGATGATCGCGTCCGTCGTGTGCGCGACCAGTGCCGCTGCCATGGCTGCGATCGCCGCGTCGGGCTGTGCCTCACCCAGTCCGTGCATGCCGGGTCAGCCGCCGTCCGGCGACGTTCTCGTCGACGCGCGCCCGTACGGCGCGCCGGATGCTGTCCCCCCGGGCGGTCGCGTTGCACGACGATACGACGCGCCTAGGCAGCGGCAGCCGCAGTCGCGCCGGCGGGAACGGCGGCACGTTGCCAACCAACCTTGGGCGG
>JAXDGY010000012.1:0-2926 GCA_034664785.1 Solirubrobacteraceae bacterium
CGCCCCACCTCGGTTCGCGCCTCGGTGTTCGCGATCGCCGTCGCCACCAGCTCGGTGAAGTCGACCAGGCGGCGCTCGGTGCCGGCCGCGAGCGGGCGGCCGCGCGACGACACGACCACCACTCCCCAGAGGCGCCGTTCGACCACGATCGGGGCGCCGACCGACGTGCCCATGCCCCCCTCGCGGGCGATGTCAGCGACCGCGCCGGTGCTGCGGTCGAAGCTGTCCTGGCGGGCTGCGCCGCCCGTGCGGAACACGGCTCCCATCGTGTTCTCGCCTTCGAGCGTGACGCGCGCGCCGACGCGGACGCTGAGGTCGACGTCCGTGTCCAGCGCGAGCACGGTGACCGTGGCGTCGGGCTCGTAGCGGCAGAGCGCCGTGGCGTTCGCGCCGAGCAGCCGCCGGACCTCCGCGGCGGTGACGGCGAACACCTCCGCCGGTGCGGCGCCGCGCGCGACGAGCGTTGCCACCCGCCGGAGGGCGGCCTGCTCCGCGAGGAGCGAAGCCAGCTCGTCCTGGCTCTGCTCGAGGGAGCCGGCCATGACGTTGAAGGAGCGCTCGAGCGCTCTGATCTCCGCGACGTCGGTCTCCTGCATGCGTGCGCTCAGATCCCCGCCCGCGAGCCGGTTGGCCATCGCGGCGGCGCGGCGCAGCGGCCGGACGATGACGCGCGTCAGGTAGCCCGAGAACGCGATGATCAGGACGATCGACCCCGCGACGCCGACGGCGGCCGCGGCCGAAGCGCGGCGCGCGGCCACGTCGACGTCGGCGTCGCGCACGCTGAGCCGCACGCGCTCCGCCTCGCGGAAGCTGGTGAGGCCCTCCCGCAGCGCGTCGACGCGCTGCTTGCCGCTGAGGGTGCGCTCGACGCTGCGCACGGAGGGGTCGTCCCGGCGCACTGCGTCCGCGAGCGGCAGCGCGTATTGCCGGATGTACGCATTCGTGGCCCGGACGATCCGCTGGACGCGGGCGAGTTGGACGGGCTCGTCGGCCGCGAGTCGCTCGAGCGCTCTTGCGCTGTCCGGCAAGGCGGCACGCGCATCGTTCGACGGCTGCAGGAAGCTCGCGTCCCGGGTGATGACGAAGCCGCGCAGCCCCGTCTCGAGGTCGATGACGTTCTTCTCGAGCGTGTCGGCGGCGACGAGCGCCTCACGGGTCTGCCGCCTCAGGTCCGTCGTCCCGCGCAGCTGCGCGACCGTGAGCAGCACAGCCGCGAAGGCCCCGCCCACGATCAACGCGAGGAGACCGCTCGCGACGACCATCCGGCCAGTCAGCCCGCCAGTCATGTCACGTGCCCCTCGCCGACCATGACGGATACTGAGACCGATGATGACCACCTCCGAGGCCAGGCGCCACGGACGAGGGTGGAGCGGAGCGCGCCTCGCCCTCGTGCTGAGCGCGCTCGCGATCGTGACGGCCGTGCCGTCGGCGTGCGGCGGCGGGGGAGGGGACGCGGCGGCCTCCGGGAACGCGGCCACGGGCAGGTTCCATCCGCCCGCGATCCAGACCCACGTGACCGCGGCGGTCAGGAAGGCCTGCGATGTGTCGTCCCCCACCATCGACCGGATCAGGAAGGAGGGCGTCCTGTTCTGGGCCATCGGGGTCTCGCCGCCGTTCGGCTTCGAGCTCGAGCGCGGCATGTGGGCCGGCGTCGAGGCACAGAACGCCGCCGAGCTGGCGACGATCCTCGGCGTCGACTTCGACATCGCCGAGTACTCCTACGACACGTTGCCCGAAGCGCTCGTCTCCGGTCAGGCGGACATCGTCGGCGCTGAGCTCTTCGTCACCGACGAGCGCAAGAAGCTGATCGACTTCTCGACGCCCTACTACCAGTCGGGTCAGCTCTTCTACGTGCTCGAGCGCTCCCCGTACGAGACGATCGACGACCTGAACAAGCCCGGCGTCCGCTTCGTGTACGGAACGGGAACCGCGCAGCTCGACCTGGCGCGGAGGTACGTCCCGAAGGCGAGGATCAGCGACACGCCGCTGGGCAACCGACTGCTGCTCAACGACGTCCTCGCCGCCGACCGGGCCGACGCGACGATGTCCCAGGCGGCCGCGATGAAGGTCATCCTCGAGAAGTTCCCCGAGCCGCCGCTGGCCGCCATCGGGCTGCACGGCCGCGTCACGGCACGACGGGCATCCCCCGACGACGTGCTCGACCCGTTCGATGTCGCGTTCGGGCTTCCGAAGGGCGACGAGCGATGGCGCGGTTGCGTCAACGCATGGGTCCGCGATCTCCTCGATTCGGGTCGCATGCGGCAGCGCCTCGACTACTGGCTCGCGCAGCCCGTGACGTGAGCTCACGGCGCCGGATCACGCGGCGGCCGGATGCGGGCACGACCGGCCAGGCGACGTGCGTAGACGTCGAGGGCGAGCGCGCCGACGATGATGCACCCCTTGACGATGTCCTGGTAGAAGGGGTTGACGTCGGCCAGGCTGAAGGCGTTCGAGATGGTCGCGATGATCCCGAGGCCCACCGCCGTCCGCCACATCGAGCCGATGCCGCCACCGAGCGACGTGCCGCCCACGACGACGATGGTGATGACGTCGAAGACGATGTTCGGATCGATGTTCGCCTGGGCCGAGTTGAGCTGCGAGGCGGCGATGATGCCCGCGCCGCCCATCGCGAGGCCGGACAGCACGTAGGTGCTCCCGACCGTCGTGCTGACGCGGATCCCTGACAGGCGGCTCGCTTCGGCGTTGCCGCCCACCGCGTAGATCGACTGCCCGTACACCGTCCTGGCCAGGACGAGCCCGCCGGCGACGAGGCAGAGCACGAGGATCATCCCCGAGTACGGGAAGCCGTGCCAGCGGCCGGCCCCGATCGTGCCGAAGCCGGGGTCGTCGACGACGTAGGCGACGTTGCCGGTCACGACGAGGGTGATCCCGTTGAGGATGAATCCCGTCCCGACCGTCGTGATGA
>JAXDGY010000013.1:0-33856 GCA_034664785.1 Solirubrobacteraceae bacterium
GATCGCCAACGAGAAGTTCCTCACCGCCTACGGATGGGGCGACAGCCAGTGGGATGGCCTCTCCTTCGCCTCGTACGGGTGCTGGGGCCGTTCGCTTGGCGCGGGCCAGTCGTGCACCTCGACGGTCTCCTTCGCGCCCACGTTCGTGGGCAGCCGCTCCGAGGCCTACATGGTCGCGACGGGCTCCGGCACCCTGTACGGCCGGTTCACGGCCACCGGGCAGCGTGCCCGGATCATCGCGCCCCAGCCCACGCCGGCGCTGACGCTCGCGCCCTAGCCGAGCGCACGTCACGCCCCGTCCGCAGCCCGGATCGCCAAGTGACTGGCGGTCCGGGCTGCTGGGCGTCGTGACGCCGTGGCGTTCCTCCGAACGCGGTGCGTTAGCTTGACCCGGATGTCCGAGCGTCGCGCCGCCGTCGTCCGTCCGTCGCGCCCGCGGCTCCTCGGGCTCACGGCCTGCCTGCTCGCGCTCGGCGGCACCGTCGCCGCGGTCCATCTCCAGCCGGGCGAGCCGGCGCGATTCGCCGTCCACGGCGACGCAGAGCCCACGCTCGACCGCCTGCTCCGCTTCGCCACCACGGCGCTGCGCCGGTGACCGGGCCCCTGCGCGCGGTCCGCGTCGCGCGCCACACCGAGCGGCTCGACGCGGTCGTCGCGTTCTACCGCGACGGCCTGGGCCTGCCCGAGATCGGTCGCTTCGAGGACCATGCCGCCTACTCCGGCGTCTTCCTCGACCTGCCTGGGACGGGGACGCACCTGGAGTTCACGAGCGGTGGGGAGCACGGCGCGGCGCCGCCGCATCCGGAGGACCTGCTCGTCCTCTACCTGGGCGACTGGGAGACCGTACGCGCGACCGCGGCACGCGCCGGCGCAGCGCCGGTCGCGCCGGCCAACCCGTACTGGCTCGAGCACGGCCTGACGCTCGAGGACCCCGAGGGGCGCCGCGTCGTGTTGGTCGCAACGACCGGCACGGAATGACGCTCGAGGCAGCACCGCGGCACACCGTCGTGCTCGTCGCAGCGGCCGGTCCCGGGAGCTGAGGAGCGGCTACCGCGCCCGCCGGTCGCGGTACCCGCCGTGGCCACGGCGGTGATGGTGGCCGGAGTCGTCCTCGTCGACGCCGAGCACGAACCGGATGAGGAACACCCCGAACGCGATCCCGGTCCCGAGCAGCACCCACCCCGGCCAGAACGATCCGGCGCCGGTCGCGGCCCAGATCACCAGGCAGACGAAGTTCGGGATCAGGAAGCCCGCGGTGCGGCGCCGCAACGCGACCGCCCGGGGCTCGTGCCGGACCATGACCTCGGCTCCGGCGTCAGGGGCCGTCCGGGCCGGCCGGGTGCTCGGCGGCAGATCCGCCAGCACGGCGGTCAGCTCGCGGTGGGTGCGGCTCGCGAGCGCGACGCTGATGCGCTCGTCGAGCTCGTCGGCGTCGAGCCGCCCCTCCGCCGCGGCGGCCTGGAGCCGATCGACCGCGGCGTCACGCTCGGCGTCGGAGACCCGGAGGTCGGGCGCGTCCATGGCGCGAGGCTACCGCGCCGGTCGCGCGCGTCCGCCGGGCGGCCGGGCGGACGCGGCGCTCAGGGGACCAGGCCGAGCAGCGCGCCGGACAGGCCCAGGACGACCAGCCACAGCGCCACGCCGAGCAGCGCACCGAAGGCCACGCCACGCGCGGGGAGTGCCGGGGGGTGGAAGGAGGGGTGCTCCATGGCCGAGAGGGTGACGCATATCACCTGACGCCGTCCTGAAAAGGTGCCGCGTGCAACCGGCGTCCCATTCCCGCAAGGAGCGGACGCCGATGGACCCGATCCCGCCACATCGCCGCCCCTTCCGCCGACGGGCGGATAGCCTGCGCGTCGCTCGTGCCTCGCGTCGTCGATCTCTCCGCCCCGATCAAGGCCGACCCGCCCGAGTGGCCGGACCTGCTCCGCACCGACCTGGTGCACAGCGATCACGCCGAAGGGGCGCGCGCGATCGAGGGGATGCTCGGCGTCGGTCCGGAGCTCCTGCGCGACGGTGAGGGCTGGGCCGTGGAGACCTTCACGAACCTCGGGACGCACTCGACCACCCACGTCGACGCGCCCTGGCACTACAACTCCACGGTCGGCGGCGAGCGGGCGCAGACGATCGACGAGCTGCCGCTCGAGTGGTTCCACGCCCCCGGGGTGGTCGTGGACTTCTCCGCCAAGGCCGACGGCGACGCCGTGACCGCCGAGCAGCTGCAAGGCGCCCTGCAGGCCTCGGGTCATGCCCTCCGACCGCTCGACATCGTCCTGGTGCGCACCGATCGCGACGCGTTCTACGGCCAGGCCGACTACATGGGCCGGGGCCCCGGGGTCACCCCGGAGGCCACCCGCTGGCTGTTCGAGCGCGGCGTCCGCGTCATGGGCATCGACGCGTGGGGCTGGGACGCGCCGCTGCACCTGCAGGCCGAGCGCGCGCTCGCCGAGCGGCAGCCCGGCATCTTCTGGGCCGCCCACCAGGCCGACCTGCCGTACTGCCAGATCGAGCGGCTCTGCAACCTCGCCGCGCTCCCGCCCACCGGCTTCACCGTCTCCTGCTTCCCACTGCGGATCGTCGGCGGATCCGCCGGCCCGACGCGCGCCGTCGCCATCCTCGACGCGTGATGGCCCGCCTGCGCGTCCTCGCCGCCGGCACGGCGGTGCTCGTGGCGGGCGTCGCCGCGCTCCCGTACGCCGGCCTCGACGGCGGCGCGGGCGATGCCGCAGCCACGGCCGCCGCCGGTGCGCCCGCTGCCGCCGCCCAGGCCCCGGCCGGCCCCGAGCCCGTCAATGCCGGCGGCGCGACGGGCCGTGTCGCCCTCGCCGGCCCATGGACCCTGCGCGGCGACAGGACGATGCGCGTGGCGACCAAGGCCTGGCCCGCGGGCGCTTTCGACGGCTCGACGATCGGCGTCCCCGACGTCCCGAACGCCAACCACATCACCGGCATGGCGGGCGTGCGCTCCTTCCAGGGCAGCGTGGGGTGGTACCGCACGACGTTCACGGTCCCCGACGACGGCCGCTACGCGCTGCGCTTCGAGTCGGTCAACCACCGCGCGTCGATCTGGCTCGACGGCAAGAAGCTCGGGACGCACGTCGGGGAGTACCTCCCGTTCGAGCTCGAGGCGCAGCTCGCCGCGGGCCGCAGCCACCAGCTCGTGGTGCGGGCGGACTGGCGCGACCCCCAGCGGATGAAGGTCGAGGGCTGGCACCGCACGTGGTTCAACTTCGGCGGGATCAACCGCGAGGTCACGATCCGCCCGATCGGCGCGGCCGACCTCAAGGCGCCGACGGTCCGCACCCGCCTGGCCGGTACCACGGCGAAGGTCGACGTCACCGTCGTCGTGCACAACCGCTCCGCGTCCCGTTCGGTCGCGGTCCAGGGCTCGCTGACCCGCGGCGGGCAGACCTACCCGCTGTCCTTCCCGCCCACGGTGGTGCCCGCGAACGCCGACGAGCGCGTGGCGGCCTCGGTCGAGGTCCCCAACGCGGCGCTCTGGGCGCCAGGCTCGCCCGACCTCTACGACCTGCACCTCGAGGTGCCCGGCGAGGCCGGCTACACGACCCGCACCGGCCTGCGGGAGGTCTCGACCCGCGGGACCGAGCTGCTGCTCAACGGGCACCCGATCGTCCTCCGCGGCGCGTCCATCCACGAGGACGCCAAGGGCCGGGGCGACGGGCTCACGGGCGCGGACATGGACCTGCTCGTCGCGGACCTGAAGAAGCTCGGCGCGAACGCGACCCGGTCGCAGCATCCGCTCAGCCCGGCGCTGCTGGAGCGCCTCGACGCCGCGGGCATCCTGGTCTGGCAGGGCGTCGGCCCCGTCGACGCCCCCGGCTCGTGGACCTCGAAGACCGCCAAGCTGCGCGAGCAGGCGCGCCACCGCGTGCGCACGACGCTCGCGCAGGCGCAGACCCACCCGTCCATCCTCGCGTGGAACCTCGCCAACGAAGTCGCGGGCGACGGGCACCCGGGCGGGCAGGCGAAGTACATCGACGCCATGGCGCGGGAGCTGCACCGCCGCGACCCGGGACGGCTCGTCGGCCTCGACGTCTGGGGCGTGCACCCGCCCAAGAAGGCGGGCGGGCTCATGTACCGCAACATCGACGCGATCGGCGACACGAACTACATCGGCTGGTACGAGCAGAACGGTGCGAGCCCGAAGCGGCTGCGCTCGGCGATCCGCTCGCACATCGCACTCTTCCAGCGCGTGTTCCCCGGCAAGGTGCTCATCGTGACCGAGTTCGGCGCGGAGTCCAACGGGCGCAACCCGACGCGCAAGCCCGGCGGATTCCAGTTCCAGGCCGACCTCCTGCGCACGCACATCGAGACCTACAGCCAGATGCCCGGCGTGAGCGGGATGCTCGTCTGGAACCTCCGCGACTTCGCGGTCTCGCCGCGCTTCGCCGGCGGCTCGATCCGCTCCCAGGTGCCGGGGATCCGGCTCGTCCGCGGCGTCAACCAGAAGGGCCTGTGGACCTACGGCAACCGGCCCAAGCCCGCGGTCGCCGCGGTCCAGCACGCCTTCGCGCAGGTCGGGCGCGCGCGCTAGCCCGCCTCGTTGCCGGCGGCGATCCTCCGCAGGTCGATGGCGCGGTCGTAGACCTCGGGCTCCACGCCCTGGTCGAGCGCGACGTCGCGCAGCATCCGGCCGCTCGACGCGGCCTCCTTGACGATCGCCGCGGCCTTGTCGTAGCCGATCTCGAGGTTCAGCGCGGTGGCCGTCGCCAGCGTCGACTCCGCCGAGCGCTTCGTCCCCTCCTTGTTGGCCTGCAGGCCGTCGACGCACGTCTCCGCGAAGACGACCGCCGTCGTGCTCAGCAGGTGGATCGACTGCAGCAGGTTGCGGGCGATCAGCGGGATGCGCACGTTGAGCTCGAACTGGCCCTGCATGCCGCCGATCGTGATCGCGGTGTCGTTGCCGATCACCTGCGCGGCGACCTGCAGGACGACCTCGGGGATGACGGGGTTGACCTTGCCGGGCATGATCGAGGAGCCCTTCTGCAGCTCGGGCAACAGCAGCTCGCCGATGCCGGCGCGCGGGCCCGAGCCCATCAGGGCGAGGTCCTGGGCGATCTTGGTCAGCGAGACGGCGAGCACCTTCAGCGCGCCGGAGAGCTCGACGAGCGCGTCGCGGTTGGCCTGCGCCTCGAAGCGGTCCAGCGGCGGCGCGATCACCTTCAGCCTGGAGTCCTTCTTGAGCAGCGCGCGGACCTTCTCGGCGAAGCGCGGGTGGGTGTTCAGGCCGGTCCCGGTGGCCGTCCCGCCGAGCGGGATCTGGCCGACGTGGACGAGCGCGGACTCGATGCGCTCCCGGGCGAGCGCGATCTGCGCGGCGTAGCCCCCGAACTCCTGGCCGAGCGTCACGGGAACCGCGTCCATCAGGTGCGTGCGGCCCGACTTCACGATGTCCTTGAATGCCTTCTGCTTGCGCGCGAAGGACCGCTCGAGCTGCCGGAGCGCGGGCAGCAGCTGGTTGGTCGCCTCGTCGAGGGCGGCGAGGTGGACCGCCGACGGGAAGACGTCGTTGGAGGACTGCCCGTAGTTGACGTGGTCGTTCGGGTGCGCGCCCGCGAGCGCGGCGATGACCTCGTTCGCGTTCATGTTCGTCGAGGTGCCCGAGCCGGTCTGGAAGACGTCGATCGGGAACTGGTCGTCGTGCGTGCCGGCGGCGACCGCGTCGGCGGCGGCGGCGATCTTCTGCGCGAGCTCGCCGTCGATCAGGCCGAGGTCGCCGTTGACGCGCGCGGCGGCGCCCTTGATGCGCCCGAGCCAGTGGATCACAGCGGCGGGGACGGGTTCGCCGGAGATGGGGAAGTTGTCGACGGCCTTCTTGGTCTCGCCGCCGTAGAGGGTCTTCTTGGGAGCCATGCCCGCCACCCTATTCAGCCGCAGAACGCGCTGAGCTCACGGGCCACGCCGACGGGGTCGTCGTAGGCGATGAGGTAACCCGTGCCGGACAGCACGCGCAGCTGCGCCTGTGGGAGCAGGTCGAGCGCCTCCTCGGCGCCGACCAGCGGGTGCATGCGGTCCTCGTCGGCCCACAGCAGCAGGATCGGGAGGTCGAGGTGCGGGTAGGCGTCCAGCAGCTCGCGCGAGGGCTTCCGCGGCCACCGCTTGGCGAACCGCGCCCAGCTTCGCGCGAGGTTCGCGTTGCCGCCCACGTCGGCGAACGCGTGGCGGAACAGGTCGCGGGCCTCCGGGTTCCCGCGCGCGGTCAGGCCGAGCCCGAAGCTCGGGCGGAAGACGAGCCGCGCCGCGTGGCTGAGCGCGCGGTCCAGTCCGGGGACCGCGGCGGCGCGGGCCGCCACGCGCCACGCCCGCCGGCGGGGGACGTCGACGTCCGGGCGGTGCAGCCGCGTCGGCATGAGCACCATCCGCGAGGGCGACAGCCGCCGCGTGGTCACCGCGCGCAACAGGATCTCGGCCCCGATGCCGTGCCCGGCGACGAGCGGGCGCGGTCCGCAGGTCTCGGTGCAGAACGCCGCGATCACCTCGGCGAACCAGTCCAGGGTGTACGGGTGGCGCGGCCGGTCCTCGCTGTCGCCGTGCAGCGGCAGGTCCGGGATCACCAGCCGGTAGCGGTGGGTGAGGTGCTCGACGACCGGCTCCCACTCACGGTGGGTGAGCATGGCCGAGTGCAGCAGGACCAGGCCGGGGCCGGTCCCCGCCTCGCGGTAGGCGATGCGCGCGCCGTCGCGGTGGTGGAACAGCCGTAGCTTCACCCGCGGTCCTCCCCGGCGGTCAGGCCGCGCCGCAGCGCGAGCCCCGTCGCCGGCGGGACCTGGTCCAGCATGCGGCCCCCGACCAGCTCGATGCGGCGCTGCAGCTCGGCCATCACGCCGTCGGTCCGCTTCGCGCCGCGCCGCGTCGCCCCGATGAGGAACCCGAGCTGCAGCGCGGCGGCCTGCTCACCGGCCTCGGCCCGGGTGCGCAGGGCGTCGGCGACCGAGGTGTAGGCGAGGCCGACGTTCTGCAGCTCGGCCTCGTCCTGGCCGTCGGCGATGCAGCGCGACAGCGGGGTCCCGTCGGGCAGCCGCGCGGAGCGCGGCGCCTGCGTGAGCGCGAGCTTGATCGGGCCGCCCTCGGTGCAGCCGTCGGCGAGCGGCGTCGCCCCGGGGCCGCAACCCGCGGAGCTCCATGCTGCTGCAACGCAGCCGACCGCCGCGAGCCATCGCGCCATGGGCCCATCGTAGAGTCGGGGCGGTGCGCCGATCGGCCTACGACCGCCAGATCCTCGTCCTGGCGCTCCCGGCGCTGGGGGCCCTCGCCGCCGAGCCGCTCTACCTGCTCGCCGACACCGCGATCGTCGGCCACCTCGGCACGCCGCAGCTCGCGGCGCTCGCCCTTGCCGCGACGGTGCTCAGCGGCGTCGTCGCCGTCTGCAACTTCCTCGCCTACGGCACCACCGCGCAGGTCGCGCGGCTGCACGGCGCGGGCCTCGAGGAGCGCGCGGGGGAGATCGCCGCGCAGGCGCTGTGGCTCGCGCTCGGCGTGGGCGTCGTGGTCTGCGCGGTGTGCGCGGCGTTCGCGGACCCGATCACCAGCGCCCTCGGCGGCGACGGCGAGGCGGCGCGCCTGGCCGCGCGGTACCTGCGGATCGGCGCCCTCGGCCTGCCCTGCGCGCTCGTGGCCCTCGCCGGGCAGGGCTACCTGCGTGGCGTGTCGGACCTGCGCACGCCGCTGGTCATCGTCCTGGTCGCCAACGCCGCGAACGTCGTCCTCGAGGTCGTCCTGGTCTACGGCTTCGGGACCGGCCTGGACGGCTCGGCGATCGGCACGGTGATCGCGCAGCTCGGGATGGGCGTCGCGTTCGCGGCGGTCCTGCTGCGCGCGCCGGCGCGCTCGCGACGCCCCGACCCGGCCCAGCTCCGCGCACTCGCCCGGGTGGCGGGCGACCTGCTCGTCCGCACGGGCGCGCTGCTCGGCTGCTTCACGCTCGCCTCGGCGGTCCTGGCCCGCGTCAGCGCCCCGGCGCTCGCCGCGCACCAGATCGCCTTCCAGCTGTTCATCTTCCTGGCCCTCGTCCTCGACGCCATCGCGATCGCCGGGCAGGTGCTCGTCGGGCGGATGCTCGGGGCCGGCGACGCCGCGGCGGCCGTCGCCGCGGCCCGGCGCATGATCGGCTGGTCGCTCGTGGTCGGCACGGCCTTCGGCGCCGGCCTGTTCGCCCTGTCGGGCGTGCTGCCGCGCGCGTTCACGAGCGACCCGGCGGTGCTGGAGCAGGCGCGCGAGCTGTGGCCGCTCTTCGCCCTCATGCAGCCCGTCGGCGCCGTCGTCTTCGCGCTGGACGGCATCCTCATCGGCGCCGGCGACACGCGCTG
Organism: Solirubrobacteraceae bacterium; assembly: GCA_034664785.1. Lineage (GTDB taxonomy): Bacteria > Actinomycetota > Thermoleophilia > Solirubrobacterales > Solirubrobacteraceae > Paraconexibacter. Next base: position 8,328 of record JAXDGY010000013.1, read on the forward strand.
GATCGCGGGGGCCATGGCGTTCGCGGCGCTCGGCTGCTTCGCCCCGATCGCGCTCGCCGCCTTGCACTTCGGCTGGGGCGTCGTCGGCGTGTGGGCCGGCCTCGACGTCCTCATGGTCACCCGCCTGGCGACGATGGCGCTGCGCTTCGGCGGCCGGCGCTGGGTCGTCGTGGGTGCGCCGCGAGCCGCCTGAGCCGCTGGGAAGCTGTCTCAGAGCCCGACGGCTGCGGGCGCCACAGCGAGGCCGAGGGTCTGAGAGCTGTCAGGTCGCCGCGGCCTCGTTCATCCGCCGCTGGATGTCGAGCTCGACGTCGAAGTCGGCCTCGTCGGCGTGGCGGTAGGCGGTGCCCTGGCCCGCGAGGACCGCGGCGAGCACCTCGACGAAGTGCGCGTCGAGCTGCGTCCCTGCCACCCGGCGCAGCTCGTTGAGCGCCTCGAAGGAGTTCATCGGCGTGCGGTAGGTGTCCGGCGCCGTCAGCGTGTCGTAGACCTCGGCCACCGCGACGATCCGCGCGATCGGCGGGATCTCGTCGCCCGGCAGCCGGCGCGGGTAGCCGCGGCCGTCCATGCGCTCGTGGTGGGCGCCGACGATCTCGGCGACCGGACCGTAGACGCCGATGTCCTTCAGCAGCTCCGCCCCGATGCTGGGATGGCGGCGGATGCCCTGCCAGTCGTCGTCCGTCAGGTCGGTGGAGCCGTCCATGACGCGGTCGGAGAGCGCGAACTTGCCGATGTCGTGCAGGAGGCCGGCGGTGTGCGCCAGCTCCTGGTCGCGGGGGCTGAGCCCCTCGGCCCGCGCGATGTCGCGGGAGAAGCGCGCGACCGCGGCGCAGTGGCGCGCGGCGCGCGAGTCGCGCACGTCGAGGGTGCGGATGAGCCCGGAGAGGATCCCCCAGGACAGGTTCGCGTACTGGCGCGTGCGCTCGCGGGACACCATGACGAGGCGCGCCATGTACGCGAAGGCGGCGACCAGGACGACGGCGAGGACCATGGCCTGCGTGCCGAACTGGTCGTAGACGCCGGCGATCGCGATCGCGAACAGCGCCTGGAACCCGAACGACGGGAGCATGATCCGCATCGAGCGCAGCATCTGACCGGGCGCGACGCCATCGAGGATCCCGATGAGCCATGCGGCGAGGCCGAGCTGCAGCAGCAGCGCGGTGACGGTCGCGGCGGCCACGGCGATCCAGAACTCCGGGGAGGATCCCCCCGCGCCGGTGGCGCTCGCGCCGACGGCGCTGAAGACGGCGCCCGCGATGAGGATCGGCGGTCCGACGGTCGCGGGGTTGACCAGCAGCGCCACCGGCCGTTGGCGCTGCACGACCCACGCGATGACGTACGTCGCCCACGCGATGAGCAGCGCAGCCCGCGCGTCGAGGAAGACGATGGCCAGGAGGTAGCACCAGTCCCAGCCGGCGACGAAGAGGCGGGCGGCGAAGCGTACGCCGAGGAACTCCGACAGCAGCGCCGAAGCAAGCAGCACGTAGGTCAGGGGGTCGCTGAGGTGCTCGCTGCCGGCGAGGACCACCCAGGCCACCGACGCGCCTAGGATGGCCACCGAGATCGCAGCGGCGACTCTTGGCCTGGGGTGGGATGAGGGCTCAGTGATGGGCACCTACCGACCTCATCGGATCGGAGGGCCCCTCATTGAAGCAGTGCTAACGGGTGCTGACGGGCATTGCAGTGCCTCCTGCAGGGCTGGGGGGAACGAGGGGAACGGCGGCGACTAGCGCGTGCTGACCGGCATCAGTGGCCTCCTGCGCGGGAACGGGGGAACGAGGCAGCAGCTGCCCGCGTGCGAAACTACCGCACGATGAGAGCTTTTGCACCGAAACTTCCTACCAAGGCTGTGCACTTCCAGAACTTGGTGCACACAAATCGTGCAGGTTTGATGGCGTAACGCAACCCGTGCGCACGCTCAAGACCTCAGAGGCGGCAGCTCTGCTGAACGTCTCGCCGAACACGTTGCGCGCCTGGGAGCGTCGTTTCGGCTATCCCAAGCCGCAGCGGTCCCCCGGCAAGCACCGGCTCTACACCCACGGGGAGGTCGCCGCGCTCCGCGACGCCCTCCAGGAGGGGCTCTCGATCTCGTCGGCCATCTCCCGCGCGCGGGAAGCCCTGCGGGCGGACACCCACATCCTCGTCGGCTCGCTGAACTCCTTCGAGCTCGACCGCGCCGACGCCGCCATGGAGGCCGCCCTCGCCCTGCGCTCCGTCGAGCGCTCGGTCGAGGAGGTCCTGCTCCCGTCCCTCGTCGAGCTCGGCGAGCGTCACGGCTTCGACTCCGCCCCCTGGGCCTTCGCCGCGCGCTGGGCCGGCGACTGGCTCCAGCGCGCCCAGCGCCTGGCGCCGCCGCCCACACGGTCGGTCAGCGTCGTCATCGGCAACGCCTCGCCCGACGACCTCGAGATCGACGCGCTCCACATGCGCGCCCTCGAGCTGTTCCTCTCGCGCGCGGGCGTCAAGGTCCTGACGCTGCCCGTCAGCGGGATCAGCGGCCTCGGCGACATCCTCACCGCCTTCCGCCCGGACGCCGTCGTCGTCGCGGGCAGCCACGACGCCGACGACGACGTGGCACGCTGGGCCTACCGCGTCCGCGCGGTCGCCGGCGCACTCCCCATCACCCTGTTCCACCGGTCCACCCGGTCCGAGCGCGTCCGCACGACGGGCGCCCGGCTCCTGGCGGACAGCCCGGGGGAAGCCCACCGCGAGCTCCTCGCGGTCATCGAGTCTGGAGGACGCATGGACGCAGCTTCCGTCGCACTCGACCTCGCTGAGCCGCACGTGCTCGTGCCTCGGCGCAAGGTCTCATGAGCGCCCGCGGCCTGCTGCGGGTCGTCCCGCAGCCCGAGGAGGGCCTCGAGGAGGTCCGCTTCTGCGGCTACTGCGGTCACCCCGACCACGCCGACGACGCCTCCGCCCGCATCTGCGGCGAGTGCGGCCTCGGCGTGATCCTGTCCGCCCCCGCCGTCGTCGCGCCGCTGCCGGGCCACCCGGCGATCGTGCTCGACCACACGCTGTCCGTGTGCGCGCTGTCGCAGGGCGCCGAGGAGCTTCTCGGCATCTCGGAGCCCGACGCGGTCAACCGCCACATCTCCGAGCTGATCGTGCCCGCGCACGCGGAGGCGCGCTCGCTGGACTCGCTCGTGTCCGCGGTGGTCTCCGCCGCGCGCGGCGACGCGGCCGTCGAGCGTGTCGTCGTCCGCCCGACCGGGGAGTTCGGCGTGCGCTATGCCGTGCGCATCTCCACCTGCGGTCCGCCCCGCGCGGCGCTGCTCGTCCTCGACGACGAGCAGGTGTGAGCGTGGCGTCGTGACGGCCGACGGAACTCCTGCCGGCCGCACGACGCTTCCCGTCCTGCACACCCGAGTGCACGCCTTGTGCGCCGGCGGCACCGAGGCGATCCTCTAGCCATGCCCGCGATCCGGACGAACGCCGCAGCGGCGATGCTCGGGGTCAGCCCGAACACGCTGCGCTCCTGGGAACGGCGGTTCGGCTTCCCCGAGCCCCGCCGCACCGCCGGCGGCCACCGGCAGTTCGAGCTCGGCGAGATCGAGGCCCTGCGCGCCGCCTTCGAGCAGACGCACAACGTCTCCTCGGCGATCGCGGTGGCCCGCGAGCGCGGTGCCGGGCCGGCGACGCCCGCCAGGCTGCGGTCCGCGTTCGGGCGCTTCGACGACGGCGAGGCCGACCGCCTGGTCGAGGAGTCCCTCTCCGTCCGCTCGATCGAGCGCACCGTCGAGGAGGTCATGCTCCCGTCCGTCGCCTCGCTGGAAGAGGACGGCGGCGCCGAGTCGGCCGAGTACGCCTTCGGCTGGCGTTGGGCGACGGGCTGGCTCGCCGCGCAGTCGCGCGTCTCGCCGCCCTCCTACCGCCCCGAGGGCGTCCTGATCTTCGACGCCAGCCGCCCGTGCGACATGGACGCGCTGCACGCCCAGGCGCTCGAGCTGCTCCTGCGCCGCAGCGGCCTGCGGACCCTCACGCTCACCGTCGCCCTCGACCCGACGCGCCTGACCCGCGCGCTGCACGCCCTCGAGCCCCGCATCGTCGTCCTCACGGGCCGCCGCGCGTCGCTCGACGCGCTCGGCCGGCTCGTCTTCGCCGCCCGCCGCGTGGGCGGGGAGGGCGTGACCGTCCTGGACTACCGCGGCGCCCTCGGCGCCAAGGACGGCTCGGTCGCGAGCACCGTCGAGCGCCTCGGGGACGAGCCGCTCGCGGCCCGCGACCTGGTGATCGCGCACATCGACGGCCGCGCGCCGCGCACCGTCGCCCCGGAGCCGTCCCCGCGCACGCGGGACCGGCTCAGCGTCGCGGGCTGACCGCCTCCGTGCGGCGCGGGATCTTCGTCGCGCCGTTCGGCGAGCTGGCGGACCCGCGCGTGCTCGCCGAGGTGGCCGCGCGCGCCGAGGCCCGCGGCTGGGACGGCTTCTTCGTCTGGGACCACATGCTCTACGACGAGGTCGCTGCGATCGCCGATCCGTGGGTCGCGCTGGCCGCGGTCGCCACGGCGACGCGCTCGCTGCGCATCGGCCCGCTCGTGACGCCGCTCGCGCGCCGGCGCCCCCAGAAGCTCGCGCGCGAGGCGGCGACGCTGGACCTGCTGTCGGGGGGTCGCCTCGTCGTCGGGCTCGGGCTCGGCGGCGACCGCGGCGGGGAGCTGTCGCGCTTCGGCGAGGAGGCGGACCCGCGGGCCCGCGGCGCGCTCCTCGACACCGGCGCGGAGCTCCTGGACGCCTGGTGGCGCGGGGAGGAGGCGGCGGGCGTGCGGCTGCTGCCGCGTCCCGCCCAGCGTCCCCGCATCCCGATCTGGCTCGCGGCCCGCTGGCCCAACCGGCGCCCGGTGCGGCGCGCCGCCCGCTACGACGGCCTGTTCCCCATCGGCCTCGAGCATCCCGACCAGCTCGCCGAGCTGGTCGCGGAGGTCGACGCGCTGCGCGACGCCGCGGCGGGCCCGTTCGACCACGTCGTGACCGGCGACCCGGGCGACGACCCCGCGCCGTGGGCGAGCGCCGGGGCGACGTGGTGGCTCGCGGGGTTCGGCCGGCACCCGAGCCGCGCCGCGGTCGAGGCCGCGATCGACGCGGGGTGACGTCCGGCCCGGCGGGCATGCTCGCCGGTGCCATGACGCTCGTGCCCGGCGATCCACTGGCTCATCGTGCCCTCGAGTCGCTGCTGCGGGCCGAGGCGAGCGTCCGGCGGCGGCTGTCGGCCGACCTGGAGCGCGAGGGCCTCACGGCGTCCGGCTTCAGCGTCCTGGTCGTCCTCACCACCGCGGGCGGCGAGCTCGAGCTGCGCACGCTGCGCCACCGGCTGCGGACGAGCAAGGCGAACGCGACGGAGGTCGTCGGGACGCTCGAGGCGCGCGACCTGGTCGCCCGCCGCCGGCTGCCGAGCGACCGGCGCATGGCTGCCGTCGCGCTCACGGCGCGCGGCGAGGAGCTCGTCGACCGGCTCTTCCCCGAGCACTCGCGCCGGGTCGCCGGCGCGTTCTCCGTGCTGGAGGAGCACGAGAAGCGCACGCTGGCCGAGCTGTGCCGCAAGCTCGCCGCCTGACGAGCCATGCCGTCTTGCGAGAATGGGACGTCCATGGCGCGCCCCCCCGTCGATCCGAACCAGTCCTTCCCCGCCCTCGAGGAGCAGGTGCTGGAGCGCTGGCGTGAGCGGGACGTCTTCCAGGAGTCGCTGCGGCGCCGGGCGGGCCGGCCGCAATGGGTGTTCTACGAGGGCCCGCCGACGGCGAACGGGCGGCCCGGGTCCCACCATGTCCTCGCCCGCGTCTTCAAGGACATCTACCCGCGCTACAAGACCATGCGCGGCTACTACGTGGAGCGCAAGGGCGGCTGGGACTGCCACGGGCTGCCGGTCGAGATCGCGGTCGAGCAGCAGCTCGGCATCTCCTCCAAGGCCGAGATCGAGGCGTACGGGATCGAGGCGTTCAACCAGCGCTGCCGCGAGTCCGTCTTCACCTACCTGGAGGACTGGAACCGCCTGACGGAGCGCATCGGCTTCTGGCTCGACCTCGACAACGCCTACCGGACGCTGGACCCCGACTACATCGAGTCGGTGTGGTGGGCGCTGCGGCAGATCTCCGACAAGGGCCTGCTCTACGAGGGCCACAAGGTCGTCCCCTACTGCCCGCGCTGCGGCACCGCGCTGAGCTCGCACGAGCTCGCCCTGGGCTACAAGGACGTCGTCGACCCGTCGATCTACGTGCGCTTCCCGGTCAAGGCGGACGGCGGCCCGCTGCAGGCCGGCGACGAGCTGCTGGTGTGGACGACGACGCCGTGGACCCTGGTGTCCAACGCGGCGGTCGCCGTCGACCCGGAGCTCACCTACGTGCGCGCGAAGGCGGGTCCGCTCGAGCGGCCCGTCGTGCTCGCGGAGGCGCTCGTCGGCCGGGTCCTGGGGGAGGACGCCGACGTGCAGATCCTCGACCGCTTCCCGGGTGCGGCGCTCGACGGCGTGGCCTACGAGCCCCCCTTCCCCTACATCCCGGGCCGCGCCTACGGCGAGCGCGGGCACACCGTGGTGCTCGGCGACTTCGTCACGGCGGAGGACGGCACGGGCCTCGTGCACACGGCGATCGCCTTCGGCGAGGACGACTTCCGGCTGGGTCAGCAGTACCACCTCGAGGTGGTCAACCCGGTCCGCCTCGACGGCACCTACGACGAGCGGATCGGCCCCTACGCGGGCCGCTTCGTCAAGGACGCCGACCGCGACCTGATCGACGACCTCGAGCGCCGCGGCCGCGTGCTGCGCGCCGAGGAGTACGAGCACTCCTACCCGCACTGCTGGCGCTGCGGCACCCCGCTGCTCTACTACGCCAAGCCGTCCTGGTACATCGCGACCTCCCAGCTGCGCGACCGGCTGCTCGCCGCCAACGAGAGCGTCGACTGGCATCCCGAGCACATCAAGCACGGTCGCTTCGGCGACTGGCTGGAGAACAACGTCGACTGGGCGCTGTCGCGCGAGCGCTACTGGGGCACGCCGCTGCCCGTGTGGCGCTGCGAGGCCGGCCACATCCACGTCATCGGCTCCTTCGACGAGCTCGAGGAGCTTTCGGGCGTGCGCCTGGAGGACCCGCACCGGCCCTACGTCGACGACGTCGGCTTCCCGTGTCCGCAGTGCTCGCGGCGCATGGAGCGCGTCCCGGAGGTCATCGACGTCTGGTTCGACTCGGGGTCCATGCCCTTCGCGCAGGAGCACGCGCCGTTCGAGCACGCCGACCGCTTCGAGGCGCGCTTCCCCGCCGACTACATCTGCGAAGCGCTGGACCAGACGCGCGGCTGGTTCTACTCGCTGCTCGCCGTCTCCACGCTGCTCTTCGACCAGGCGCCGTACCGCAACGTGGTCTGCCTCGGCCTGATCCTCGACTCCGAGGGTCAGAAGATGTCCAAGTCGAAGGGGAACATCGTCGTCCCCTGGGACGTGATCGACCGCTACGGCGCCGACGCGTTCCGCTGGTACTTCTTCACCGCCAAGCAGCCGTGGGACGGCTACCGCTTCTCGGAGGAGGCGATCGGCGAGGGGGTGCGCCTGTTCCTCAGGCAGCTGTGGAGCACCTACCACTTCCTCTCGCTCTACTCGCCCGACGAGGCCGCCGGCACCGGCGAGCCGACCGAGCTCGACCGCTGGATCCGCTCGCGCCTGGCCGCGACGGTCGGCGAGGTCACGGAGCGGCTGGACGCCTACGACGCGACGTTCGCGGGCCGGGCGATCGCCGACTTCGTCGACGACGTCAGCAACTGGTACGTCCGCCGCTCGCGCGCCCGCTTCTGGGCCGGGGACCCCGCGGCGTTCGCGACGCTGCGCGACACGCTGCTGACCGTGACCAAGCTGCTCGCGCCGTTCACGCCGTTCGTGGCCGACGCGATCTACGAGGGCCTCCGCGGCCCGGAGTCCAGCGTGCACCTCGAGGACTGGCCCGAGGTGGAGGCCGGCGCCCGCGACGAGGCGCTGGAGGCCGACATGGCCGTCGCGCGGGAGACGGTCCGGATGGGGCTCTCGGCCCGCGGGCAGTCCAAGGTCAAGGTCCGCCAGCCGCTGCGCGAGGCGGTCGTGGTCGCCGCGGGGCGCGAGCGCGACGCGATCGAGGCGCATGCCGCGGTCGTGCGGGAGGAGCTCAACGTCAAGGCGCTGCGCTTCGTGGAGCGGGCCGACGAGCTCGGCTCCTACGAGCTGAAGGCCAACTACCGGACCCTCGGGCCGCGCTTCGGGCGGCAGATGCCGCAGGTGGCGGCCGCGATCGCCGCGCTCGACCCGTCCCACGTGGCGGCCGCGCTGCGGGCGGGCCGGCGCGTCGGCGTCAACGTCGACGGGCACGACCACGAGCTCGGGCCCGACGACCTGAGCCTCGTGCTGCAGCCGCTGGAGGGCTACCAGCTCGAGCGCGAGGGCTCCCACGCGGTCGCCCTCGACCTCGCCGTCGACGAGGAGCTGCGCCGCGAGGGCCTGGCCCGCGAGGTGGTGCGCGCCGTGCAGAACGCGCGCAAGGAGGCGGGCCTGGCGGTCGAGGACCGCATCGCCCTGACGCTCGGCGGAGACCCGGAGCTGCTCGACGCGGCACGCGCCAACGAGGCCTACGTCGCCGGGGAGACGCTCGCGGTGGCGGTGACCTACGACAGCGCGCAGGCCCAGCGGGCGAGCATCGAGGGCCGGGAGCTGTACATCGCCGTGACGCCCGCGTAGCGCCCCGCGCGGCGCGCGGCGCACGCCGGTGGGGCGAGGAGCGGTCGGCCGCCGCCTCGGAGGGGTACGCAATCCCATTTCGAGGAGGACGGATCTGATGGACGACGATGATCTGCGCGCCGTCGTGGAGGCGATCCCACCCGGCCACTGGATGAGCTACGCCGACGTGGTCGCCGCCACGGGCGGCAGCCCGCGCCAGGCGCTCGGGGTCAACCAGCGTCTGGTGCGCCTCGCCTGCGAGGGCGCGCACCGGGTGCTGAAGGCGGACGGCTCCGTGGCGCCGACCGCGCTCGGGGACCCCGAGCGCGTGCGGCGCGCTCTGGAGGCCGAGGGCGTGCCGTTCGACGGGGCGCGCGCCTCGCCGGACACCCGCATCCGTCCCGCGGGCGCCACGGCGCCGGCGATCTGATCACGCAGAAGGGCCGGCCGCGGGAGCGGCCGGCCGGAGGGGGCGGTCCTAGCCCAGGGCGGAGGCCAGCTCGGCCTCCAGCTTCTTCTTGGGGTAGGCGCCGATGACCTTCTTCACGGGCTCGCCGCCCTTGAACAGGATCATCGTGGGGATCGAGAGGACCTCGAACCCGGCGGCCGTCTGCTGGTTCTCGTCCACGTTGAGCTTGACGATGCGGAGGTCCTGGCGCTCGGCGGCGATCTCCTCCAGGACGGGGGCCACGACGCGGCACGGGCCGCACCAGGGCGCCCAGAAGTCGACGAGGACCGGCTGGTCCGACTCGATGACCTCGGCCTGGAAGTTGGTGTCTGTGACGTCCTGCAGGGTGCCTGCCATGGATTCTCCTCGGGGATGGGCTGCCACTCACACTATACAAAATGAAGTACACCGCGCTCGCGGCGTCGGGCGAGCCTACCCGCGAAGCCAGAGGAGCACGTGCGGGCTGACGTAGACCTCCACGAAGCCGGCCACGACCAGCACGGGGACGGCCAGCGCGGTGGTCACCAGCGTGGCCGCCATGAGCTCGTGCCACGCCTCACGGCGGCTGGCCAGGATCCAGGCGGCGAGCGGCAGGAACAGCGCGACGAGCTCCGGCAGGGCGTGCGGCAGGAGGCCGAGCAGCAGCAGGGCCGGGGAGATGCCGCCCTGTGCCGCCAGGGAGGCCGCGGCGCCGCCGAGGGCGTAGGCCTGCGTGGCCAGCGAGAAGGTGGTCGCGGCGACGACGAAGGCGATCGCGAGCGGCCCGGCGCGATCGTGCACGCGCCGCCAGAGGCCGCCGTAGCGCTCGGCCTCGACCGGCAGGGAGCTGCCGGCGATGAAGCCGGCCAGGCACGCGAAGGAGTGCAGGGCGAGCACCAGGGCGTTGCGCCCGAGGACGTGCACCACGGCCTCGACGGAGGCGGGCGCGGTCAGCCCGGGGAGGACGACCGGCGTGGGGTCGGGCGTCGAGGCCTCGGCGACGAGCACGACGGCCGCCAGCAGCAGGGCGGTGATCGCGGCGGAGAACGCGACCCAGCGGCCCACGACGCGCCAGGGCTCGGCGTTCCACTCCGCGAGGGTCGCGCGCGTGTCGCGCAGCCCGCGGACGAGCACCAGGTCGTCGGCGATCACCCCCCGGGCGATCGGCCGCGGGCGGGCCGCCTTGAGGGCGCGGTGGGGCACGAAGACCCCCCGGGGCGGAGGTGTCACCTCGGCTATGAATGGCGCATGCGACGCTCCATCCCGCTCTCGACGGCGGTGGCCGCGTTGGCCGCGGTCGTGCTGCCGGTCCAGGCCGGCGCGGACGGCGTCAAGCGCACCGCCGCCGGTGCCACGCCGGCCGACATCACGGCCGCTCGCGACCTCTTCCGGGCCGACGTCGGCGGCGGCGCCACCGCCGGCGCCAACGGCTCGTTCGGCGGCCTGCGGCGCGAGATCAACTGGGACGGCGTCCCGGAGACGGCGAGCGACCCCATCCCGTTCCCCGCCGGCTTCTTCAACGCCACCACCCCGCGCGGCGTCGAGTTCGCCACGACGGGCACGGGCTTTCAGGTGAGCGCGAACGCCGGTGGCACCACGCCGGTGCTCTTCAACAACCCGGGCTTTCAGACGTTCTCCGCGCAGAAGCTCTTCTCACCGGTCGGCGCGCCCGTGACCGACGTGCACTTCTTCGTCCCCGGCACCGCAACGCCGGCGACGACGAACGCCTTCGGCGTCGTGTTCACCGACGTCGACACGGCGGGTGCGGCCAAGCTCGAGTTCTTCGATCCGGCCGGCGCGCTGCTCGACACCGTCGTCGCGCCGCCCTCGCCGACCGGCGGCCTGTCCTTCGCCGGCGACACGTTCACGGCCGGCGAGCGGGTGGGGCGCGTGCGCATCACCAGCGGATCGCGGTCGCTCGCCCCGGTCGAGGCCGCGGGCGAGGACGTCGTGGCCATGGACGACTTCCTCTACGGCGAGCCGCTGCCGGGGCAGCTGGCGTTCCAGGTGGCCGCCGCGCGCGTCGACGAGGACGCCGGCCGCGCGGTCCTGACGGTGGCGCGCGCGGGCGCGAACGCCGCCCCGGCGACGGTCGCGTTCGCCACGGCCGACGGCACCGCCGTGGCCGGCCAGGACTACACCCCCGCGAGCGGCACGCTGAACTTCGGCGCGGGCGACGCCACCAAGCAGATCGAGGTGCCGATCAGCGCCGACGCGGCGCGGGAGTCCGACGAGGCGTTCAGCGTCAACCTGTCCAACCCGTCGGGCGCAGCGCTCGCGGCGCCGCAGGTCGCGACGGTCACCATCCAGGACCGGACGGCGGCGCCCGCGCCGCGCGACGCCCAGCGGCCGCGGGGGACGCTCGCGCGCCTGCGCGCGTCCGGGCTGCGCTTCCTGGTCGCCTCCGACGAGGCCGGCCGCTACGAGAGCAAGCTCACGCTCACCGCGGCGCAGGCCCGGAAGGTGCGCCTGAGCAGGCGGACCCTGGCCAGCACGGCGGCGCGCACGCTCCGCGCCGGGGGCAACACGCTGACCCTCAAGGTCGCCGCGCGCACCGCGACCCGGCTGCGGCGCGCCAAGATCAGGCCGACGCTGACCGTCCTCCTGCGCGACGCGGCGGGCAACACCACGACGCTGCGCCAGCGCGTCAGCCCGTAGCCACGCGCCGGCGCCCGAGTCAGCTCAGCCGGCGGCGCAGCTGCGGCACGCGCCACATCGCCTCGACGGCGATGCGCGCCGACATCTTCGACTCGCCGCGGATGCGCTCACGGAAGACGATCGGGACCTCGCGCACCCGGAAGCCGGACTGGATCGCGCGATAGGTCAGCTCGACCTGGAAGGCGTAGCCCGCGGCCCGCACGCGATCGAGGTCGATGGCGCGCAGGACCTCCGCCCGGAAGCACTTGAAGCCGCCCGTGAGGTCCTCGACCTCGAGGCCGAGGACCATGCGCGCGTAGAGGCAGCCGCCGCGGCTGATGACCCTGCGCGGCAGCGGCCAGTCCGTCACGCCGCCGCCCGGGATGTAGCGCGAGCCGAGCACCAGGTCGGCGTCGCCGCGCGCGGCGTCGAGCAGGCGCTCGAGGTCCTCCGGGTCGTGGGAGAAGTCGGCGTCCATCTCCATGACGTAGCCCGCGCCGGCGGCGAGGGCGTGGCCGAAGCCGGCGAGGTAGGCCGGGCCGAGGCCGGTCCGCTCGGTGCGGTGGAGCACCTCCACGGTCCCGAGCTCCGCCGCGAGCGCGTCGGCGAGCTGCCCGGTGCCGTCGGGGGAGGAGTCGTCGACGACGAGGATGCGATGCCCGTCGGGCGCGGCGCGGCGGAGCACGACATCGGCCGCGCGGACGATCGGCTCGATGTTCTCGGCCTCGTTGAACGTCGGAAGCACCAGCCAAGGCGGTCCGGGCATGCGGCGCCGTACCCTAGGGATCGCCGTGGACGCCCGCCTGCCTGATCCGCCCAACGCGACCATCGCCGCGCTCTTCGACGAGCTGGCCGACCTCTACGAGCTCGATGGCGCCGTGGTGCACCGCGTGCTCGCCTACCGCAACGCGGCCAAGGCGGTGCGCGAGGCGCCGCGCTCGGTCGCGGCGCTCACCCGCGAGGGCACGGTGACCGAGCTGCCCGGCATCGGGCGCACGCTCGAGGAGAAGCTGCAGGCGCTGCTGGAGACGGGCTCGATCCCGGCGCTGGAGAAGCTCCGCGGCCGCTTCCCGATGGGGCTGATCGAGATGACGCGGCTCCCGGGGCTCGGCCCGAAGCGGGCGCGGCGGCTGTTCGACGAGCTCGGCATCGACTCGCTGCAGGCGCTGCAGGAGGCTGCGGAGACCGAGCGGCTGCGCGACGTCAAGGGCTTCGGCCCGAAGTTCGAGGCCTCCGTGCTGGCGGCCTTCGCGTCGGGCGTGGCCGAGCGCCCGCGGCCGCGCCTGCTGCTGCACAAGGCGCTCGACATCGCCGACGGCATCGTGGAGGCGCTGCGCGCGCACCCGGCCAGCGAGCGGGTCGAGCTCGCGGGCTCGGCGCGACGCCTGGCCGACAGCGTCAAGGACCTCGACATCATCGCCACGGCCCCGGGCGAGGGCGGCCCGCGGGCGCTGCTCGATGCCTTCGCGGCGCTCGACCTCATCGAGTCGAGCTCGGCTCCGGGCGAGAACGCCGCGCGCGGGCGCACCCACAGCGGGATGCCCGTCGACCTGCGCGTCGTCGCCCCGGACCAGTTCGGCAACCTGCTCCAGCACTTCACCGGCTCCAAGGCGCACAACGTCGGCCTGCGCGAGGCGGCCGTCCGGCGCGGGCTGCACGTCAGCGAGTACGGCCTGCTCGACGACGCGACCGGGACGACCCACCGCTGCGCGACGGAGGAGGAGGTCTACGAGCGCCTCGGGCTGCCGTGGATCCCGCCCGAGCTGCGCGAGGACCGCGGCGAGCTCGCGTTCCGCAGCGCCGAGGACGTCCCGCGCCTCATCGTGCAGGACGACCTGCGCGGGGACCTGCACTCCCACACGGTCGCCTCGGACGGCCGCAACACGATCGAGGAGATGGCCCGGGCCGCGCGCGAGCGGGGACTGGAGTACCTCGCGATCACCGACCACTCCGCCACGCACGGCTTCGGCAACCACGTCACCCCGGACGACCTGCGCCGGCAGATCGAGCGGGTCCGCGAGGTCGACGACGCCCTCGACGGCTTCAGGCTGCTGGTGGGGACGGAGACGAACATCGGGACCGACGGCCTGCCGGACTACCCCGACGACCTGCTGGCCGAGCTGGACTGGGTCGTGGGGTCCGTCCACACGTCCTTCGGGATGGAGGAGCGGGCGATGACCGAGCGGATGATCTCCGCGATCGAGCATCCGCTCATCGACGCGATCGGCCACCCGACCGGGCGCAAGATCGAGACGCGGCCGCCCTACGCCATCGACATGGATGCGGTCATCGACGCCGCCGCCCGCACCGGCACGATGCTCGAGATCAACTCCGCACCGGACCGCCGCGACCTCGACGACGTCCACGCGCGCGCCGCCGCGGCGGCCGGCGTCCTGATCCTCGTGGACTCCGACGCGCATGGGACGAACACGCTGGGCATCACCCGCTGGGGCATCGCCACGGCGCGGCGGGCATGGCTCACGCCCGAGCAGGTCGCCAACACGCGGCCGTGGGCGGAGTTCGCCGCCCTGCGCAAGCGCGCCCGCTCGGGCGCGCGGCGCTGAGAAGCTGTGTTCCGAGACAACGTCTAGGCCCGCCCCCCGAGCAGCGCGGGGAGCACGTCGGTCGCCACGACGTGGTCGGCGGCCGCGCGCCGGTAGGGCGCGAGCGCGTCGAGCGCGCGCACCGCGTAGCCGGGCGCCGGCGCGTCGAGCGCCGTCCGCAGACCGGCGCCGAGGTCGTCGCCGACCAGGCGGGCGTCGAGGTCGCGGGCGAGCGGCAGCGCCGCGTACGGGCCCGCCGCCGCCGTCGTCACGAGCAGGCAGCCGTCGGCGAGGGCCTCGAGCTGGCTGACCCCGTAGTCCTCGCGCCGCGGGGCGGTGACGTAGACGCGCGCCCGGCGCAGGAGCGCGCGGAACTCGCCCGGCGCCAGGACGCCGGCGTTGCGCACGCCCGGCGTCACGGGCACGTGCGGCGTGCCGGCCACGACGAGCTCCTCCCCCGGACGCGCGGACGCCCGCCACGCGGCGAGGATCCGGTCCAGGCCCTTCTTGTGCGGGTTGGCGGCGTAGGTCACCGCGGCCAGGTCGCGCGCCTCCGTGGCCGTGGGCGGCCCGGACGGCTCGACGGGGATGGGCACGATCACCGCGGGCGCGTGGCGGTCGGGCCCCTCGTCGAGCGTCCCCTGCGCCTGGGGCAGCAGCAGCGGCGCCTCGCGCAGCCGCCGGCGCTCGACCGGGCGCTGCCAGAGCCCGTGGCGCCCGGGCCGGTTGGCGGCGGCGGGCGCGTCGTAGCGGATCGCGCCCGGGCGGGGCCACAGCAGCGCGGCCGTGACCGTGGAGTAGATGACGGCGCGCGGCGCGTGCTCGGCGATCCCCCGCCGCGCAGCCGCCCGCGCCGCCCGCGCCCATGCGAGATCGGTCAGCGCGAGCGTCCGGACGTCGCCCTGCGGCGCAGCGACGACCTCGGCCACCGTGGCGCCCGCCCGGCGCAGCGCGCCGGCCAGCTCGGCCTCGGCCGCGCGCAGGCCGGCGGTCGAGCCGAGGGACACGAGCAGGAGGTCGACGGGCACGCGCTGGCATTCTCCCCTCCCGCGATGACGGGCACGCTCATCAACGTCGGCGCCATCCTGGCCGGCACCCTGGTCGGCGGACTGCTGGGCTCGCGCCTGCCGGCCGGCCTCCAGCAGCGCGTGCTCGCCGGCCTGGGCCTGGTCACGCTCGTCCTCGGCGTCGACCTGGCGCTGGCCTGGCGCGACACGAACCCGCTCTACGTGCTCGGCGGCGTCCTGCTCGGCGGGCTGGTCGGCGAGGCTCTGGCCATCGAGGACCGCCTTGCCGCGCTCGGCGACCGCCTGCAGGCGCGGGTCAGCCGGGCCGGCGGGCACTCCACGGTCAGCGAGGCCTTCTTCACCGCCTCGCTGCTGTACTGCGTCGGCCCGCTGGCCGTCGTCGGGGCGATCCAGGACGGCCTGACCGGCGACTACCAGGCGCTCGCCACCAAGTCCCTGCTCGACGGCTTCGCCTCGATCGCCCTCGCCGCGTCGCTCGGCCCCGGGGTCGCGTTCGCCGCGGTCACCGTCCTGCTGTTCCAGGGCGCGATCTCGCTGGGGGCGGGCGTCTTCGACCACGTGCTCGCCGAGGGCAGCGAGGCGCTGGCGGCGCTCACGAGCGCCGGCGGCGTGCTGATCATCGGGATCGCCCTGAAGCTGCTCGAGGTCAAGGACGTCAAGGTGGGCAACTTCCTGCCGGCGCTCGTCTTCGCCCCCGCCCTCGTCGGGCTCGTGTCCCTGGTCTCCTAGCCCTAGGCCGACGGCGGGGCGCCGTCGAGCGTCGGGACCTCCCGGCGCAGGCCCGGGACGCGCACGAGCTGCACGCGCTGCACGGGCGACGTGCGCTCGACGTAGAAGGTCACGCCGTCGCGCTCCTCGATCGCCGTCACCGCGCGGTCCTGCTGGCGCCATGCGAGCGCCCAGATGATCGTGAACCCGGCCGCGATGCCCGGGACCTGCGGCGCGAGGAACGCCAGCGCGCCAGCGAGGATGGTGCAGAGGATGAGCGGCCAGAGCCGGTTGAGGATCACGGCGCCCGGGCGGTGGTCGGGCATCATCTTCGCGGCCTTGGACTGGGCGAGGGCCCGGGCGATCGGCGGCGTCGTCTCCGCCCGGCGCCCCACGAGCGCGCCGATCACGCCGGCCACGACCCACCACGCGGCGACGATGAAGACGAGCCGGTCGTCGGCGTTGCGCGACGCCCCGGCGACGCAGACCACCGCGAGGGTGGTCGCGGCGCCGGCGCTCAGCAGGACCGTCGTCTTGAGCAGGTCGACGAAGCGCACCTAGGCCGCGAGCGCCTCGAGCAGCCTGCGGACCCCGGCCGGGCCGTCGACGAGCACGTCGGCCTGCGCCTCGAGCTCGGCCGGCGTCTCCTCGGAGCGCACCCCGACGCACACCGCCGAGCTCAGGGCGCCCTGCGCGACGAGGTCCCGCAGCCCGCGGAAGGCGTCGAGGTCGGTGGCGTCGTCCCCCGCGTAGAGCCCGACCGCCATGCCCGCGTCACGGAGCAGCCGCTCGATCCCGCGGCCCTTGTCCATCGCCACCGGCGGGCGGACCTCGAGGACCTTGCGGCCCCAGTGCACGTTGAAGCCCTCCTCCTGGGCCTGCTCGGCCAGCGACCGGACCGCGGCCTCCGCGGCCGCCTCGTCCGGCGCTCCCCGCCAGTGGAAGCCGGCGATGGCCTCCTTGTCCTCGCCGCGCACGCGCAGCCGCTGGAGCTCCTCGGACTCCGCGAAGCGCGCCTGGGCGAACGCCCGCACCCGCAGCGCCCAGGCCGCGACGTCCTCGTCGACCTCGACCTCCGTGGCCCCCCCGCGCAGGATCTCCGTCCCGTGGTTGCCGACGTAGGTGATCGACCCCAGGGAGACGATCCGGCGCGCGATCGCGGCGCGGCGGCCGCTGACGCAGGCCACGAACCCGTAGCGCTTGGCGACCGCGATCAGGGGCGTGCGGGTCGGCTCGGGGACATGCGCGTCGTCGGCGTGGCGGACGATCGGGGCCAGGGTGCCGTCGACGTCGAGCAGGACAGCCGCGTGGTCCGGGTCGGCGCGCAGCGGCGCGAGCGCGTCGTCGAGGGAGTGGGTGGCGACGGACACCGCTCCTAGTATGGCGAGCATGGGCCGCCGCCGATCTGTGCAGCTCGCGGCGATCGGGACCGCGGCTGGGCTCTTCAGCGGCCTGTTCGGCGTGGGCGGGGGGACGGTCATCGTGCCGTTGCTGATCCTGTGGCTGGGATACGGCGAGCGGGAGGCGACGGGGACCTCGCTCGGGGCGATCGTCCTGATCGCGGCGGTCGCCACGCTGACCCACGGGGCCTACGGGAACGTGCACGTGGACGAGGGCCTGCTCGTCGGCGTCCCGGCGGTGGCCGGGGTGGTCGCCGGGACCTGGCTGCAGCAGCGCGTCTCCCCGCGGACGGTGTCCCTGCTGTTCTCCGTGGTCCTCGTGGCCAGCGCGATCGAGCTCCTGGTGCCGTGATCCTCGCCGCCGTGGCCATCGGCGTGCTGGCGGGCGTCCTGGCCGGGATGCTCGGGATCGGCGGGGGCGCGCTGTTCGTCCCCGCCCTGGTCCTGATCCTCGGGCTCTCGCAGGTCGACGCCGAGGCCACGTCGCTGCTCGCGATCATCCCCGTCGCCGCGGTCGGCGCCTGGCGGCAGCACCGCTACGGCAACCTGCGCCTGGCCGATGCGGCGCTCGTCGGGGCGCTCGCGGTGCCGGCGACGGTGGCCGGGGTCGCGCTGGTCAACGCGCTCCCCGAGCGGGCCGTCGAGGTGGCATTCGCGCTCCTGCAGCTCTTCATCGCCGCCCGCCTGGCGCAGCGCGGCCTGCGGGGTGCCCAGGCGTGACCGGGCCCCTCGCCGCGGCCGGGCTCGTGCTCGGGGTCGACGTCGGCACGACGAGCGCGAAGGTCGGCGCCTTCGACCCGCACGGCGCCGAGCTCGCGTCCGCCGAGCGGGCCTACCCCCTGCGCGAGCCCCGGCCGGGCTGGGTCGTCCAGGACCCCGACGAGGTCGTGACCGCCACCCTGGCGGCGATGGCCGAGGCCGTCCGGACGGTTCTCGAGGGCGGCGGACGGGTCGCCGCGGTGGCCTTCAGCGCCGCGATGCACAGCCTCGTCGGCGTCGACGCGCACGGCCGGCCGCTCACCGACCTGCTCACCTGGGCGGACAGCCGGGCCCTCGAGCAGGCCGCGCGGCTGCGTGCGGAGCACCCTGACCTGCACGCGCGGACCGGGACCCCGCTGCACCCGATGTCCCCGCTGGCCAAGCTCGTGTGGTTCCGCGAGCACGAGCCGGCCCTCCTGGCGCGGGCCGCCCGCTGGGCGGGGATCAAGGAGCTGGTCCTGGCCCGCCTCACCGGCGCCTGGGCGGTCGACCACTCCGTCGCCTCCGGCACGGGGCTCATGAACCTCCAGACCCTCGGGTGGGACGGCGAGGCGCTCGCGCTGGCCGGTGTCCGCCCCGACCAGCTGTCCGAGCTCGTCCCCACCACCGCGCGGCCGGGCGGGCTCACGGAGGCCGCCGCCACGGAGCTCGGCCTGCCGCGGGGGACGCCGGTCGTGATCGGCGCCGCCGACGGGCCGCTCGCCAACCTCGGCGTCGGCGCGGTGCGGCCCGGGGTGGCGGCCTGCTCGATCGGGACGAGCGGGGCGCTGCGGGTGGTCGTCGAGCGCCCCGCGGTCGACCCCGCCCGGCGGCTGTTCTGCTATGCGCTGACCCCGGGCCGCTGGGTCGTCGGAGGCGCCATCAACAACGGCGGCGTCGTGCTGCAGTGGGCCGGTGAGGCGCTCGCCCCGGACCTCGGGCCCCATGCGGAGGCCGAGCTGCTCGACCTGGCCGCGCGCGTCCCGCCGGGCAGCGACGGCCTGCTCATGCTGCCCTCGCTGCTGTCCGAGCGCGCGCCGGACTGGAGCGGGCTGTCGCGGGGCGCGTACGTCGGCCTGACGCGGGCGCACCGGCGCGAGCACCTGGTCCGCGCCGCGCTCGAGGGCGTCTGCCTGCAGCTCGCGCTCGTGCTCGCGTCGGTGCGTGAGGCGGGCGCCGAGGTGCGCGAGATCCGTGCGACGGGCGGCTTCGCCCGCAGCGGGCTGTGGCGCCAGATGCTCGCCGACGCCCTCGGCTGCCCGATCGGCTTCCCGCGCGGCCACCAGGGCTCGGGCTTCGGCGCCGCGCTGCTCGCCATGGAGGCCCTCGGGCTCGTCGACTCGATCGAGCGCTCCGCCGATCTGGTCCGCATCGACGACGTCGTGCGGCCGGACGCGGCGGCCGCGGCGACGTACGCGTCCGCGCTGCCGGTGTTCGCCGGCCTGCACGACGCGCTCGGGCCGGCCTTCCGGCAGCTGCGCACGCCCGGAGGCCCGGCCCCGGGATGAGCCGCGCACGCCGGCAGGTTTCGTGCAGCAACGTGTGAAGCTCCCCATGAGGGGTGGGCGAGCGCCGCGGTTCCGGGAACACTGGGGGGCATGGCTCTCGTCGCGGGCTTCGCCACCACCGTCGCGGCTGCCGGCGAACGCACCCGCGTCGCCGCCGGGACGGAGGGAGACCGCGACACCGCCGACCGCGGCGGGACGCGGTGAGGATGGTCCGCGGCCCCGTCGCCGAGCCCGCACCCGCCCCGCGTCCGCGCGCGGAGGGGGACGCGACGACGCGCCACCACGGGCCGCCCCGCCGCCTCGCCGCCGCCCGCACCTGGATCGCCCGCCGGCCGTGGACGCTGGTGTGGGTCGTGGTGGCGGCGCTCACGGTGCTGGCCTTCCAGCTGCGCTGGCGCGGCCTGGCCGGGCCGCTGTGGATCGACGAGGGCATCTCGACGGGCATCGCGTCCCATCCGCTCACGGAGATCCCCGGCCTCCTGCGCCAGGACGGGTCCCCGCCGCTGTACTACCTCCTCCTGCACGTCTGGATCCAGCTCTTCGGGACGAGCGAGTTCCACCTGCACGCGATGAGCGTGGGCTTCGCGCTCCTCGCCGTCCCGGCCGCGGCGTGGGCCGTGGCCCGGACCTTCGGCCCGCTCGCGAGCTGCCTCGCCGCGGCGTTGATCGCCGTGCTGCCCTACGTCGGCCTGTACGCCGACGAGGTGCGGATGTACTCCCTCGTGCTGCTGCTCGCGCTCCTGACCACCGGCGCGTTCCTGCGCGCCTACGTCGAGCGCGACCGGCGCTGGATCCCGGGCTTCGGCGTCGCGCTGGTCCTCGTGCTCTACAGCCACAACTGGGGGCTGTTCTTCGCGATGGCCGTGGCGCTGGCGTTCCTCGTCCTGCTCGCCGTGACCCCGGACCGCCGCCGCCTGCTGCTCGAGGGTGCTGCCGGCTTCGGCCTCACGGCGGTGCTCTTCGCGCCGTGGCTGCCCACGCTCGCGTTCCAGTCCGCGCACACGGGCGCACCGTGGTCGCACGAGCCGTCGTGGAAGTCGCTGTCGCGGGGCACGACCTACATCCTCGGCGGCAGCCTGCCCGACGCCGTGCTGCTGCTCGTCGTGGGTGCCGGTCTCGCGCAGCTCGCCGTCAGCGGCACGGCCCGCCAGCGGCGGGCGGCGGCCGCCACCCTGGTGCTCGCGGCCGGCACGCTGCTCATCGCCTACGCCTGGTCGCGCCTGGCCTCGCCCGCCTGGGCCCAGCGGTACCTGGTGGTCGTCCTGGCGCCGCTCATCGTCCTCATGGCCGCGGGGCTGTCGCGCGCCCGGGGGCTCGGCGTCGCCGCGGTGGTCGTGTGCTTCCTGTTCGCGTGGCAGGGGAAGCCGACGCTCGGCGTGCTGGGGTCCAAGAGCAACGTCCGCGACCTCGCCACGGCCGTGGGGCCGCGGCTCCCGCACGGGACGCTCGTGTTCTCGCCCCAGCCCGAGCAGGTCCCGAACCTCGTCTACTCCTTCCCCGCGGGCCTGCAGTGGCTGACGCCGCTGGGGACGCCGCCCGACGCGAGCGTCATGGACTGGCGCGACGCGATGGGCAAGCTCGACGCGGCGCGGTACGACACCGTGCTGCGCCCCGCCGTCGCCGGCCTCGCCCCCGGGACCCGCCTGCTGCTGGTCCAGGCGATGTTCAAGCACCCCACGGCCCCGTGGACGCGGCGCATCCGGGTGATCGCGCGGCAATGGCGCAACGCGCTCGGCCGCGAGCCGACGCTCCAGCTCATCCGCTACCTGCGGCCCGTCGGGTCCTCGACGCGGTCCAAGGTGTCCGGCTGGCTGTACGTCAAGCGTGCACGGCCGCTGTCCTCCTCGTCAGCGCGGCGGGCATCGGTCACCATCGAGACCGTCGGCGTCGTCCGGCGAACCCATGGCCACCGACGCGGCCGACATCTCCCCTGATCAGCGCCCGCCCGTCCCGGGCCTGTCGCTCCGCGGGCGGTCGGTCAGCCGCTCGTCGATCGCGCTGGCCGGGGCCGTGCTGGTCCTGTCGCTCGTCGCCTTCGGCCTGCGGCTGAACGCGGCGGAGGGCAGCCGCGCGCGCCTGTCGACCGACGAGCACGCCTACGTGCGGCTCGGCTACGACTTGTACAAGGACGGGACCTACGGGGACCCGGGCATGCGCAACCCGCTGCACTGGGCACCCGCGACGCCGGCGATGTTCGCGCTGGCGGGCCACCTGGATCCCGGGCACCCGCTCGGCGACGCGCGGCACGCCGGCCCCGATCGCACGGCACAGGCCGTGGTCGGCGCCGCGACCGTCATCGCCGTCTTCGGGGTCGCCGCGCTGCTCGCCGGCCCGTGGGCGGGCCTGGCGGCCGCCCTGGTCCTCGCGGTCTTCCCGCCGGCCGTCCTGCTCGGCGCGAGCTTCCTGTCCGAGCCGCTCGGGGGCTTCGCGCTGGCCCTCGCCGCGCTCGGGCTCGTCTGGGCCTTCCGCGGCCGCCGCCGGCGCTTCGCGGTCGCGGGTGGGCTGCTCGGCTTCGCCTGCCTCGCGCGGGCGGACCTGCTGTCCGCGGCGCTGCTCGTCCCCGTCGGAGTGGCGCTGGCGACCAGCGGGCGCTGGCGCGGGGAGCGGCTCGCGCGCGGGGCGGCGACGCTGGCCGGCCTCCTGGTGGTGCTCGCGCCGTGGACGGTGTACGCCTCCAGCCAGGAGCACCGCCTCGTGCCCGTGACGACGGGGACCGGCGCCACGTCGTTCGTCGCGACCTACCTCCCAGGGAACGGCACGCTGTTCGGCGCCAAGCAGCACCTGCTGCCCGAGGCGTGCGTCGTGCGGCCGGTCCTGTGCCGGCTGCGGAAGCGGGGCCACCACCCGTCCGCGCATGCGATCCTCGTCGCGGTCGCGCAGCATCGCGGCCCAGGGCGCAACAGCGATGTCGTCCTGCGCGACGAGGCGGTGAAGAACCTCGGGCGCTACGGCCTCCGGCACCCGCTCTCGTTCGGCAGGATGGAGACGGGCAAGCTCTGGCGGATGTGGGGCTCCTCGTTCTACGGCCCGCGCTGGCGCCCCCAGCCGGCGTGGCTCCCGTGGGTCCACCGCGGGGTCGTCCTCGTCGCGCTGCTGGGGATGGTGGCGGGCGTCGCGCGCAGCCGCGACCGGCGCCTGGCGCTGCTCGCCGCGGTCCTGGTGGCGGCGACGCTGCTGAACGTCCTGTTCGTGGCCGAGGCCCGCGCCAACGCGCGCCTGGTCCCCGTGCTCATCGCCGCGGGGACCGCCGGAGCGGTGATGGCCGTGCGTCGGGGCGGGCGGCGGCCTACGACGGCAGCCCGTGCTCCAGTGCCCCTTTGATCGCGGTGTCGACGAGGTTCAGGCGGTACAGGGCCAGCGCCTCAGGTGATCCGAAGCGCCGCCCGGGCGCGGGATCCGGGCCGTGGTGGGTCAGCAGGCAGTGCGCGAGCGCGAGGTGCCGCGGCTCGTCGAGCGCCGGCGTGGCGGCGGCCCGCGCGGCCAGGAGCCGCAGCCCGAGGTCGACGTGCCCGAGCAGGCGGCCGGCGTCGGTCAGGCCGATCTCGGCGCCGTAGGTGAACTCGGCGGTCCGGCCGAGGTCGTGGACGACGGCCGCGGTGAGCAGCAGGTCGGAGTTCAGGCGCGGGTGCAGGATGCACGCCTCCTGCGCCAGCGTGGCCACGGCCACCGTGTGCTCGAGCAGCCCTCCGAGGTAGGCATGGTGCCCCGCTCGCGTGCACGGGGCGCGGCGCAGCTGCGCCCGGAGCTCGTCGTCGGCGAGCAGGCCGCCCAGCAGCGCGCGGTAGCCCGGGTCGTGCACCTCGCGGGCGAGGTGCTCGAGGAAGCCGTCGAGCTCGTCGAGGTCGCGGTAGGCCACGGGCAGGAAGGCCGCCGGGTCGGCCTCGCCGGGGGCCGAGCGGGTGATCTGCGCCAGATCGGCCTGGAGCTCGTCGCGGAAGCGCTCGACCTTCCCGTGGACCCGGACGAGGTCGCCGCGGTCGAACCGCCCGGCTGCCGCGTCGGCGTCGCGGAAGACGCGGGCGGGCATGGCGCCCGTGCGGTCCCGGAGCTCCAGCGCGAGGTAGCTCGTCCCGGACCGGGACGACAGGCGGTCCTTGCGGGTGCAGGCGTAGGTGCCGTCGATCGCGTCACCGGCGCGGAGGGTCGCGATGGGGGCCACCGGCGCGCCGGCGGCCGCGGCGGGCGGGCGGTCTGGGGTCACGGAACCATGATGTACGGTGGATCGGATGCAGCCCTTGATCTGGGAGAGCCGTCCCGACGGGCTCCGCGCTCCCGCCCTCGTGTGCGCCTTCACGGGCTGGAACGACGCCGGTGACGCCGCCTCGGCCGCCGTCCAGTTCATGGGCTCCGCGCTCGGCGCCACCCGCTTCGCCCGCATCGATCCCGAGGAGTTCTTCGACTTCCAGGCCACCCGCCCGCGGGTCGCCTTCGCCGATGGCCGCAGCCGCGAGGTCGAGTGGCCCGCCGTCGACGTCTTCGCGGCGCGGGTGCCGCGGGCCCCGCGCGACCTCGTGCTGCTCTCGGGGCCCGAGCCGTCCATGCGCTGGCGCACGTTCACCAAGCTCATCGTCGAGCTGGCCGAGGCGCTGGGGACGCAGATGGTGGTCACGCTCGGCGCCCTGCTCGCCGACGTGCCGCACTCGCGCCCGGTGCACATCACGGGCCTGGCGAGCGACGAGGGCCTCGTGGACCGCGTCGGGCTGACCGGCTCTGACTACGAGGGGCCGACGGGCATCGTCGGCGTGCTGCAGGCGGCCTGCCAGGACGCCGGGCTGCCCGCCGCGTCGCTGTGGGCCAGCGTGCCGCACTACGTCGCCGCGGCGCCGAACCCGAAGGCCGCGCTCGCGCTCGTGCGCAAGGTGGAGGGCCTGGTCGGCGTCTCCGTGGACGCCCAGGAGCTCGAGTCGGCGGCGGTCGAGTACGAGCGCCAGGTGTCCCTCGCCGTGCAGAGCGACCCGGAGGTCCAGGCCTTCGTGGAGCGCCTGGAGCAGGCCGCGGCCGAGGAGGAGCCGGAGGTCCGCCCGCAGGACCTGCCGAGCGGCGACGTGCTCGCGCGCGAGTTCCAGCGCTTCCTGCGCCAGCGCGGGCCCGGCAGCGGCGGCTCGGGCGGGTCGGGCCCGGCCGGCGCCGGCGGCCGTTAGCGCGCCGCGTCGGCAGCGCCCATCTGTCAAGAGGTCGTGAACGGGGCGTCAGGTGCACGACCCGGTGGGTAGGACGCCCTGCCATGCACCGCCTGCTCCGTCTACTCGGCGCCACGCTGGCCGCCGGCCTCACCCTGGCCGCAGCGCCGTCCGCGCACGCCGCCGCGCCGGTCCGCCACGTCTTCGTCATCGTCCTTGAGAACGAGGACGCGGGCACGACGTTCGGCCCGGGCTCGGCGGCGCCCTACCTCGCCACGACCCTGCGTTCCCAGGGCGCCTTCGTGCCCGGCTACTACGGCATCGGCCACAACTCCCTCGGCAACTACCTGGCGATGGTCAGCGGCCAGGCGCCGACGCTCGTCACGCAGGCCGACTGCCCGGTGTTCGCCGACGTGCTCCCGGGGCTCCCGGCGGCCGACGGCCAGGTGCTCGGGCAGGGCTGCGTCTACCCCGCGGCGGTCAAGACGGTCGCCGACCAGCTCGAGGCCAAGGGCCTGAGCTGGAAGGGCTACATGGAGGACATGGGCGACGATCCCGCCCGCGACGGTGGGACGACCTGCGCGCACCCGGCGATGGGCTCGCCCGACACCACGCAGCAGGCGTCGCCGGCCGACCAGTACGCGACCCGCCACAACCCGTTCGTCTACTTCCACTCGATCATCGACCGGCCCGCGTGCGCCGCCCGGGACGTCCCGCTCAGCAGGTTGGGTGGAGACCTGGCGCAGGCGGCCA
>JAXDGY010000014.1:0-5049 GCA_034664785.1 Solirubrobacteraceae bacterium
GCTGAGCCGCGCCAGGTGCGGCGCCAGCTCCGGCAGATACGGCGCCGGGACGAGCTCGGCGGCGCCGACCGTGCGCTGCCGGATCCGCGTGCCGTCCCACGCCCGGCCCGGCACGTCTGCGCCGGCCACGAGCACGAGCAGGTCCGCGGCCGCCACCCGCACGAGCCCGGCGAGCTCGATGCGGTCGAACCCCGTCCACGCGTCGAGCGGCCGGTCGTCGCGGACGGCGAAGACGTGCTGCAGCTCGCGGTTGGCGCCCTCGCCGTCCTGCTCGTCGACGCGATGGACCCCGAGCGCGTGCAGCTCCGCCGGGGCGTAGGTGACGCCGAGCTCCTCGCGGACCTCGCGCAGCCCGTCGGCGACCTCCTCACCCGCCACGAGGTGACCGGCGGCGGTGGCGTCGAGGTAGCCCGGCCACGCCTGCTTGGCCTCCGAGCGGTGCTGGAGCAGCACGCCCCCTGCGTCCACGACCCACAGGTGGAAGGCGCGATGCCAGTCGCCGTCGCGGTGCACGGCGCCGCGGGCCTTGGTGCCCACGCGGCGCCCGCCGGCGTCGAGGACGTCGAGCAGCTCGTCGTCGCTCATCCCCCCATCGTCGCCGACAACGCGGTTCCTAGTACGCCACCTCACCGTCGAGCGAGAACGTCCCCGACTGCCCGTCGAGCGTGTTGTGGTCGTGCGCCTTGAGCCCCTGCCCCCTGATGTGCCGGTAGGCCCCGGTGCCGCCGGTGATGTCCGCCGACCCGTCGAAGGTGATCTCGTTGCCGCTGATGACGTAGGTGAGGTTCAATGTGCCGCGCACCGACCCGCGGGCGCCGGCGATGAGGAAGGTCCCCGTCGCGTGGCCGCCGGCCAGGGACACCACGAGCGTGGCCGACGCGGCCCCGAACGGCGTCCCCGTCGCCGTGCCGCGGTCCTCCAGCGTGCCGGGCTGCGGGGAGCCGACGGTCTTCGCCGCGCCGGTGACGTGGACCGTGTGCGTGGTGGTGCCCGCGGGGAGGTTGCCGACGCGCTGATAGGTGTTCTGGAGCTCGTCCTGGAGGATCGTGGCCGAGCCCGCGGCGCGCAGGACGAGCGGCCGGCGCACGACGCGCGACCGGTAGCGCCACCCCGTCGGCAGCTTCAGCCGGCTGCCCAGGGCGGGCAGGGCCGCGAGCGTCAGGCCCTTGTCGACGATCTGCGAGTAGCTCTGCATGACGTAGGTCACGCCGTTGGGGGCCACGAGCTCGAAGATCCGCCGCCCGCCCTTCCAGCTCCACGTGTTCGTGCGGTCGATCGTGCGCTCGGTGTACGCGACGCGGACGATGTCCGACGGGTGCTTCAGCGGGATCGTGGCGACCTTGCGCAGGCGCTGCCCGTGGAAGTCCCGCACGCCGCCGGTGATCGCGGCGGCCGAGTCCATCAGGAAGTGGCGCGGGCCGTTGAGCACGACGGCGGTCGCCCCGAGCTCCTGCGCGAGCGGCCCGGCCTGGAAGGCGTCCCACCACGGCGCCGGGCAGCGGTTCTGCCCGATCGTGTTCCAGACGGTGGCCGTCGCGGTCGGCGGCAGGCCCCGCAGCTCGAGGATCTCGCAGTAGCGGGCGTCGTGGAGGCCGGTCGCGCTGCGGGTCTTCGCGGCGGCCGGCGTGGCGGTCGCCGCGGTCGCGACCAGGGCGGCGGCCACGACGCCCCTCAGCAGCCGGGACCGGGTCATGGCTTGACGGCGCACGCGCTCCCCTTGCACTTGTCCAGCTCGGCAAGCTTGGCCTTCAGGCTCGCCTTGACCTTGGCGTAGGCGGGATCGGCGGCGACGCTGCGCAGCTCGTTGGGATCCTTGCTGCGGTCGTAGAGCTCCTCGTCGCCCGCCTCGGTGTAGACCACGTAGGTGTAGCGGTCGGTGCGCACGCCCTTGTACGGGCGGTCCCAGGCGTTCTGCGGGATGCTCGGGTCGTCGAAGAGCGGGTGCGGCGCCTCGATCTCGATCGCGCGGTCAGGGGTCTTGCGCGTGTCGCGGACCGCCGGCAGCAGCGAGACGCCGTCCTGCGTCCGGCCCGCCTTCGCGTTCGCCGCGTCCAGCACGGTCGAGGCGAAGTCGACGTTGGACACCTGGCCCTTGACCGTCTTGCCCGCCGGGATGCCGGGCCCGCGCAGGATGAACGGCACGCGCAGCGACTCCTCGTAGGGCAGGAACTTGTCGCCGGGGATCCGGTGCTCCCCCTGCAGCCAGCCGTTGTCGGACACGAACACGATCAGCGTGTTGTCGAGCTGATGGGTCGTGCGGAGGATCCGCACGAGGTCGGCCACGTGGTCGTCGACCGCCCGCAGGGACCCGATCCGGCCCTCGTAGTCGAGCTGGAGCTGGTCGATCTGCGCCTGCGTGAGCACCGGGGCCTCGGCGCGCATGTTGGCCGGCTTGTCGCTGAAGTCGGGCTCGTTGAAGCTCGGGCCCTTCGGCAGCCGGTAGGCCTTGCTGGCGGCGGCGTAGCGCGGCGCCGGCCGGGGGTCCGCGCCCTTGCGGCCCATGAGCGTGGTCGAGACGTCCTCGCGATGCGGTGCCGCGGGGGACCACCAGATGAAGAACGGATCCTTCTTGTTCTGCTGGGCCCGGACGAGCCCCTCGGTCACCTGGCCCGTGACGTCGGGCGAGTAGTCGGTGGCCTTCTCCGTCCCCCAGTAGGTGTACGGCGCCGGACCGAACAGCTCGGTGAGCTTGCCCAGCACCGCGCCGAGGCCGCCGCCGGGGCCGGGCGGCAGGGGGGTGACCTCGACGTTGGCGAACTCCACGAGCTTGCGCGCGAACTCCGGGTCGCCCCAGCTCTTCAGCTTGCCGTTCTGGTTCATCACGAAGTTGAAGTAGTCGTACGCGGAGACGTCGAGCAGCCCGCGCCAGGTGTCGAAGCCCTTCGGGATCTCGCCGTGCGCGTCCTTGGCGCCGTAGCCGTTGAGCCACTTGCCGATCAACGCCGTGTTGTAGCCCGAGGACTGCAGCCAGGCGGGCAGCGTGTTGCCCCGGTCCTTCATGCCGTACCAGCCGTAGGGGTAGAAGTTCCCGATCACGCCGTGGTTGTGGGCGTACTGGCCGGTGATGAAGGTCGCCCGCGACGGGCAGCAGAGCGGGAAGGAGTCGACGGCGTTGGCGAAGGTCGTGCCTCGCGCGGCGAGCAGCCGCTTGACGTTCGGCATGTGCTGCACGTCCGCCGCTGCCTGGTCGTCGGTCATGACGACCAGGATGTTCGGGCGCCCGTCCTTCGCGGCGGCGGTCGTCCTGGCCTGCGCCGCCGGGCTCACCGCGAGCATCGCCACCGCTGCGCACGCCACCGCGATCCACCCTCTGCTCCCGACCCGCCCGTGCATCCGCGCTCCCTTCGTGACCCTGTCGACGGCGCCGACGCTACATAGCGTGTCACACAGTGTCAACTCATCCGCTACGCTGCCGGAGTGACCTCCTCCAGGCGACGGGGCCAGACCCGCCAGAACCGGGAGCAGACCCGCGAGCGGATCGTCGGCGCGGCCACCGAGCTCGTCCGGCGGCGCTCGTGGTCGGACCTCAGCGTCGAGGAGATCATGGCCGAGGCCGGCATCGGCCGCACGCTCTTCTACCGGCACTTCGACGACCTCGCCGACCTGCTGATGACGGCCGCGGGGGAGGCGACCGGGGAGCTGTTCGAGGCCGAGATGGCCCTCGCCGGCACGCACGTCGAGAACGGGCCCGAGGCCGTCCGCGCGTCGATCGCCTCCGCGGTGGCGGCCTACCATCGCCACGGCCCGCTGCTGCGCGCGATCCACGAGGCCGCGGCGAGCGACGAGCGCGTCGCCGAGGGCTATTTTGCGATGCTCGCGCGCTTCGACCAGTTCGCCGAGGAGGCCGTGCGGACCGCTGCCGAGGCCTTCGGCGGCGGGCCGACCGATCCGGCCGAGACCGCCCGCGCGCTGAACCGGCTCAACGAGAGCTACCTGCTCGACGCCTTCGGCCGCGAGCCGCGCACGAGCGTCGGGGCGGCCGAGCGCACGCTGACGGAGATCTGGACCGCCGTCCTGCAACGAGGGAGGGATTGAGACATGCACGTGTTCCGCACCCCCGAGGACCGCTTCGACGGGCTGCCCGGCTACGCCTATGAGCCGCGCTACGCGGAGGTGGACGGGCTGCGCCTGCACCACCTCGACGAGGGCGAGGGCCCGACGGTCCTGTGCTTCCACGGCGAGCCGAGCTGGAGCTACCTGTACCGGCACATGCTCGACGCCCTCGTGGCGGCCGGGCACCGCGTCGTCTGCCCGGACCTGGTCGGCTTCGGGCGCTCGGACAAGCCGACCGATCCCGGCTGGTACAGCTACGACCGCCACGTCGACGTCGTGACGCGGCACCTGGAGCAGCTCGGCCTCGAGGACGTGACCGTCGTCGTGCAGGACTGGGGCGGGCCGATCGGCCTGCGCTGGGCGGTCGAGCACCAGGACCTCGTGCGCAGGCTGGTCGTCCTGAACACCGGGCTGTTCTCCGGCCGCGTGAGCAAGGGGTTCATGGCCTGGCGCACGTTCGCCGAGCGAACGCCGGACCTGCCGATCGGCGCGATCATCCAGGCGGCCACGACCACCGAGCTGCCGCCGGAGGTCGTCGCGGCCTACGAGGCGCCGTTCCCGACGCCGGAGAGCAAGGCGGGCGCGGCGCGGTTCCCGCTGCTGGTCCCGCTCGACGATGACGACACCGGCGCCGCCGAGATGCGCGCGGTGCGCGACGCGCTGGCACAGTGGGACGTCCCGGCGCTCGTGGCCTTCTCGGACAGCGACCAGGTGTTCCCGTTCCCGCAGGCCGGCGAGCAGTTCACCGCGATCCTCCCCGGCGCCTCGGAGCAGGTGCGGATCGCCGGGGCGGCGCACTTCCTCCAGGAGGACCGCGGCCACGAGATCGCGGACGCGATGCTCACGGCCTTCGGCCACCCCGGCGCCGCCGTCGGAGCCTGAGGCCGTGCCGGTCGAGCCGGACGAGCAGCAGATCGCCGAGCTCGCCGCGCTGGCGGGCAGCGAGCGGGACGGCCCGGTCGTCATGCTCAACCTGAACCGCTACCGCCCGCGCGC
>JAXDGY010000015.1:0-20273 GCA_034664785.1 Solirubrobacteraceae bacterium
GCTGGTGGGTCGTCTTGCTCTCGGCCGCGATCTGCATGTTCGCGGCGCTCGCGCTCGCGCTCCACGAGACCAAGCAGTACACCGCCACCTCGACGCTGCTGTTCAACAACGCCAACCACGCGGTGCAGGTCGGCGGCGCGTCAGCGGTGCAGGACCTGGACCCGAACGCGACCAAGGCGACCAACACGCTGCTGGTCACGACGGGCGTCGTGGCCGATCGCGTCCGCCAGGACCTCAAGCTCAAGTACACCTCCGGCGACCTGCTCGGCAAGGTCACCGCGGTCTCCGCCGAGAACTCGAACCTCGTCCGGGTCAGCGTCACCGACCCGGACCCCGCCCTGGCCGCGCGCATCGCCAACGCCTGGACCCGGGACTTCGTCCAGACCCGCCTGGAGTCCGCACGGGCCCTCGTCCGCCA
The DNA here is from genome assembly GCA_034664785.1 of Solirubrobacteraceae bacterium. Lineage (GTDB taxonomy): Bacteria > Actinomycetota > Thermoleophilia > Solirubrobacterales > Solirubrobacteraceae > Paraconexibacter. Next base: position 419 of record JAXDGY010000015.1, read on the forward strand.
GGGCGAGGACCTCCTGCGCCAGCGCCTTGACGCGATCCCCGCCACCCAGACGGCCGATCGCACCGCGCTCAACGACCAGATCAACAAGCTGCAGCAGATCGAAGCCCTCCAGACGGGGGACGCCGAGGTGGTCGACACGGCCTCGCCGCCGGCCGCCCCCACGTCGCCGAGCCCCAAGCGCGACGCGATCATCGCGCTGATCCTCGGAACCGCGCTCGGCGTCGGCCTCGCCTTCCTGCTGAACGTGCTGGACCGCCGCCTCAAGAGCGTGGACGAGTTCGAGAGCGCCTACGGCCTCCGCGCCCTCGCCAGCGTGCCGCTCCAGTCCCGGCTCCCGAACGACCAGCGCGACCGCTCGAAGGTCCTGGAGCCCTTCCGGATCCTGCGCGGCAGCCTCGAGGCCATCGCCATCCAGCGTCCCGTGCACGTCGTGCTCGTCACCAGCGCGGTGCCCGGCGAGGGCAAGTCCACGACGGCCGCCGGTCTCGCCCGCGCGCTCGCGCTGTCGGGCAGCCGCGTCGCCCTCGTCGAGGCCGACCTGCGCCGCCCCACCTTCCACGAGCAGTTCGACCTCGGGCGCGACCGGCGCGGCCTGAGCACCGCCCTGGTCAGCGGCGTCCCGGTCAGCGAGCTGCTGCGCCCGGGGCTGCCGTCCCTGCGGACGCTGCAGATCCTGCCCAGCGGTCCGGTGCCGCCCAACGGCGGCGAGCTGCTGCGCAGCGCAGAGATGGCCCGCGTGCTGGAGGAGCTGCAGGACCTCGTCGACGTCGTCGTCCTCGACGCCCCGCCGCTCCTGCCCGTCGCCGACGCGCAGGTCCTCCTGGACCAGCCGGCCGTGGACACCGCGGTGATCGTCGGGCGCGCGTACAAGACCACCCGCGACGAGGCCCGCCGCGCCCGGGCGGTCCTCGATCGCCACGCCGAGCGCGCCGTCGGCATCGTCGTCAACGGCGTCACGTCGCTCGACGCAGGCTACGAGTACTACGGGCCCGACCCGGAGTCCGCTCCGGTGCCCGGCACGGCCAGCGCGGTCTAGCCGCTCCTGGCCGTCGTACACGCGTCCACTGGGGGCGGGTGGGCCAACAGGGTCATGCGTCCAGAACGGGGCCGATCACGCTGGGTGATCGGCATCAGCGCACGACGAACGGGGTGTGATCCCCAACGCACGCCCGCGCCTCACCGCCCTCCTGCTCAGCGCCGCCGTCCTGACGGCCTCCGCCCCCGTCGCCGAGGCGGCCGCCACCTCCTCCAGCTCCAAGAGCGCCTCCGCCGCGGCCTGCACCGTGACGAGCGCCGCGAGCACCTCGGCCTCGAGCAAGACCACCACGAAGGCAAGCACCGCCAAGGCCAAGACCGCCGCCAAGGCCAAGGCCGCCGCCAAGGCCAAGACCAAGGCCAAGACCGCCAAGGCGAAGGCCGCCGCGGCGAAGGCGACGGCCAAGGCGAAGGCCAAGGCCAAGGCGAAGGCGAAGGCGAAGGCCGACGCGCTGCGCAAGGCCGCCGCCAAGTGCGCCAAGACGACGACGACCACCACCACGGCCAAGACCTCCACCACCGCGACGCCGTCGCCCTCGACGGCCGCCCCGGCCAGCTCGACGACGCCGCCGGCCACCACGACCGGCAGCCCGTCCACGACCGGCACCCCGTCGGCCCCCACCTCCGCCACCCCGCAGCCCGTCGCCGGCGCCCCCGCCTCGGGCAACGGCTTCACCCTCGGGCTCGTCGCCAACACCGCCGGCGCCGGCCCCGACACCGGGCTGGTGCAGGGCAAGATCGCCGCCAACGGCGTCCGCTCGCTGCGCGAGGAGTTCGATGTCGGGACGTTCGAGCCGAGCGTCGGCCAGTTCACCTGGACCAAGTACGACCGCGTGATCGGCGAGGCCGCCAAGCGCGGCATGTCGATCCTGCCGATGGTGATGGGCAACCCGGCCTCGACCGGCCTGGGCACCACCGCGCTGACCGGCGACCCCGCCGTCTACGCCGGCGCCGTCGCCGCCGTCGTGCGCCGCTACGGCAAGAGCGGCTCCTTCTGGACGCAGAACCCCACGCTGCCCAAGCTCCCGATCGCCTGGGTCGAGCTCTGGAACGAGCCCTTCCTGCCGATGTTCGCGGGCGGCAACTCGGACGCCGGGCGCTACGCGCGCCTCGTCCGCGCCGCGACGACGGCCGGCCGCCAGGCCGACCCGACGGTCAAGTACATGATGGCCGTCGACACGACCTACGACGTGAACGCCAAGCCCGTCGACTGGATCGGCGCGCTGTACGCCGCCGACCCGAACCTCAACCAGGTCTTCGACGCGGTCACCGTCCACCCCTACGGCGACGTCGACACCTACACCCCGGGCTGGAACCGCTGGCAGTTCCGCCGCATCGAGCAGATCCGCGCCTCCCTGGTCGCCCGCGGCGCCGCCGACAAGCCGTTCTACATCACCGAGATCGGCTACTCGACCTGCCCGGCCGGCGCCTCCGCGGGCTGCGTGAGCGAGACCGAGCAGTCCGCCGACATCGTGAAGGTCATCACCGCCATGCGGACGACCTACAGCAGCTTCGTCCGGGGCGCCTGGGTGTACGGCTACCTGGACGCCGGCAGCGGCGCGGCCGACGATCGCGAGGGCTACTACGGCCTGATCCGCCGCGACGGCACGCCCAAGCCGGGCTGGACCGCGCTCAACTCGCTCATCAGCCAGGGCTGACGCGCGGAGCGACCGCGTCGTCCTGACGCGCCGCTCCCCTACCATCCGCGCCGATGGCGGTCCCCCGGACACCGAGCCTCCGCGTGCCGCCTCGCGGGCGGCGCCTCGAGCTCGTCGTGCTCGCCGGCGGCCTGGGCTTCATCGCGCTGACCGGCGCAGCAGCCAGCGCGCTCGCCGCCAGCTTCAGCCCGATCAAGGTCCTCTTCTTCATGGTGGCCCTGCTGGCGGGCGCGATCGCCGCGTCGGGGCTGCAGCACGGCATCACGCTGCTCGCCGGCGCGCTCGCCTTCCCCGTCGCCACCCAGATCCTCTTCGGCGTCGACCTGCATGCCGTCCACCTGCTCATCGGGCTCGTGGTGGTCATGGGGCTCATCGGCATGTCGCTGCACGCCCGCCCGGCGCCGGCGGCGTTCGTGACCCCCTGCGCGGTGATGATCGTCAGCGCCACGGCGGCGGCGTTCGCCGGGCCCGAGCCCGGCCCGTCGCTGTTCCGCGAGGCCAACGGGCTGGTGCTCGTCCTGCTCGTCGGGATCGTGATCGCCGCGACGTTCGAGCCTGAGCGCGACCTGCTCCCGCTGGTCTGGGCGATGGTCGCCGGCCTGGCGGGGACGAGCGTCGTCGCACTGGGCCAGAAGCTCGGGGTCACCCCCGCCGCGCTGGTCCCGATCCAGTACGCGGGCGGCCGCATCAACGGGATGTTCGGCCATCCGAACGACCTCGGCGGCTTCATCGTGGCGCAGATCCTGCTGCTCACGGGCATCGCCGCGTCGGCGTGGCGGCGGCTCCCGTTCGCGCCGCTGGTCATCCTCCCGGCCCTCGCGCTCGGGCTCTCGGCGCTCATCGCCACGCAGTCGCGCGGCGCGCTGCTGGCGCTCATCGCGGGGACCGCCGTGGTCATGGTCCTGCTCTCGGCCCGCCGCCAGGCGATGGCCGTGGTCGGCATCCTGCTCATCCTCGGCCTGGCGCTCCTGGTGATCATCCCGAGCGTGCCGTCCGCCGAGCGCACGCAGTTCACCCAGCGCCTGCAGCAGCTCTCCCAGCCCAACGCCGAGCAGGGCCGCCGCGGCGTCTACCGGGCGGCGTTCGCGGAGATCGGCAAGCACCCGATCACCGGCGTGGGCGTCTTCGAGTTCCAGCGGATCATCAACACCGACCCGCCGGTCCCGGGGCTCGAGTTCGGCCTCGGCCACGCCCACAACATCATCCTCGAGGGCTGGCTGAGCCTCGGGCTGCTCGGACTGCTGGCGTTCGCCTACCTCTGGGGCGCCGGAGCCCGGCGCCTGTGGCGGGCGACGCGCACGCGGCCGGGCGAGGACCCGCTGATCGCGGCGTGGGCGATCGGGGCGCTCGGCGCGCTGGCGTCGATGTTCGTGCAGGGCATGACCGACGTGCTGTTCAACGCGATCGAGATCTTCACCCTCTTCATCCTGCTGCTCGCGACCGGCTTCGCCTTCGAGCGGCGCCGTAACGAGTCGGCGCGGCCCTAGGAGGCTGCTGTCGCGGCGGCGCGGGGGTCAGCGCGTGCTGCGCGTGACCGACCGCCCGTCCCACATCCGGTGGACGCGGACCGTCACCCCGCGCGTCCCGACCACCGACGGCAGCTTGAGCGAGTAGGTGTTGACGCTGTTCATCCGGAAGTTCACCCGGTAGCGCAGCCGGCCGCCCACGGAGGCGTCGAGCGTGTAGACGTCGCCGGCCGACCCGCTGCCCGTGGCGAGCAGCCTGCCGCCCGAGGACCGCAGGCGCAGGGTGATCGCGCGCAGCGTGCGCTTGCGGCTGGCCCAGGCACGGCGCAGCGCCGTGGCGGACGGCTTGGCGTGACCCTGGCGATCGAAGAGGCCGAGGTCGTACTGCGGCGTATCGCTGATCGAGAAGATCGTCGTGGCCCGCAGCCACGAGGTGGAGCGGACGGACTGGTACAGGTCGGCGAGGTTCGCGGCCTGGATCGTGCGGTTCACGCACACCTGGCCGTCCTGGATCTGCTTCGGCGCGCAGCTGCTCCACCCCGTCTCCGCGAGCCACACCGGCTTCGTGTCGCCGTTGGCGACCTGGAACTGCCGGATCTGCTTGAGCGAGTAGAGCACCAGGTCGTAGAAGTGCACGGACAGGCCGTCGTAGTAGCCCTTGATGCCGTTGTCGTACAGCGCCTTCAGGAAGGCTCCGTTGGAGCCGACGAGGGCGCCGGCCAGGACGGGGACCTTCGGCGCCACCGCCTTGACCGCCGGGTAGGCGGCCCTCAGCATCGCGGCGTACCGCTTCGGCTTGTCGGGGCCGGCGAAGTAGAGCTCGTTGCTCTGGTCGGGCTCGTTCCAGACCTCGTAGGCCACCAGGTCGGCGGCGTAGCGCTGCGTGACGAACGCGGAGAACCGCGCGAACTCCTCGGGGTCGGACGGCGGGTAGGCCCGCGCCGCGTCGCGCTGCTGCGCGGTCGAGCAGTCGCCGCGGAGGTCGGCCGGCGCGGCGGACGCCCAGCACGGCGTGCCCGAGACCAGGAGCAGGACCTTCAGCTTGCGGGCCCGGGCATCGGCGAAGAAGCGGTCCATGCGGGCGAGGATGTCGGCCGGGCGCTCGCCGGCGGCGTCGGGCTCCACGTCGGCCCACCCGAGGCCCGCGCGGACGAACGTCGCGCCCTCGCTCTTGACCTTGGTGAGGCTCTGGGCCAGCGCCGTCGGGTCCGTGCCGATCGCCGAGACCGAGATGCCCTTCAGCTGCGCGGGCGTGGCGGCCGGGGCCTGGGCGGCGAGCACGAGGCCGGCGCCGACGGCGAGCACGGTGGCGGACAGCGCGCGGAGGGGGAGTCGGGGCATCGTCATCCTGGGGTCGGGGGGCCGGCTGGGCGGAGACTAGGGACGGAGGGCGTCGTCGCGGCGCACCGCGGAGACCAGGACGGCGGCCATCTCGGCCGCGAAGCGGTCGGGCCCGAAGCGAGCGGCGTTGGCGCGCAGGTCGGCGTCGGCGGGCCGCAGGCCCTCGAAGCGCTCGATCGCGGTGACGAGGCCGTCGACGCCGGGCTCGTCGTAGAGCACGCCGGTCACCCCGTCCACGACGGAGTCGCGCAGGCCGCCGACGCCGTAGCCGACGACCGGCAGGCCGGCCGCCTGGGCCTCGACGGGCACGATGCCGAAGTCCTCCTCGCCGGGGAACAGCAGCGCCCGCGACCCGGCGAACAGGCCGGCGAGCTCGGCGTCGGAGACGCGGCCGAGGAACGTCGTCGACGGCCCGGCCATCGCCTTGACGCGCTCCAGGTCGCGTCCCTCCCCGGCGACGACGAGCGGGCGGCCCAGGCGCTCGCACGCGGCCACGGCGAGGTCGGCACGCTTGTAGGGCACCATGCGCCCGAAGAACAGGTACGGCGCGTCGTCGCCGGCCGTGCGCGCTTGGCCGAGGAAGCGGTCGACCTCCACGGGCGGGTGGACCACGGTGGCCTCGCGCCCGTAGTGGGTGGCGATCCGCTCGGCCACCACGGTCGAGTTGGCGACGAACACGTCGACCTGCTCCGCTCCGCGGAGGTCCGTCCGCCGCAACCGCGGCAGCGCCGCGTTGAAGACGGCGCGGCCGACCGCCCCGAGCCGCTCGCCCTCGAGGAAGGCGGGGTCCCAGACGTAGCGCATGGGCGTGTGGCAGTAGCAGACGTGCACCGGCCGGGGGACGGCCTCGCGCGTGCGGACGTTCTTGGCGCACGCGTGGTTGGAGGAGACGACGAGGTCGAAGCCGCCGAGGTCGAACGAGCGGAAGGCCGCGTCCATCAGCGGGAGGAGCTTGGGGTACTGCGTCCGCGCGCCGGGGAGGCGGTCGAGTGGCGAGGCGTGCACGGGCCGCTCGGTGAGCAGCGCGGGCCAGGGCGCCGGGTCGTAGACGGTCGTGAACAGCTCCGCCTGCGGCAGCAGCTCCAGCAGCGCCATCACGACCTGCTCGGACCCGCCGGGGATCGTCAGCCACTCGTGGCTGATCGCCACGCGCGGGAAGCGCTGCGCGAGCTCCACCGGCACCGGCGCCGGGCTACTCGGCGACGCGGAAGACCGCGGCGAGCGTCAGGACGAGCACCTTCAGGTCCAGGGCCAGCGACCAGTGCTCGATGTAGTAGTTGTCCCACTCGACGCGGTCGGTGAGCGACGTCTGGCCGCGCAGGCCGTGGACCTGCGCCCAGCCGGTGATGCCGGACTTCACGCGGTGGCGGTCCTCGTAGCGGTCGACGTTCGCCGCGAACAGCTCGACGAACTCGGGGCGCTCCGGGCGGGGGCCGACGAGGCTCATCTCGCCGCGCAGCACGTTGAACAGCTGCGGCAGCTCGTCGAGCGACGTGCGGCGCAGCAGCCGCCCGACGCGCGTGCGCCGGTCGATGCCCTCCACGCCGCCGGGCGCGCTGTCCGACGGCGGCACGAACCGCGAGGTGTCCGCCGGCGCCATGGAGCGGAACTTCAGGAGGTCGAAGACCTTGCCGTCGCGGCCGACCCGGCGCTGGCGGAAGACCGCGGGGCCCGGGGACGAGCTGCGCACGGCGAGCGCGACGAGTGCGAGGACCGGCGCCAGCAGGACGATGAGCACGGCCGCCAGCGCGCGGTCCAGCGCGTGCTTGAGCGCGATCTCCCATCCGCGGAGGTTGGTCTGGCGCAGGTGCAGCAGCGGCAGCCCGCCGACGACCTCGTAGTTGAAGCGGTCGTTGACCGACTCGAACAGCCGCGGGACGACGGAGACCTCGAGGCCGAGCGCCTCGCAGCGCTGGACGACCGGGACCAGGTCGGCGTCGGGCCGGTGGGAGAACGCGAGGACCACGTGCTCGATCTCGCCGCGCTCCACGATCCACTCCAGGTCGTCCGGGCCGCCGAGCAGCGGGACGTGGACCTCCGTGGGCGTGGCCATCCCCGGCGGGTCGGCGTCGAGGAAGCCCACCGGCCGCAGGCCGTACTCCGGGGAGCCGTGCAGGCGGCGCGCGACGCGGGCGCCGACCGCGCCGGCGCCGACGATCAGCGCGCGACGCCCGATCCAGCCGCGCGAACGGGCGACCCGCTGCATCCCGACACCGGCGATCCGGCCGCCGCCGACGAGCGCCAGGGACAGCGCCCACACGTGCGCGAGCGGGCCGGCATCGAGCCCGTCGGTCTGGACGTACACGTTGGCGACCGTGAGGCTCATCACGGCGAGCGAGATCGCGCCGGCGACGGGAGCGACGCCGTCGAGGACGGCGGTGCGCAGGCGGCGGGCGTAGGTCCCACGGGCGAAGAGCATCGCCAGCGCGAGGGGCGGCAGCAGCAGCAGCGTCCAGGCGTTGACGAGCCGCAGCGGCTCGGACGGCCAGCGCAGCGTGATGAGCACCGCGAGGATGAGCGCGAACGCGTCGACCGCCGGCCGCAGCCACATCCAGCCGCGGCCGTCGAGCAGCCACGCCAGGCGGGGAATGGGTCCGGTCGGGCCGGGACGGCCGCCGAGGAGGAGGTCCAGGTCGGCCGGGAGCGAGCCGGTCTGACCGTGACCGACCGCGGCGGAAGGCGGGGGCGTGGTCAGCGTCTGCTGGGTGACGTTGGGCTGCTGCACTGGGCTCGTCGGTTCAGATCCCGGGCTCTGGACGGGTGCGGGTGAGGCGCAGCGTGGCTACCGCCACCGCGGCGACGATCCCCACGCCGAGGAGGGCGAGCAGCACGTCGTCGCGCGACAGCGGCAGGCCGCTCGCCTGGGATGAGCGTGCCGAAGGGTAGGTCGGGGTCGGGGTCGTGCGCGCCGCTTGCCCCTGACCGGCGGGGCTGCTCGCCTTGGGCCGCGACGAGCCGCTGCCCGCCTTCGAGCCCGAGTGCTTGGAACGCGACTTGCCGGCGCCGGACCCGGACCCGGAGGACCCCGAGGACGAGGACGCCGGGCCGGACGCGGCAGGCGCGCTCCCGGATGAGGGCGCCGCGGGCGCGGCCTGCAGGCTGCCGGCGCCGGCGGCGCTCCCGGAGCCGGCGCTCCCGGAGCCGCCCGAGCCGCCGCTCTTGCCGCCTCCGCCACCGACGACCGTGGAGCCGAGCACGGCCTGGTCCCCGCCGCCGGGCCCTGCGTAGCCGCTCAGCAACGGGTCCTCCGCAGCCGCCGGAGAGGCGGCCAGGAGCAGCAGGGTGAGCGTCGCAGGAAGGACGTTGCGCATCATGGAGCCGGGTCGTCTTGGCGGACCGAGCTTGAGACGGGAAACCGTGGGACAGGAGTTCAGAGCGAAGGGCATGAGCAAGCTAGCAGCCGTCGATGACTGATCCAACGGGGTTCACCGCAAGACCACCGAGAGGTCTAGGGTTGCGGTCTCGCCGCGCCATGATGTCGTTATCTGGGGAAGTTCTGAGGCGCCCAGACGTGGTCCGTCGAAGCGGTCGCCTACCCGCGGATCGCCGCGGTGCCGGCGAGGATGCGCCGGTTGAGCTCCTGGACGTCGATCGCGCCACCGCGGCGCACGATCCGCAGGGCGTCGCGTGCCAGCGCGTCGCGCGGCGCGAGCTCGGTCGCGCGCATGAGCAGGACCCGCGCGCGGCCGCGGTCGCCCCGCGCCGAGGCGATCGCCCCGCGCTCGAGCGTCGCGTACTGGTCGTCCGGCACGCGGGCCAGGACGTCCGCGAACGCGCGGTCCGCCCGCGCGAAGTCGTCGAAGCGCAGGGCGATCGACCCCTCCAGGGAGGCCGGGCGCGAGGCGAACGGCTCCAGCGACGCGGCGCGGTCCAGGCGGTCATAGGCCTCCTGCGGGCGCGTCGCGAAGACCTCGGCCGCGCGCGTCATCTCGCGGTCCGCCGCCCACGCGCCCGCGAACGGCAGCGTCAGCACCACGGCGACGGCCGCCACCCCCAGCGCCGCGGCGGGGCGGCGCAGCGCCGTGCCGGCCCGCGCGGACGGAGGCAGCGCCACCGGGGGCGGCCCAACCTCGCCGTCGGCGTCAACGGCTCGCCGGCCGATGCGCCGCGGGGACAGCGAGCAGGCCAGCCCGAGCAGGGCGAAGGCCGCAGCGCCCAGGCCCGGGTACTCGAAGAACCAGTCCGCGGAGCCGTGCACGACCCAGTAGGCGAACGCGCCGAACGCGCCGCCCGCCACGGCGGTGGCCAGCGGGCCGCCCGCGCGCATCGCGCGCCAGGCGGCGAAGCTCGCCGCGGCCAGTGCGCCGAACAGCAGCAGCGCCCCGACGACGCCCGTCTCGGCCAGCGCCCGCAGCTCGAGGCTGTGCGGGTAGCGCGGGGTCTCGTCGCTGCGGCCCCGGCGCAGGTACTCCTGATAGAAGTTGTCCGCCCCCGCGCCCGCGACGGGGTGGGCCTCGAAGACGCGGACCGCCACGCGGTAGAAGTCATAGCGGTTGGAGCCGAGCCCGCTGGAGAGGCGGTTGCCCGTGCTGTTGCCGTAGCCGCCCTTGAACGAGCTCCAGGCGCGGTCGACCCGGTCGACCGGGTTGCCCGCGACGGCCAGCCCCGCCGCCAGCGCGACGACGATCCCGGCGGCCGCGACGATCGACCCGATGCGCTCGGCACGGGCAGCGGTCCGCTCGCTCGGCGGACGGCGGCGCTCCAGCAGCGCGACGGCGCCCACGAGCACGGCGATCAGCATCGCGGCGAGCAGGGCGCCGGCCGCCGCCGTGTGCAGCGCCCCCGCGACGTCGCCCCGGGCGTCGATGCGGTCGCCCACGCGGAGCATGGCCGGCGTCGTGGCCGCGGCCGCGAGGGCGACCGGGACGAGCAGGGCGAGGTGGCGCAGCCGCCCGGGCACCACGACGAGGAACACGAGCAGGGTGAGCGGGACGGCGAGGATCGCGCCGCGGCTGAGGGCGAGGACGGACAAATCCCAGAGCAGGACCGCCCCGCCGGCGAGGATGCCGCGCAGCACCCAATGAACCCGCGCCGACGCCGCGAGCGCCACGGCCGGCCAGAGCGCCATGAGCAGCGTGGCGGCGGCCGCGTTGGGATAGCCGGCCGGGCTCGACAGGCGGGTGTCGGCGAAGAAGCGGCCGGGCTGGTCCGTCGTCGCCAGCAGGACGGCGAGGACCACGGCGACCGCCACGAGGGCGAGCGTCCACGCGCCGAGCAGCGTCGCCGCGGTGCGCCCGCGCTGGGGCCAGAGGGCGAACAGGCAGAAGATCGCGAGGTAGAGCAGCGTCCGGTTGGCGCCCGTCCAGGCGGCGCCGCGATCGTCGGCCCAGAGCAGCGAGGCATAGCTCCACGCGGTGTATGCCCCCAGCAGCGCGGCCGCGGCGAGGACCGGCCGCGGCAGCGCCCGCCAGTCGTTGGGGACCGCGACGAGCGCCACCGCGAGCAGCGCCAGGACGACGATCGCGCCGGGTGCCCACGCCGACACCGCGTAGCCGCCCTGGTCGGCGGCCCACCACGCGAGCAGGGCGACCGCGGGCAGGCACGGCACCGTGACCGGGGCGGCGCGCAGCAGGCGGACGGGCACCACGGCCGCTAGCCCCGCAGCGCGCGGTTGATCGCGTCGATCGTCCGCGTGATCTGCGCGTTGACCCGCTCGACGCCGGCGGAGAACGTGGTGCGCGCCGTGATGACCTTGCGCGGGTCCTTCGCGGCGAAGCCCGGCCGGGCGCGGTCGATCAGCGTGCGATAGGAGCGCACCTCGGCGATCAGCCGGCTGTGCAGGCTGCGGACCGCGCCCGGCGCCTTGATCTCGCCGAGCGCGGTCACGAGGCGGTCCGTGGCGGTCTCGAACCGGTCGAGCGTGCGGCGGTCCTGGGCGGGCGTGCTGGTGGCGCGGACGTCGGACTGCAGGTTGCCGAAGGCATCCTCGAACCCGGCGACGGCGCGGCTGGCCGAGCCGACGTACGCGTTGCGCACGTCGGCGTCGCCCGGGCCGCAGCCCGCGAGGGCGGCGCCCAGCGCCACCACGACGACGGCGGCGAGCGCGGACAGCAGCGAAGGGAAGGCGCGCACCGGCGCGGGACCCTAGCGGAGCCCCAGGCGCCTCGAACCCGGTCGTGGACGCACGGGCGCCACACTGTCCCCGTGGGCCCCGCGACGCCACCGAACCCCGAGCGCCCCCTGGGCATCTACGTCCACGTGCCGTTCTGCGCGACCCGCTGCGGCTACTGCGACTTCAACACCTACACCGCCTCCGAGCTGCGCGGGGCGTCCGCGCGCGCGGGCTTCGCCGGCGACGCCCGGGCCGAGGTCGCCCTGGCCCACGCCGCGCTCGGCGACGCCGCGCGCCCCGTAGAGACCGTGTTCTTCGGCGGCGGCACCCCGACGCTCCTGCCGGCCGAGGACCTCGCGTCGATCCTGGCGGCGATCGAGGAGCGCTTCGGGCTGGCTCCGGGCGCGGAGGTCACCACGGAGGCCAACCCCGAGAGCGTCGACGAGGCGAGCCTCGCGGCGCTGCGCGCCGCCGGCTTCACGCGCGTGTCGATCGGGATGCAGAGCGCGGCCGACCACGTCCTGGCCGTGCTGGACCGGCGGCACACCCCCGGCCGCGCCGGCGCGGCCGTCGCCGAGGCGCGCGCGGCGGGCTTCGAGCACGTCTCGCTGGACCTCATCTACGGCACCCCCGGCGAGCGCGACGAGGACTGGCAGGCCTCCCTGGACGCGGCGCTGGCCGCCGGGCCCGACCACGTGAGCGCCTACGGGCTGATCGTCGAGCCCGGGACCCGCCTGCACGCGCAGGTCCGCCGCGGCGAGCTGCCCGCCCCGGACGACGACGTGATGGCCCGGCGCTACGAGGTCGCCGAGCGGGTGCTCGAGGGCGCGGGGCTGTCCTGGTATGAGATCTGCAACTGGGCCGCCTCGGACGCCGCGCGCTGCCGCCACAACCTGGGCTACTGGCGCGGCGGTGACTGGTGGGGCGTGGGCCCCGGGGCCCACTCCCACCTCGACGGGACCCGCTGGTGGAACGTCAAGCACCCGACGAGCTACGCCCGGCGGCTGGCCGCGGGCGCCTCGCCGGAGGACGGCCGCGAGGTGCTCGACGACCCGACGCGGCGGTTCGAGCGGATCATGCTCGAGGTCCGGCTGGCCGAGGGGCTGCCGCTCGACGTCCTCTCGGCGACGGGCGCCCGGGCGGCCCGGCGCCTGGCCGCCGACGGGCTGCTGGAGCTCGCGGGCGACCGCGCCGTGCTCACGGGCGAGGGGCGCCGCAAGGCCGACGCGGTCGTGCGCGACCTCACCGACTGACCGCCGGCCCGGGCACCCGAGCCGCCCACCCGCGCCGGTAGCGTCCGGCCCATGGCGACCTACCGGGACGGGGTGCGTGCGGCCCTGCCGCTCCTGATCCCGACGCTGGCGCTCGGCGCCTCCTTCGGCGTCCTCGCCCGCGGCCTCGGGTGGGGCGTCGTCGCCCCCGTGGTCATGTCGATCGTGGTCTTCTCGGGGTCCGCGCAGTTCGCCGTGGCCTCCGTCCTGGGCGGCGGCGGGTCCGCCGCGGCGGCGATCCTCGCCGCCGGACTGGTCAACGGCCGCTTCCTCCCGATGGGGATCGCCGCCGCGCCGGCACTGCGCGGTGGCCGCCTGCGGCGCGCGGCCGAGGCGCAGACCGTGGTCGACGCCTCATGGGCGATCGCCGGGCAGGACGGCCGGTTCGACCGCGGCCTGCTGATCGGCGCGACGGCGCCGCAGTTCGTCGCCTGGGTGGGCGGCACCGCGCTCGGCGCCGCGTCCGGGGCGCTCATCGGCGATCCGGCCCGCTACGGGCTCGACGCGCTGTTCCCCGCGTTCTTCCTCGCGCTGCTCGTCGAGGAGCTGCGCGGGAGCGACGCGCAGCGCACGCGCGTGGCGCTGGCGGCGGCGGCGATCGCCCTCGCGCTCGTCGCCCTCGTGCCCCCCGGCCTCCCGATCGTCGCCGCCTGCGCCGCGGCGCTCGTCGGGCTCCGCCGCCGATGACGGCGGTCTGGATCGCGATCGCCGTCGTCGCCGTCGTCAACATCGCGACCAAGGCCGCCGGACCCGTCCTGCTCGGCAGCCGCCCGCTCCCGCGCCGGGCCGAGGGCGTGGTCGCGCTGCTCGCGCCGGCGCTGCTTGCCGCGCTGGTGGTCGTCGACACGGCCTCCGACGGGCGGGCGCTGGCCCTGGACGCCCGCGTCGCGGGTCTCGCCGCCGCGGCGGTTGCGCTTGCGCTGCGTGCGCCGCTGGTCGTGGTGGTCCTCGTCGCACCGGTTGCGGCGGCGGGCGTGCGGGCGCTCGGCTGGGGGTGACCAGGGTCCCGGAGCCCCTAGCGACTGCGTTCCCGGGCCTCGAGCCCGAGCTCGACCACGAACGCGAGCGCGCTGGCCGCCAGCGCTGGCCAGGCCACCGTCTCGGCGCCGACGACGAAGGCGACGACGGCCACGACCAGGCACAGGCAGGAGACGAGTCGCCACGCGCGCGGGTCGGCCACGTGGTCGAGCGTACGGGTCCCGAGCCGTCGCGGGACCGGCGCGTTGCCTGCCACCGTCTGTGAGCCATCTCCGCCCCGCAGACGCCTTGGCGTGAGACCATAGTTGACGCAGGCGTCACGAAAGAGGATCGGAGATCAGCATGGAGACCGCAAGCCGTCCCGCCGGCACCCCCTCCCCCGGCGGCAACCTCTACGTCGGGCCGCCCCTCGGCCGCTCGCTGGCGCGCCTGGCCTTGGCGCTCGCCGCCGCCCCGCGCCCCGAGCAGGCCGCCACCGAGTCCTGAGGTAGCGTCGGGCGCATGCCGCCCCTGACCGTGCGCTCCTCGCGCATCGCCTACCGCAACCCGTGGCTGGCCGTGCGCGAGGACCGCTTCGCGCGCCCCGACGGCAGCGAAGGGCTGTACGGCGTCGTCGAGCGCCCGGACTACGCCCTGGCCATCCCCTGGGACGGAGAGCGCCTGTGGCTCGTGCGCCAGTGGCGGCACCCGGTCGGCGCGTGGTCGCTCGAGTTCCCGCAGGGCGGCTGGGACGTCGGCGACGGCGCCCGCGGCGACGCGGAGGCCCTCGCCCGGCTCGAGCTGCGCGAGGAGACCGGCCTGACCGCCGGGCACCTGCGGCACCTCGGCTCGCTGTGGCAGGCGGTGGGCTCCTCCGACCAGGCCTTCGACGTCTTCCTCGCCACCGACCTGACCCCGGGCGAGGCCTCGCCGGGCGTCGACGAGTTCGGGCTCGCGCACCTGACGATGACGCCCGACGAACTCGATGTGGCGATCCGTGACCGCCGGGTGAGAGACTGCTCAACGCTCGCGGCCCTCGGGCTGCTCGACCGAGCGGGCGGACTGCCCTGACAGAAGGGGGTGGTCTATTGTCAGCAAACCCGATCGGGTTTCGGTATGACCACGCCGCCTTCCCACAACTCCGCAGCAACGCTGGAGTTCCGCGACGTCGCCAAGACGTACGCCGGCTCCGACACGCCGGTGCTCGAGCACTTCTCGCTCGAGGTCGGGGCGGGCGAGATCTGCGTGCTCGTCGGGCCCTCGGGCTGCGGCAAGACCACCGCGATGCGGCTGGTCAACCGGATGATCGAGCCCACCGGGGGCGACATCCTCATCGGCGGCCACAGCGTCCGGGACCGCGAGCCCGCCGCCCTGCGGCGGGAGATCGGCTACGTCATCCAGCAGATCGGGCTGTTCCCGCACGAGACCGTGGCCAAGAACATCTCGGTCGTCCCCGAGCTGCTCGGGTGGGACCGCCGGCGGATCGCCGCCCGCGTCGACGAGCTCCTGGAGCTGGTCGGCCTCGACCCGGCCGGCACGCGCGACCGGTACCCCGGGCAGCTCTCCGGCGGCCAGCGTCAGCGCGTCGGCGTCGCGCGCGCCCTGGCCGCCGACCCGCCGCTGATGCTCATGGACGAGCCGTTCGGGGCGATCGACCCGATCAACCGCGAGCGCCTGCAGAACGAGTTCCTGCGCCTGCAGGCCGAGCTGCGCAAGACCATCGTCTTCGTCACGCACGACATCGACGAGGCGATCAAGATGGGCGACCGGATCGCCGTGATGAAGGTCGGTGGCGTGCTGGCCCAGTACGCATCGCCGGCCGAGCTGCTCGTCGAGCCGGCCGACGCGTTCGTCGAGGACTTCGTCGGGTCCGACCGGGCGCTCAAGCGCCTGTCCCTGCTGCGCGTCCGCGACCTCGACCTCTGGCGGGCGCCCCTGGTCCGCGAGGGCGAGCCGACGGCGTCCGCACGGGCGCGCGCCGCCGAGTCCGACCTGCCGTACCCGCTGCTCATCGACGCCGAGGGCCGGCCGCTGGGCTGGCTGTCCGAGCGCGACCTCGCGCGCGAGCAGGTCACCTCGCCGCCCGACGACGCCGCCGTCCCGATCATCGATCAGGACGCCGTCCTGCGCGACGCCCTCGCCCAGCTGCTCTCGGCGGGCAGCCAGTACGGGCCGGTCGTCGACGTGTCGGGCGCGGTGGTCGGCGTCCTCTCGGTGACGATCGTCTCCGACCTGCTCGCCGAGCGCGACACGCGCGAGATCGAGCCCGTGGAGCGGATCGGGCCATGACCGCCGTCGCCTCCGTGCTCGTCCTCGCCCAGTTCACCGAGCGCAACCGGACGGGGCACTCGTGCGTCGAGGACAACGGGTTCTGCCCGGGCTGGATCGCCGACCACTGGAACCGCTACACGACGCCGCTGCTGCAGCACGTCGAGCTGACCGTCATCGCGCTCGTCGCCGGCTTCGCCATCGCCCTCGGGCTGGCGCTCGTCGCCCACCGGCGGCGCTGGCTCGTCGGGCCGATCGTCGCCGTCACCGGGATTCTCTACACGCTGCCGTCGATCGCCGTCTTCTTCATCCTGCAGCCCGTCACGGGCCGGGGCCGGACGACGGCGCTCATCGCGCTGACGGCGTACACGCTGCTGATCCTCTTCCGCAACATCATCGCCGGCTTCGACAACGTCCCCGAGGAGGCGAAGGACGCCGGGCGCGGGCTCGGCCTGACCGACCGCCAGCTGCTGTGGCGCGTCGAGCTGCGGCTGGCCCTGCCGGAGATCATCGCCGGGCTGCGGATCGCCGCCACGACCACGGTCGGCCTGGCGACGCTGGCGTTCTTCGCGGGCGCCGGCGGGCTCGGCGGCGAGATCTTCGCGGACATCACGTTCAAGTCGAACGTCGTGGTGGCGGGCGGCCTGTGCGTCGCCCTGGCCATCGCCCTGGACGTCGCCCTGCTCGGCGCCCAGCGGCTGCTCGTCCCCTGGCAGCGGGCGGTGGCGCGATGAGCCAGTTCGGCGACGCGATCGACTTCGTGTTCCACGCGCGCGAGGCGCGCAGCGGCGGCACGGAGGTCGGCGGCTCGCAGCTCCTCCCGCTGCTCGGCAAGCACCTCGAGCTCACGGCCGCCTCCGTGGGGATCGCCGCCGCGATCGCCATCCCGCTCGCGCTGTGGCTGGGGCACATCGGCAAGGGCCAGTTCCTGGCCACCTCGGTCTCGAACGTCGGGCGGGCGGTGCCGAGCCTCGCGCTGATCGCGTTCTTCGTCGCCTACCTCGGCGTGGGCTTCGCGAACGTCACGCTCGCGCTCGTCCTGCTCGCGATCCCGCCGATCCTCACGAACACCTACGTGGGCGTGCGGCAGGTCGACCGCGAGCTCGTCGACGCCGCGCGCGGCATGGGACTCAGCGGCACGCAGGTCGTGCGCCGCGTCGAGCTCCCGCTCGCGCTCCCGCTGATCTTCGGCGGGCTGCGGACCTCCGTGGTCAACGTCATCGCCACCGCCACCATCGCCCCGCTCGCCGGGGTGGTCACGCTCGGCGACCCGATCATCGCGGGCGGCGTCTACGGCGAGGACGGCCGCCTCGGCGCCGCCCTCGTGGTCGCGGCGCTCGCGGTCGCGGCCGAGCTCCTCTTCGCGGTCCTGCAGCGCGCGGTGACCCCGCGCGGCATCCGCGTCACCCGGTCGGCGCCGCCTCGGTGGCGCCGCCCCGCCCTCGCACCCATACGACAGGAACCCTCATGAGACCCACGCGTGCCCTCAGTGCCCTGCCCGTCCTCGCCGCGCTCGCGGCGCTCGCGGGGTGCGGCAGCTCCAGCGACTCGAGCACCTCGTCGTCGTCCTCGGCGCCGAGCGCTGCGGCGACCGCGCCGGCGTCCCCGACGTCGATCGCCTCCAACCCGTCCAACGCCTCGACGACGATCACCGTCGGGTCGAAGAACTTCACCGAGCAGAAGGTGCTCGGCGAGGTCTACGCCCAGGCGCTGCAGGCCGCGGGGTACAAGATCCACAAGCAGCTCAACCTCGGCGACGAGAAGACGGCGCTGAAGGCGCTGAAGTCCGACCAGATCAGCGCCTACCCGGAGTACACCGGCACCGCGCTGCTGTCGTTCTTCAACGTGCCGACCGACAAGCTGCCCAAGGACCCGACGCAGGCCTACGACCAGGTCAAGGCCGACTTCGCCAAGCAGGGCATCGACGCCCTGCCGCCGACGCCGTTCACGTCCTCCAACGAGGTGGCGCTGAACGCCGACAAGGCCAAGCAGCTCGGGCTGACGAACATCTCCGATCTGAAGGGCAAGTCCCAGAACCTGTCGCTCTACGGGACGCCCGAGTGCCGCCAGCGCCTCGACTGCCTGCTGGGCCTGGAGAAGGTCTACGGGCTGAAGTTCAAGAAGTTCGTGCCGGTCGATCCGTCGCTCCGCCACACGGTGCTGGAGAAGAACCAGGCCGACGTGTCGATCGTCTTCACGACGGACCCGCAGAACCAGCGCGACAAGCTCGTGCTCCTCAAGGACGACAAGGGGATGTTCCCGCCCTACAACTCGACGTTCCTGCTCAAGCAGTCCACCGTCGACAAGGCCGGCCCGGACCTCGCGCGCACGATCGCGCTGGTCAACAAGGGGCTGGACGCGAAGGCGATGCAGGAGCTCAACGCGCGCGTCGACCTCGACAAGGAGACCCCGGCACAGGCCGCCGGCGAGTACCTGAAGGAGTCGGGCTACGTGAAGTAGGCCCGGCGGCGCGCCGTGCCGGTCCTCGGGCGACGGGGAGCGGCACGGTCGCCCCAGAACCGGTTTCAGAATCAGGCGTGCGCCTGTCCGAAACCGGTTCTAGCCCTTGAACGTGGAGCGGCCGAGGTCCCCGAACGGCTCGTCGCGCTCGCGCACCGCCTCGCGGAAGCCGTCGGACAGCGCGCGCTGCTGGAAGCCGAAGCCCTCCGGCGTGTGACGGGCCATCCCGTCCAGGAGCGTCCCGAGGACCTGGCTGCCGTGCAGGCCCTGCGCGTGCAGCGCCTGGGTGATCAGCAGCTTCATGAAGACGAGCTGGTTGACCGGCATCCGGGCGATGCGCCCCACCAGGACCTCGGTGCGCTCGTCGAGGTCGGCCGCGGCCGGGGCCTCGACGGCCAGGCCCCACTCGGCGGCCTCGCGACCGGACAGGCAGTCGCCCGTGAACAGCAGGCGCGCCGCGCGCTGGGCGCCGATGCGGTGGACCCAGAGCGCCGTGGTCGGCGAGCCCCAGACCCGCGCGGGCGGGTAGCCGATCTTCGCCTCGTCCTCGATCACGAGCAGGTCCGAGCAGAGCGCGAGATCGGTGCCGCCGGCGACGCAGAAGCCGTGGACCTTGCACACGACGGGCTTGTCGGCGCCCATCAGCGAGAGGAACCCGCGGACGTTGCGGCGCATCATCGCGTAGTCCACCGCGGGGTCCCATGTCCCCGCGGGGTCGTGGTTGGCCGCCAGGACCGCGGGGTCGATCGGCGAACCGGCCGGCACGTCCGCGTCGCGGCCCCCTGCGCGCCCCAGGCCCTCGGCGCTGTCGACGAGGTCGTAGCCGCCGCAGAAGCCGGGCCCGTTGCCCGCCAGCAGGATGACGTGGACGGCCGGGTCGAGGTCGGCCTGCTCGACGCGGGTCGCGAGCTCGCGCACCAGGCGCGGCGTGATGCCGTTGCCGCGCTCGGGGCGGTCCAGGGTGATCCGGGCCACGCGGTCCGTCACCTCGTAGGTCATGGTCGGCGCGTCGCTCATCCGCGCATCCTCGCCGACGGGCGGGGCCGCGTCAGCCGGTGACGGCGACCGGCGCGTCCTCGGCGGTGCAGCACAGCAGCGTCGCCCGCTCCAGGCCCGCCAGGCGGTGCGGGCGCGCGGCGAGGGTCTCGGGGGCGGTCGCGAGCGCGACGAACGCCGCCATGTCCGGGTACCACACGGCGATCACCTCGTCGCAGCGGTCGCCGGCGTCGCCGATCACGACGCGCGTCGCGTCCGCGTGCCACAGGATCCGTCCCCCGACCCGGTCCAGCACGCCCAGCGCGGCCTCCCCGTAGCGCTCGTAGGCCGCGCGGCCCGACACCTCGCCCG
>JAXDGY010000016.1:0-2726 GCA_034664785.1 Solirubrobacteraceae bacterium
ACCCGCGCGGGCTCCGCCCCGCCCAACTTGCCCGGCGTGCGCAGCCATGTGACCACGTCGTTCGCGGTGCCGCCCAGGGCCGCCCGCGCGAAGGCCAGGACGCCCGTGCCGAGGCGGGTGTGGGCGAACGGGATGCGGCGGTCGCGGGCGACGGGGATGCCGTAGGACTCGAGGACCTGGGCGAAGAGGTCCGCGTCGGAGCGGACGAGAACCGCGATGTCTTCCGGCGCCATGCCGTCGCGCAGCAGTTCGAGCACGGAGGCGCCCACGAGTTCGGCCTCGGCGCGCTCCCCGCCCGCTTCGAGCAGGCGCACGGCGCCGTTGGGCTCGACGACGCCGGGTTCGGGCTCGAACAGCGAGCGCTCGAGGTGGTGGAGCGCGCCGCGGGCGCTGGCCGCGTAGTGCTCGGAGCGGGGCTCGAGCGTGACGTGCTCGCGGGCGAGCGGCTTGAGCAGCTCGACCGTCGAGGCGCTGCCCGCCAGGGCGGCGCGGCCCGGCTCGTAGCTCAGCGCGACCGTGACCTCGGTGTCGGTGTGGCGGACGAGCGTCTCCACCAGGTCGAGCTGGGCGGGCGTGAGGTCGTCGAACCCGTAGAGCAGGAGCGGACGGCCGCTCCAGGCGTCGCGGAGCTTGTCGAGGGCGGCGCGGGCGAGGCCGTCGGTGTCGAGCGCCCCGAGGTCGTCGAGGCGGCGGTGGTACGCGGAATACAGGGCGGAGAGCTCCGCGGCGTGCGCCGGCGCGGTGCCAGCCTCGCGCCAGGCGCGCACGGCCGCGCCGAACCGCGCCGGGCCGGCGAGCGAGCGCTGCAGCTCGGCGAAGAAGTCCCCCAGCGCGTCGGCGAAGCCGGGGCTCTTGGCCGAGGCGGCGAGCGCGTGGAGCTCGACGTCGCGGATCGTCGCGCGCACGACCCGGTCGCGCGCCAGCCTCCCGAGCGGCCGACCGCGGACGCCGGCGCTGCGCGCGATGTCGCGCATCAGGCGCGGGAAGGTCGTCACGTCGGCCCCGAAGACCAGCCCGGCCCCGGCGATCTCGCGGGCGTAGTGGGCGGCGTCGGCCGAGGTCGGCACCACGAGCACGGGATCGCGGGAGATCGCGGCGCGCAGGCGTTCCAGGACGGCACCCGCCTTGGCGGCGTTGGCGGGACCGGTGATCAGCGTCAGGGACATGGCGGACCACATAGGGTCGCGCGCGGGTCGGCTGGAACGACAGGGCGCCGGCGGTTGCCCCGCACTTTGCGCCATGAAACGGCCTCTGGACGAATGTTGGACAGCACCCGACGTTAAGAGTTGCGACCCTGGTTTCGTCCTAGAGGAACCTCTCCGGAGGCAGCGATGCCAACCCTGCACCTCCCCGCCGCCCACACAGACACGGATGTCGCACTCGCCACCGAGGTGGCGCACGTGGTCGGCAGTCATGAGCTCTACGTCACGTGGACGCATGGGGAAGGCGCGGGATTGCCGCCGGAGGTCGAGACGCTGACTCCGGACGAGGCACAGGCGAACGCGATCTCACCGTTCGCCGAGGTCGTCGTGGCCATGGTGCAGGGGATCTCGGCGCTGTGGAACGCGTTCATCCACCCGCCCAGCACGCGGCCGGAACTGCCCGCTCCGCGAGATGACCGCCGCGCCCCGCGCTCGGCGGACGCCGAACCGAAGCCTTAGGCATCGCTCACCCCCGCGGCCCGCAGGCGCGCCAGGACCCGCCGCGGATTGCGCATGTCGGCGCTCAGTGACCACTCGCTCGCCATAGCCGGAGGATTGCGCCCCGGGCTGTGACGGATCTACACGCGACGGTGACTTAAGCCGCTTCGGACCGTGCCGGAACTGCGGAGCCGGCCGCGGCCTCGGCGGCCTGCGCGGGGGCCGGGTCCTCGCCCTCGGGGGGCTTGGCGCCTTCGCGCGCCCACGGCTCGTCGAACTCGACGCGCCAGCGGCCCTCGTCGGTCTGCATCAACGCGAGCTTCGCCCGGAAGGAGCGGCCGGAGCGGCCCTTGAAGCCGGTCACCGCCTTCTCCGTGCGGCCCTTGGAGATCAGTTCGCGCGCCACGGCGGGGGCCAAGGTCTTGCCCGCCTTGTTCTTCCAGATGACGAAGCCGCAGCCCGGGTCCTCGCGCGACCAGCATGAGAAGCCCTTGCGGTTCTCGACGATGTCGTGGCCGCAGACGGGACACGGGCCCATGTTGGCCCGCGGGATCCGGATGTCCTTGAGCTTCTCGTCAAGCGTGGTGACCGTCGCGCCGGCGAACTCGGCGATGTCCGCCATGAATCGCTGGCGCGCCTCCTCGCCCTGCTCGATCCGCGACAGCCGATGTTCCCAGTCGCCCGTCAAGGAGGGTGACGTCAGCGCGTGGTCGTCCAGCAGCGAGATGACGCCGAGGCCCTTCTCGGTGCAGACCAGCGAGCGGCCGTCGCGTTCGACGTAGGCCACGTCGATCAGGCGCTCGATGATCGCCGCGCGGGTGGCGGGCGTGCCGATGCCGGAGTCCTTCATCGCCTCGCGCATCTCGTCGTCCTCGACGAGCTTGCCCGCGGTCTCCATCGCGCCCAGCAGCGAAGCGTCCGAGTAGCGCCGCGGCGGCTGCGTGATCTTCTCCTCCGACGCGACGTCGCGCACCGAGACGTTCTCGCCCTGCAGGAGCTTCGGCAGCTGCTGGCTCTCGACGTCGTCGTCGTCGGACGCCTTCTTCTCGTCGAGGCCGGCCTCGTCGTAGACGCCGCGCCAGCCCG
>JAXDGY010000017.1:0-7074 GCA_034664785.1 Solirubrobacteraceae bacterium
CCCTCCAGCGGCGATTGAACTCCGTAAAGCGCGGTCATCAGATAGTTTGAAGGTCGCATAGCGGGTAGGGTGCGTCAAGGGGTCATCCATCGAAGGAGCACTGATGAGCGTCTCGGTCATCGGCGTCGTGGGCGCCGGGTTCATGGGCTCGGGCATCGCGGAGTCCGCCGCTGCGGCCGGCCTCCGGGTCGTCGTCCACGAGCCCGAGCAGGCGGCCCTCGACCGGTCGCGCGAGGCCATCGAGACCTCCGTGACCCGGGCGGTCGCGCGGGGCAAGCTCGAGGAGGACGCCGCCGACGCGCTGCTCGACCGCGTCGTCCACACCACCCGGCTGGAGGACCTAGGCGTGGCCGACGCGGTCATCGAGGCGATCATCGAGGACCCGCACGCCAAGGGCATGCTGTTCGCCGAGCTCGACCGGTTGCTGCCGGAGGCGTCGTTCCTCGCCTCGAACACCTCCTCGATCCCGATCGCGGAGCTCGCGTCGTGGACGCAGCGGCCCGAGCGCGTCCTCGGACTGCACTTCTTCTCCCCCGTGCCGGTCATGAGCCTCGTGGAGCTCGTGCGTGCGATCGACACGGGCGAGGAGGCGATCGAGGCCGCCGCCGACGTCGCCCGCGGCCTGGGCAAGCACGTCATCCACACGAAGGACCGCTCGGGCTTCGTCGTGAACATGCTGCTCGTCCCCTACCTCATGGCCGCGATCCGGATGTACGAGGACGGCTTCGCCACGCGCGAGGACATCGACGAGGGCATGAAGCGCGGCTGCGGGCATCCGATGGGCCCGCTGACGCTGTGCGACTTCATCGGGCTCGACGTCATGTACGCGATCGGCGTCTCGCTGTATGAGGAGTTCAAGCAGCCGGAGTACGCGCCGCCACCGCTGCTGAAGCGCATGGTCGTCTCCGGCCACCATGGCCGGAAGACGGGGCGGGGGTTCTACGGGTACGCCACCGCCCCCGCGGCCGCCTGACCGGGCCCGCGGGCCCGATCACCCGGCGTCGAAGTCGCCGGCGTCCACGCGCAGCGGCCGCAGCACCTCGTAGAGCTGCTCGCAGTCCTCGTCGCCCAGCGGCGCCATCCCGAACCCCGCGCCGTTCAGCCGCCTGGTCGCCCGGCGCGCGGTCCGGCGACCCTCGGGGGTGATCCGCGCGAGCACCGCGCGCCGGTCGTGCTCGTGCTGGACGCGCTCGGCGTAGCCGCTCTCGCACAGCTTGTCGATCACGTTGGTCACGCTCGCGCGGTGGACCTGCAGGCGGTCGGAGACCTTGCCGAGCGGCAGCTCGCCGCGGCGGCTGTAGAACAGCAGCATCAGCGCCTCGTAGCGCGCGAACGTCAGGTCAAGCGGGGCGAGCTGCTCGTTGAGCCGGGCCGTGATGATCTGCTGCGCGCGCATGATCGACGTCACGGCCGCCATCGCCGCGGTCGCCTCGTCGCCCCAGTGCTCGTCCCACTGGCGGCGGGCCTCGGCGATGGGGTCGAAGGACAGCGGGGCGCTCACGCGGGCAGTGTCCCGCACGTGGCGGTCGAGGGGCGGCTGCCGCCGGCCGGTCTTCCGCCGCGGTCTCCGCGCTCAGGACAGCGCGGGCAGCACGGCGTCGACGATGCGCTCGGCAAGGCCCGCGTCGAGCGGGGCGCCGCTCAGCAGCAGCCGGTAGTAGATGGGCCCGAAGAGCAGCTCGTGGGCCAGCTCGTAGTCCGGGTTCGGGCGCAGGTCCCCGCGCGCCACGCCGCGGTCGACCAGCCGCTTGACCTCCGCCAGCCGGGCGCCGACGACCTTCCGGCGGAAGGCGGTCGCGAGCACGTCGTCGGTCGCGAGGTCGGAGACCAGGCCCTGCATCACCCGGCCCATCAGCGTCGAGCCGAGGACCTTGACCGCTCCGTCCACGAACGACACGAGCTCCGCGCGCGTGCTTCCCAGCTCGGGGACGGCGACGACCTGCTGGACCATGTCGACCAGCACCGCGAGCGCGAGCTCGTGCTTGGAGCGGTAGCGGCGGTAGATCGTCGTCTTCGCCACGCCGGCGCGCACGGCGACGCCCTCCACCGTCAGCCCGTGGACGCCCCGCTCCACCAGCAGCTCGCGCGTCGCGGCGAGGATCGCCTCCGTCGTGTCCCGACCCATGAAACGAAACGTAGCGTTTCGTGTACTTCCTTTGAGCAACGCTACGTAGCGTGCTCAAGCAGACCCTCGATCCGAAGGAGCCGACGATGCTCACCAACCCCTTGGCCCGCCTCCGGGCCGCCACCACGGCCACGGCCGTGCACTTCCACCAGGGCCCGCAGGGGCGGCCGGCGGCGTGCCACGACGCCAGGTGCCCGAACCCGCGCCTGGCGATCCACGAGGACGGCCGCTCGTGACCCCGCGCCACCTCCTCCGTGCCGTCGGGCGCACGCTGCTCGAGAACCTGGACGGCCGCCGGCAGCACTTCCACCCAGGACCGGCCGGTGCGCACCCGTGCCACGACCCCCACTGCCCGTCCCGGCGCGGTCCTGCTCCCGACCCGCGGCACGAGCGCGGCTGAGCGCATCGCGTCGACCGGCCGAGGCCCGCGTGATGGTGCACCGAACCCGGCACCAGCGCGGATCTTCGCTCGCTCTTGCATGATTCCGCGATGCTCCGGGCCGTGGCAGTCATCGGTGATCTCGCCGACCGGGTCCTGTGGTGGCTCGGGGCGCATCGTCGCGAGAGCGCAGGGGCCCTTGCGCTGGTCGCGGTCGTCGTCGTGGCGGCGGTCGTGCTGACACGCGGCGGCGGCGACCCGGCGATCCCGTCCTCGGCCGTCGCGATGGTGGATGGGACGCCCGTCACCGCCGCGTCGCTCACCCACTGGGAGGACGCCTACCGCAGCTCGAGCACGGCCGGTGCGAAGCCGACCGCCGCGCAGGCGAAGCGGTCGGCCTTCCAGCTGCTCGTGCTGTCGACCTGGCTCGAGCAGGAGGCCGTGCGGCAGGGTGTCCGCGTCACCCCCGCCCAGGTCGACGATGCCGTCCGGCAGGCGATCGCGCAGTACCAGGGCGCCACGAAGCAGCAGGTGCTGGCGCAGCTCGGCACGACCGAGCCGGACCTCCGCGTCCAGGAGCGCGTGGCGCTGCTGGCCAGTGCCCTCGAGGCCAAGGTCCGCAAGCGCGTGCCGCCGCCGACGCCGCAGGCGATCGCAGCGGCCTACCGCAGCGAGCCCGCCCGGTGGGCGCGTCCCTCCAAGCGCGACCTGCGGGTCGTGATCACCGCGCAGCAGGCCGGCGCGCTGGCCGCCGCGCAAGCGCTGAACGCGGGGACGTCGTTCAAGTCGGTGAGCAGCCAGTACAACACCGACACGCAGCTCGTGAAGGGCGGCGGGGTGCTCAAGGACGTCCAGCCGGGCACGAACGAGCCGGCGTTCGAGCGCGCCGTCTTCTCGGCTCCCCAGGGCAAGCTGCAGGGCCCCGTCCAGCTCAAGCGCAGCTGGGTGGTCTTCAAGGTCCAGCAGATCGCGGCGCTGCCGGCCCGATCGCTCGCGGCCGCCACGCCCGCCATCCGCAAGGACCTGACGACGACGTCGCAGCAGAAGGCCGTCGACGCCTACCTGTCGAGCCTGCGGGCGCACTGGCGCGCCCGGACCCGGTGCGTCGCGTCCGTGCGCGACCAGCAGTACTGCGCGAGCTGACCGGCGCCGACCTTCGGCGTGAGCGGCAGGCCGGCGGCCACCGCTGCCGCGTGCGGGCTCGGCGGCGGGACCTTCCAGGACAGCACAGCCTTGATCGTGTCCGCCTCATCCGCTCGCCGGCGCCCGAGCGCGTCGGCGTCACCGCTTCCTCAGGACCATCGTCCACCGCCCGTTCTCGGGGGACGGGTTGACGGGAAAGCGCACCGTGGTGCCCTTCGGCGCCCGCTCGAAGGCGGCTGCGCGCGCCGCGTACCCGGTGTCCGCGAACGCGCCGTAGACCCATCCGCCCGGGACCGCCACCACGGCGACGATGAGCAGCAGCGTGACCGCCCCCCCGCGGACGATCGCGCGGCCATGCCGGCAGGCGAGCCAGACGAGGCAGGCGAGGAACGCGAGCCTGGGGATGGCGAAGTAGCGGTTCCCGTTGATCGGCTCCGTCAACACCGTCCACGCGGGGCTCGGCGTCAGCGGCCGTGCCAGCGCGACCACGAGCAGCGCTCCGGCGAAGAGGATCGTCAGGCGGAGCTCCGGAGGCGCGGTCCGAGCGAGCCGCAGCGCGGCCACCAGGGCGAGGAGGGTCAGCACCGCGTCGGTCTTGCTCGACAGCGACAGCGCCGCGGGCTCTCCGATCAGCGGGGTCGCGAGCAGCTTGCTGCCGATGAGCTGGACGAACAGGCTCGGCGTCGCGCCCAGCTCCGGCATCGGCCGGTGGATCACGTTGAAGCCCTCAGGCGCATGGCGCGAGACGGCCACCAGGCAGATCAGCTGCACCACCGCGCACGATGCCGGCACCGCGATCCGCCACCACGGTGCGAAGCCCGCGCCACGCCACCCGCGCTGGATCAGCGCCAGCGGGGCGAGCAGGATGCAGAACGGCCCGGTCAGGCCGCTGAGGAGCAGGGCACCGACGTCGAGGGCACGCCCGGCCCTCGACGCGGGGACGGGCGTGAGCAGGACGAGCAGCGCCGCGAGGGCGAGATGCCACTGGGCGTTGACCGCGGTCGCGTCGAGCTCGAACTCGTCCGGTGCTGCGACGTAGAGCGCCGCGAGCAGCGCGCGCACGCGCACGTCGGGGATGAAGGCCGCCGTCCGGTCGCTGAGGAGCAGGGCGACGACGAGCGCCTGGGCGGCGATCGCCAGGAGATCGGTGACCAACGGCGCCTGGGCCAGCGGCACGAGCTGCGCCACGCCGGCGGCGAGCACGGAGAAGCTCTGGAGGTAGCCCGCCTGCGGGACCAGCAGCGTGCGCAGGACGCCGTGGCCGTAGACGTTCTGGAAGTAGATCATCCCGTCCTCGCCGAAGAACTGCGCATGCGTCACGGCGTCGGGCCGGCGACTGATCAGCAGGACGACCGCGAGCAGCGCGCCGGCGAGCGGCAGGCCGCGCGGCGCCGAGCGCACCGCGCGCCCCGGCGTCGCCAGGCGCACGGTGAGGTCCCGGACGGGCGTCGCGAGGCGGGGAACGGGCCGCGCGGTTCTCAAAACTCAGAGATGTGGGACGACGATCGCCCAAGGAATGGCAGAACGGCAGCATGTCAGCGTGCCGACGCCGGCAGGAAAAGATTCTGCGTCGCGGGCGCGCCGCCGCTACCGCGGCGGCACGCCACGGGCGATGCGCTCGCCCAGCTCGCGGAGCCGCTCGAGGAGCTCGGGCGGCTCATGCGCCTCGAAGGCGACGCCGAGCATCAGGATGCGCGCCGCGAGCCAGTCGAGGTTGTCGTCACGGGTGCGGAGCTCGCAGCGGTCGTCGTCCAGCGCGGTCAGCGTGCCGCCGAGCCAGCGGCGCCGCTGGAGCTCGCTCAACGGCGCGTGGAGCGTCACGCGCGCCTCGTATCGCGAGGGCGCGGTCTGCAGGCTCTGGGCGACGAACGCCGCGGCATCCTTGCCCGGGACCCTGCGCGGCGCGAAGCGTGCGCCGGTGGAGGCCGGCTTCGAGAGGCGATCGAGGCGGAACGTCCGCCAGCCGCCGCGGCTTTCGTCGAACGCGACGAGGTACCAGCGCCGGCCGGCGTTGACGAGCGCGTGCGGCTCGACCTCGCGGCGGCTGTCGGTCTGGTCGCGGGCGCGGTAGGCGAAGCGCACGCGCTCGTGATCGCGGCACGCGGCCGCGATGACGCTCAGGGACTGCGGGTCGACCTGCGGCCCGCCGTCGAAGGTCAGGGTCGTCGTCGTGCTCTGCAGCGCGTGCACGCGGCGTCGCAGATGCGAGGGCAGGACCTGCTCGAGCTTGACCAGCGCGCGCAAGGCCGTCTCCTCGATGCCGGCCACCGAGGCGCCCGCCGCGGTGCGCAGCCCGACGGCGATCGCGATCGCCTCGTCGTCGTCGAGCAGGAGCGGCGGCATCGCCGTGCCCGCGCGTAGCTGGTAGCCGCCCGCCGGGCCGGTCATCGACCCGACCGGATAGCCGAGGTCGCGCAGGCGCTCCACGTCGCGGCGGATCGTGCGGCCCGACACGCCGAGGCGGTCCGCGAGCTCGCCCCCCGGCCAGTCGCGCCGGCCCTGCAGCAGCGACAGGAGGGTCAGCAGGCGGCTCGAGGTGGTCTCGCTCATGTGCTCGCCAGGATCCTCGCCATTGAGGACAGATCCTGACCTAGACCACCGAGATCCTCCGCCCATGCGAACCATCGAAGCGGGACCCGCCCCCGCCATCAGCGTCCACGGGCTCGTCAAGTCGTTCGGGGAGGTGCGGGCCCTCGACGGGGTCGACCTCGAGGCGGCGCCGGGCACCGTCCTGGGCGTCCTGGGGCCCAACGGCGCGGGCAAGACGACGGCAGTGCGCGTGCTCACCACGCTCCTGCGTCCCGACGGCGGCACGGCGATGGTCGCCGGCCTCGACGTCGTACGCGACGCCGGCGCGCTCCGGGCGCGGATCGGCCTGGCGGGCCAGTACGCGGCGGTCGACGACAACCTGACGGCGGTCGAGAACCTGGTGATGGTCGGGCGCCTCTACGGCCGGCGGCGCGCGGCGGCGCGCCGGCGGGCGCACGAGCTGCTCGAGCGCTTCGACCTCGTCGAGGCCCGCGACCGGACCGCGAAGACGTTCTCGGGCGGCATGCGCCGCCGGCTGGATCTGGCGGCGGCGCTGGTCGCCCGTCCGCCGGTGCTGTTCCTCGACGAGCCGACCACGGGCCTGGATCCGCGCTCGCGCATCGAGCTGTGGGAGACCATCGAGGACCTGGTCGCCGAGGGCACGACGGTGCTGCTCACGACGCAGTACCTCGACGAGGCGGACCGGCTCGCGGACCGCATCGCGGTCATCGACCACGGCCGCGTCATCGCCGACGGCACCGCCGACGAGCTGAAGGCGCGCGTCGGCGGCGAGCGCGTCGAGGTGCAGCTGGCCCATCCCGAGGCGGCGTTCGCGGCCACGACGGCGCTGGCGGGCATGGCCGACGAGCCGCCCCAGGTCGAGGGCGCGCTGATCCAC
>JAXDGY010000018.1:0-4152 GCA_034664785.1 Solirubrobacteraceae bacterium
TGCGCGCCCAGCCCTCCCTGGACGAACCGCATCGTCTCCTCGTACACGTGCGTGGGAATCTCGTCGGTGTCACCCCACAGGATCCAGCGCAGGCCGATCATCTCGCCGACGCCCATCAGCGCCCACGCGAGCACTTCGGGCTCGCCGGTCGGGATCTCGCCGCGCGCCATCGCCTCCTTCAGGCCGGCGGCGTAGCCGGCGACGATCCGCTCGTAGTGCAGACGCAGCGCCCGGGGTGAGACGAACTCGGCCTGGCGTATCACGCGGTAGAGGCCGGGATGCTCGGCGGTGAACCGGAAGAACGCCTGGAATCCGAGCCGTTCGGCCTCCGCGCGTGTCCGCCCGCCCGACGCCGCCTCCGCCATCGCGTGGCGCACGCGCCGGTTGAGCTCCTCGACGAGCTCGTCGAAGATGTCCTGCGTCCCCACGAAGTACAGGTAGAACGTCCCCGGGGCGACTCCTGCGGCCTCGGCGATCTTGACGATCGAGGCGTCGTGGTAGCTGAGCTCGGTGAAGACCTGCTCGGCGGCTTCGAGCAGGCGCGTGCGGGTGCGGGCGCCGCGCTCGGTGCGAGCGCCGCGCGGCTGGGCGGTCCCTTCGACACCGCCCGGGGTCTGCGTATCGCTCAACGGGTCCCCCCTGGCCGGCCGAAGCGCTCACGCAGCTCGCGCTTGAGGAGCTTGCCCGACGCCGAGCGCGGAAGCTCCTCGGCGAGGTGCACGACGTGGGGCGCCTTGAATGCCGCGAGGCGCCCGCGGCAGTGGGAGAGCAGGTCCTGCTCGTCGACCCTCGCGCCGGCGCGCACCACGACGATCGCGACGCCCACCTCGCCCCACCGCTCGTCGCGGACGCCGATGACCGCGGCGTCGGCCACGGCCGGATGCTCGTGCAGCGCGGCCTCGACCTCGGCGGGATAGACGTTCTCCCCTCCCGAGATGTACATGTCCTGCAGCCGGTCGCGGATGCGGTAGAAGCCCTCGGCATCGCGTTCGGCGATGTCGGCGGTGTGGAGCCATCCGTCGCGCACGCCCGCGCGCGTGCTCTCGGGGTCACGCCAGTACCCCGCGAACACGCCGGGCCCGCGGACGAGCAGCTCACCGCAGCCGCAACCGTCGATCAGCGCCCCCGAGGCCGGGCCGGCCAGCGCGACGTCGACGTGCGGATAGGGCTTGCCCGCCCAGCCGAGCCTGCGCATCGCGTCCTCCGGCGGCAGGCACAGGACGTTGGGTGAGGCCTCGGTCAGGCCGTAGCCCTGGACGATCTCCACCCCGCGGTCGCGCCAGGTGCGCAGGAGCGGCTCGGGCATCGGCGCGCCTCCGACGATCGCCCGGCGCAGGCTCGAGAGGTCTGCGTCGCCGAAGCCGCGCTCGCTCGCCATGAACAGGTAGTTCGCCGGCACCCCCATCATCGTGGTGATCCCCCTGCGCTCGATCAACTCCAGGGCGCGCGCCGGATCGAACTTCGACTCGAGGACGACCGTCGCGCCCTTCCACCAGGCGAGCAGCGGCTGCACGTTCCAGCCTCCGACGTGAAATTGCGGGAGCAGCTGCAGGACGACGTCCGTGGCGCTCAGGTCGGCGGTGCGATCGAGGCTGAGGTTGGTCCAGAAGCAGTTCCGGTGGGTCAGCCGCGCGCCCTTGGGGCGGCCGGTGGTGCCACCGGTGTAGAGGAGCAGCAGGTCGTCGTCGTCCGCGGGCCCGTTTCGCGGGGTCGTCGCACCGGGCTCGGCGAGCGCGTCCAGCTCGGCGCGGGCGAGCGCCAGGCGCCGCGGTCGCGATGTGGCCGGCGGCAGCGCGGCATCGGCGAGCGAGTCCTGCTCGGGCTCGACGAAGAGCACGGCGGGCTCGGCGTGCGCCAGCTGATAGGCGAGCTCGGCCGGCGCCAGGCGCCAGCTGAGCGGCGCGAGCACGAGCGCCGCCTTCGCGCAGGCGAAGAACAGCTCGACGTGCTCCGGGCGATTCCTGGTCAGTGAGGCGACACGGTCGCCCGGGCGCAGGCCGAGCCGCAGCAGTGCGTCAGCCAGCCGCTCGGAGCGCGCGTCGAGCTCGGCGTAGGTGGTCGGCACGCCGCCGTGCTCGATCGCGGTCCGTTGCGGGGTGACCAGCGCCCGGTCGCGGACCCAGCGCCCGAGCGTGTGCTCGCCAGGGGATCGCCCGCCGGTCGCGCGCCGAGCGTCTTCGGCCGATGCAGGGCGCGGCGATGCCGTCATGGCACAAGCGTAGGTGGGGACGCCGACGGGCGCCCCCACCAGCTGTGGACCCGCCGTCATCTCAACCCGATGCCGTGAACGTCATGCTCTTGGCGGCCTCGCCGGTGAAGAAGCCGCGGAAGGCCTTCAGGAATCCTGGGGTCGTGGAGCTCACCTTGGAGATCTCGCTCATCCGCGAGGCAGGCCCCAGCCCGGGGGTGTAGTCGAGCGTCGGCACCAGGCCGCCCAGGTCGACCGTACCGAGGTGGAGCTTGGCGTCGAGGATGCCCGCGCGCGTGAGGTCCCCACCGGCGATCGCCTTGCGCAGGACGGCGGTCTCCATCTGCGCTTGCGCGTACCCGTACATGAAGTAGTAGTCGGGGATCTGCGACGGAGCGAATCGCTTGGTGTCGGCCAGGAACTTCGCCATGCCCGGCGCGCTCGTATCGCCCCACTGCGCCTCATATCCGAGCACCCACACATTGGCCGCGAGGGCCTTGGCGAACGCGGTGGGCTTGCCGCTCGGGGTCCCGTCGGACGACATCAGGAACTCCGACCACGCGGGCCCCTGGAACACCCACGTCGGGTTGTAGCCCTGTGAGGCGCCCGTGCCGACGATCGTCGCCGCCACGCTGGGAACGGCCACGACGAACACGTACTTCGCGCCTGCGGATCGCATCTTCTGCACCTGCGCGGTGAGGTCGGTGTCGCCGGATTTGTACGTGGTCTTGGCCACGTCGTTGAGGTGGTAGGCCTTCAGGCCCGCCACGTAGCCGCGCAGCCCGTCCTGGCCGTATGCGTCGTTCTGGTAGATGATCCCGACCTTGGCGTTCTTGTCGCCCTTCTGGTTGGCGATGTAGTCCAGCGCGTTGGCGTCGTCGATCGCGTAGGGAGTGCCGATGACGGCCATCGCCGGATCGCTGACGAGCGACGAGTCCTGCGCGGCTGCGCCGATCAGCATCTTCTGCTGGTCGGCGAGCGGTTGGATCGCCTTGGTCGTCGGGCTGCCCAGCGACTGTGCCATGAACGCCACGTTGCCCGCGATGCGGTTGTAGGCCTGCACCTGGGTCTGGGGGTCGTACTTCGTGTCCTGCTCGACGAGCTTGACCTTCCAGCCATCGACTCCGCCGGCGGCGTTCACCGCGTGGAAGTAGGTTTCCTGGCCGGCGGTCAGCGGCTTGCCGATCGCCGCCACAGGCCCGGACAGCGGGCTCAGGACGCCGAGCGAGATGGTCTTCGCCTTGGCGTCGACCCCCGGTCCGGTCTTGATCGCACCGCTTCCGCCGGCGGCGCTGCCGCCGCTGCTGGAGCCGGTCCCGCATGCGGCGATGCCGATTGCGATCACTCCCGCCGCGCATGCGGCAGCCGGCAAGCGCACCTTCATCTTGCCCATGTCCTCTCGCTCCCTTCGATTGCCTGTGCTTCAGGTGACAGCCCTCCGCCCCCGCCGGCGCGCACGCCGACGCGCGACCACAGCGACGCGACACGGGCGCCGAGCCCGACGACCCCCCGCGGCTCCAGGACGAAGAAGACGATGATCAGCACGCCGTACGCGATCGAGGTGATGTCGTCGATCGGCAGGCCGCCCGACGAGGACTGCGGGATCAGCGACTGCAGGACGGCGGGCAGCGCGAAGATCACGATCGATCCCAGCGGGGCGCCCCACACGGTGCCGATGCCGCCGACGATGATCGCCGCGACGTACTGGATCGAGAGCAGCAGGCTCCACTGGTCGGGCGTGGCGAACGACAGGTACGAGGCGAACAGCGCGCCGCTCACCCCCGCCAGGAACGACGAGACCACGAAGGCGCTCATCTTGGTGCGGGCGAGGTCCACTCCCATGACCGCTGCCGCGATCTCGCGGTCGCGCACCGCCTGCATCGCGCGCCCGGGCCGGCCGCGCGTGAGGTTCCAGACGAAGAGCATCGCGGCCGCGAGGATGATCAGCGCGAGGTAGTAGTAGA
>JAXDGY010000019.1:0-10607 GCA_034664785.1 Solirubrobacteraceae bacterium
CGAGCTGGGCGGCGTCGGGCCACGCCGAGCGGACGCCCAGCGCGGGAGCGGTCGGGGGGTCGAACCCGCTGATGTGCCAGCGCGGCTCGAGCACGCGCGCCGCCCCCACCGCCAGCACCGACACCACCGCGGCGAAGGCGATGTCGTGCCCGTCGACCAGCAGCAGGCTGCCGAAGAGCAGCGTCTCGACGTTGGCCCCCGACCCGAAGACGTCGGACGCGAGGATGATCCCGAGCGCCAGCGCCCCGACGAGCACGAGCGCGGTCAGGGCGTCGTAGCGATCGCGCGCGCCCTCGCGCCGCGCCAGCCAGCCGACGCCGGCGGCGACGAGCAGGCCGGTCCCCGCGGCGCCGAGCGTCGCGCCGAAGCCGAGGCCGTCGGCGAGGACGAGGCCGGGGAACGCGGCGGTCCCGACTGCGTGGGCGTAGAAGGCGAGGCCCCGCAGGACGATCCAGGTCCCGATCACGCCGGCCGCGAGCGACAGGACGAGGACCTCGACGATCCCGCGCTGGACGAAGGTCAGCTGGAAGGGCTCGAGCACGGCCCCAAGCCTACAGAAGATGAGATTCGGTCTTAGGTTTGGTCTCAGCCGGCGGCCATGCCGCCTGTGGAGCCCGTGCCCGGCGGCGCGGCCGCCGGCGTCCCCGGCGCCGCCTGGCCGGCGGCCGCCTGCGGCGTCGCGCCGCTCGCGGAGGTGTTCAGCGACGCGGGATCGCGCACCGCGCGGACGTAGACCGGCGCGGCGCTGCGCGCCGTGCTGCCGGAGCCGGCGCGGACGGTGAGGCGATGCAGGCCCGCGCTCGCCAGCCGGACGGGCACGCGGTAGGCCCCGGAGCTCACCGCGCCGCGCGCCGCGGCGACGCGGCGCCAGTGCCCGGCGGCGTCCTGGCGCTCGGCGACGACGGTGACGCTCCCGGCGGGCACGGCGCGCCCACGGAGGACTGCGCGCCGCCCGACCAGGACCCGTGTGGCGTCGGCGGCGGCCGACAGCTCGGCGGCGATGGCGACCGTCACCTGCACGGAGCGCACGCGCGCGCCGGTGGCCGGCGTCAGCGTCTGGGCCCGCAGCGTCCCGGGCCGGCGCCACGGCAGGCGCGCCGACCAGCTGCCGTCGCTCGCCGTCGTCGTCCGGGCGATCGTGGAGAACGTCCCGCTGGCGCCCAGCTT
The DNA here is from genome assembly GCA_034664785.1 of Solirubrobacteraceae bacterium. Classification (GTDB taxonomy): domain Bacteria; phylum Actinomycetota; class Thermoleophilia; order Solirubrobacterales; family Solirubrobacteraceae; genus Paraconexibacter. The sequence continues at coordinate 1,168 of JAXDGY010000019.1, forward strand.
CTGCACGTCGACGCGCGCCCCGCCGAGCCCGGAGCCGTCGGCCTGGGCGAAGCGCCCGGTGAGCGCGACGTCGCTGCCGTAGTCGACGGTGCCGGACGCCGCCAGGATGGTCAGCCGCGGCTGGACGGCGATCGTCCCCGCCAGGGCGGCCGCCCGCGTGCGGAGGTCGCCGATCTGGCCGTAGAGCGCGCCGCCGGGGCAGGTGGTCAGGCAGCCGTCCCGGTGGCCGGCGATCCGGTAGAAGCTGACCGTCGCGCCCTTGCGCCACCGGTTCTGGCTGCCGCCGCCCGAGACGAGGGCCACCGTTCCCTGCGTCGGCACCCCGTGGACGGCGAGCTTCCAGGCGATCAGCCGCGCGAGCGCCGTCATCCCCGGCGCGGGGAAGGCCACCGCCTCGAAGGTGCCCAGCGTGGCGATCCCCGTCGACTGCGAGTTCCAGCCTTGGGCCTGCGCGCCGACGACGGCCAGGTCGACCCCGCCCTCGCGGCCCTCGAAGACCTGGCCGTACTTGTCGACGAGGAAGTTGTAGCCGATGTCGTTCCAGCCGTTCGTGTCCCGGTGGTACTTCGCGATGCCCAGCACGATGCTCGCGCTGTCCTGCGGCGCGTAGTCGTTCGCGGTGACCGTGTGGTGCACGAAGGCCATCGCGACGGTCCCGTAGCTCGGTGTCGCGCGGGGCGGCACGGCGGCGGCGCCCCACTCGTCCCGGGTGATGACCGACGGGGCTCCCGTCGTGGCCTGCGCCGTGCGTGCCCCGGCCGCCCTGGCCTGCGCGCCGGCGGCGGCCGCGCGGCTCGGCGCGGGAACGGTGACGAACACCAGGCGCACGCCGCCGAGCGGCTTGCTCGCACGCAGCTGCAGCTCGTCGGCGCCGCCGGCCCAGACCGGATCGGTGGTGCCCAGCGAGCGGCCCTCGTCCGGCGCGTGGCCGGCTCCGAGCGGCACCCACGGGCTCCATGGGCCGCCCACCGGACGCACGCGTGCCTCGAGGCCCGCCCCGGCCAGGCCCGCTCCGCGCGCGCCGAAGAGGTCGAAGCGCCGTGGCGCGCGCAGGACGCCCGTGACGCGGCCGCCCGCGAACGCCGTCCCGGGGACGTCCATGCCGAAGCTCCCCAGGGAGGCGCGGCGGCCGAGCGCCCACCCGGGGACGGGACGCCGGAGCAGCGACCCGAGGCCGGCAGCGGCGCCCACGGCGAGGGCGCGCCGGCGCGTGAAGCGGGGCGGCGGCGGCGCCTGACGGAGACCGCGCATGGGCATCCCAACCCGTTTCGATGCGAGGGGTTGCGCTTCCTCCCGCGCCGGACGGGCGTTGCAGGCGATCCTGCGCGGCGAGACCGCTTCTCAGACGACGGCGATGGCCACGGCGCCCGCCTCGGACTCCGCGGCGCCGCAGTCGCCGCCGAGCCAGCGGCGGCCGTAGTCGCGCATGCCGTCGATGATCGGCAGCAGCGCGAGGCCCTTGTCCGTCAGCGCGTACTCGACGCGCGGCGGGACCTCGGGGTAGGTCACGCGCTCGACGATGCCCTCCTCCTCCAGCGCGCGCAGGCGCAGGGACAGCGTGCGCGGGCTGATGCCGCTCAGGGAGCGCTCGAGCTCGCAGAAACGGGAGTAGCCCTCGGAGAGGTCGCGCACGAGCAGCAGCGTCCACTTCGCGCAGACGATGTCAGCCGTGCGGCAGACGGGACACGTGTCGTCGACGGGCATCTGCTCAAGACTTTACCAAGTGAAGTGCCACCGGCCCAGTCCCGCTCAGCCGTTGAGCAGGGAGCCGAGCCCGCCGCCCGACGACCGCCCCGAGTCGGACTCCGCGCCGATGCGCCCCTCCGAGGGCTGCACGAGCACCCAGCCCTGGCCCGCGAAGGCCATCTGGACCGTCTCGCCGGAGCTGCGGCCGGTCATGGACTTGAAGAGCTTGACGTCCGTCTTGAGCGACGTCGTCACGCCTGAGGACCAGGTGATCGCGGCCTGCGCGTCGGCGAACGTCGCGGCCCCGGACACGTCGAGCATGACGGGCGGCCCGTCGGACAGGATCGCGACCCAGCCGGTCCCGTTCAGCTCCGTGTTGAACAGCCCGCCGCCCATCATCCCGCTCGCGCCCTTCATGCGGTGGATGTCCCAGTCGATCCCGGTCTCGAACGCGAGCAGGTTCGGCCCGTTGACGGTGATCGAGTCGCCTTCGAGGTGGACGAGGTGGATGTCCTGGGCCTGGTCGGCGAGGAACAGCTCGCCCGTCCCGGCGGCCTTCATGAGCGACTGGCCCTCGCCGGTGAGCGCCTTCTTCATGAGCCGGCCCATCCCGCCGGAGCCCGCGTGCTCGAACGTGACGTCGCCCTGGTAGGCGACCATCGAGCCGAGCTTGGCCTGGACGGTGTGCCCGGCCAGCGACACCTTCAGGAGCTTGTGGTTCTGGAGGGAGAACGCGTCCGCCGACGTCGTCTCCTTGAACTGGGCGAGCGTGGTCTGCATAGGGGGACCCTATGCGGCGGCGCGCCCGGAGAGAAAGGGGGCTGGCCCCCTAGCGCAGCGCTGCCTGGGCCGGCTCGTCGCCGGTTGCTGCGCGCTTGGACTCAGCCTCGGCGAGGTCGTCCATCGTCGTGCCGCGGCGGCCGTCGGCGGCCACCAGGAGCTTGAAGTCGTGCGGGCTGGTCGCGGCCTGGACGGCCTGCTCCATCGTCACGCGCCCGGCCTTGAGGTGGCCGAACAGCGCCTGGTCGAAGGTCTGCATCCCGTAGTAGCCGCCGTCGGCGATGACCTCGTTGAGCTTCCCGGTCTGCTGCGGGTCCATGATCATGTCGCGCACGCGGCCGGTCATCCGCAGGACCTCGCAGACCGCGACGCGGCCGCGGCCCTCGGCGGCCGGGACCAGGCGCTGGGAGACCGCGCCCTTCAGCGTCCCGGCGAGCATCGCCCGGACCTGCTGGTGCATGTGTGGCGGGAAGAAGTCGATCAGGCGGTTGACCGTCTCCGCGGCGTCGACGGTGTGGACCGTCGAGAAGACGAGGTGCCCGGTCTCCGCGGCCGACAGCGCCGTGTGGACGGTCTCCTCGTCGCGCATCTCGCCGACGAGGATGACGTCCGGGTCCTGGCGCAGGACGCGGCGCAAAGCGCGCTTGAACGAGGCGGTGTCGGCGCCGATCTCGCGCTGGTTGATCGCCGACTGCTTGTCGGTGTGCAGGAACTCGATCGGGTCCTCGATGGTCATGACGTGCTTGGCCATCGTGGAGTTGATGTGGTCGATCATCGCGGCGAGCGTGGTGGACTTGCCCGACCCGGTCGTGCCCGTGAGCAGCACGATGCCGCGCTCCTCCTCGGCCAGCTCGCGGATGACGGGCGGGAGGTTGAGCTCCTCGATGCTCTGGATCGCGGCCGGGATCGCGCGGATGACCAGCGAGGCCCAGCCGCGCTGGCGGAAGGCGTTGACGCGGAAGCGGGCGACGCCCTCGATCGCGTAGGAGAAGTCGACCTCGTGGTCCTCGACGAACTCGGCGAGCTTGACCGGGTCGTCGAGGATGTGGCGGACGGCGGCCTCGGTGTCCTCCGCGGTCAGCTGCGGCAGGCCCTCGATGGGCTTCAGCCGGCCGTCGACGCGGATCAGCGGACGCGAGGGCACCTTCAGGTGCAGGTCGGAGCCACCGGTGGCGACGAGGAGGCGCAGGGCGTTGTCGATGTCGAACATCTCCCCCGCTGGATCGGCCGCGTCCGGGCGACCTTGAGCGGTCGCGGACGCCGACGACGGAGGGCCCGGTCGCCCGGGCCCTCCGTGTCAAGCCATGCGTGGTGCGGCGCCTAGGCCGTCGACGATGCGCTACGCGACGTCGCGGAGCTTCTGCGCCTCCGCGAGGGACTGCAGCTTCTTCAGCGACTGGTTCTCGATCTGGCGGATGCGCTCGCGCGTCACGTTGAACGTGCGGCCGACCTCGTCGAGCGTGCGGGGGTGCTCCCCGCCCAGGCCGTAGCGGAGCTCGAGGACACGGCGCTCGCGGTAGGAGAGGTTCTCCAGCGCCTCGCGCAGCGCCTCCTTGGTCAGGATCTCCGCGGCGCGCTCGTACGGCGACTCCGCGCGCTCGTCGGCGATGAACTGGCCGAACTCCGACTCCTCCTCGTCGCCCACCGGCTTCTCCAGGGAGACGGGCGCCTGGGCGGAGCGCTTGATCGACTCGACCTCCTCGGGCTCGATGCCGGTGACCTCGGCGATCTCGTCCGCGGTGGGCTCGCGACCGAGCTCGGTGACGAGCTTGCGCTCGGCACGGCCGATCTTGTTGAGCTTCTCCACGACGTGCACGGGGATGCGGATGGTCCGGGCCTTGTCCGCGAGCGCGCGGGCGATGGCCTGGCGGATCCACCACGTGGCGTACGTGGAGAACTTGAAGCCCTTGCGGTAGTCGAACTTCTCCGCCGCGCGGACCAGGCCGAGCGTCCCTTCCTGGATGAGGTCGAGGAAGGGCAGGCCCTGGTTGCGGTAGTTCTTCGCGATCGAGACGACCAGGCGCAGGTTGGACTCGACCATCTTCTGCTTGGCGTCGAGGTCGCCGCGCTCGATGCGCTTGGCGAGGTCGACCTCCTCCTGCGCGGTGAGCAGCCGGACCTTGCCGATGTCCTTGAGGAACAGCTGCAGCGAGTCCGTCGTCATGTCCGGCTTGAGGTCGAGCGTCGCCTTCGACGTCCGGCGGCCGCGGCGCTTGTCCGGGGCCCGCTCCACCTCGTTGGCCGCCGCGGTGGCCGGGTCGATCTCCTCGACGAGCTCGATCTCCGACTTCTCGAGGAAGCCGTGGAGATCCTCGACGTCCGCCTCGTCGAGGTCGATCTCGGCAACGGCCTTGGCGATCTCCGCGTAGGTGAGCACGCCCACCTGCTGGCCCTTCGCCAGGAGGCCCTTGATCTCTTCCAGTTCCTGCAGTTCCACTACTGACATGCGCGTCCGTTTCGTTCGCCGGTCCGAGGGCTTGCAGCCGACTTCCCTGCTCTTGCACTGAGGACGTCCGAGCGCTGGCTTCGGGCCGTCAACTCACCCCACCGTAGCGCTCGACCGTAAGGGTCCTCGATGGTAGGCGCTTCACTTTTTGAAGTCAACGCAAGCGGGCCTGGGCCGCCCAGGCTGTTCACCCTTCTTACCGGCGACACGTCCCACGGTTTCAAGTTGCGATGCAAAGACCTGTGATGATTCGGCCGATGACCCCGCCCGACTCGAACAACGGCAACGACGGCGACGTCCTCGCGGGCCTCCCGCGGACCCGCCCCCAGCGACGCAGCGCCCGCCGCGAGGCTGCGCCCAACGGCTCCGCCACCGGCACTCCGGCCGGCCCGGAGGCGCCGGCCGAGGCGGCCGCCGCACCGGCAGCAGGCGCGCCCGGCGCGCCCAAGGCGGCCCCCTCCGGCACCGCGCCGACGCCGCCCGCCGGCGTAGGCGCGCCGGCGAAGGCCGCGAAGCCTGCCGCCGCCAAGCCGAAGCCCGCCAAGCCCGCCAAGCCGGCGAAGCCCGCAGCCGCGGCCCAGGCCGCCGCCGCGGCGAAGCCCGCCGCCGCCAAGCCCGCCGCCTCTCCGAAGCCCGCGCCCGCGGCAGCGAAGGCCAAGCCGGCGGCGCCGGCCAAGGCCGGCGCCTCCCCCACGCCGCCCGCCGCCCCGGCCGTGAAGGCCACCGCTGCATCGGCGACGCGGAAGCCCGCAGCCGCGAAGCCGGCGGCAGCAGCCAAGGCGAAGCCGGCGACGCCCGCCAGGCCGGCCCGCGCCGCGGCGAAGCGCGCGGCAAAGCCCGCCCGCCCCGCCGTCGCAGCGGCGTCCGCCACCCCGGAGCCCGTGGCCAAGAGCCGCCCGAAGGCGGTCCCGGCCGCCGCCAAGGCGAAGCCCGCAAAGCCCGCAAAGCCCCGCGCCGGCGCCGCGAAGGCCGCACCGCGTCCGAAGGCCGCGCCCAAGGCCACGCGCCCGCGCGCCACGCCCACGTCCACGCCGCCGCCCGCGGGCTACGCGTCGGCGCAGCCCGGCACGGGCGGCTCGGGCCCGGCCGACCTCGTCACCGGGGCCGTCCAGGCCGTCGGTGAGGCCGCGCAGCTGGGCGTCGCGCTCGGCAAGCAGGCCGTCGGCGGCCTGCTGTCGCGCCTGCCCAAGCCGTAGCGCCGGAGCGGCGGGCGGGCCAGAACGTCCGCGGGGCGGGGACGCTGTAGTGTCCCCGCCTTCAGCCGAGCTCCCGTGCGCCTTGCACACGGGAGGCGGGGGAACCACTGCGGAGCCGCATGAGCGGCTCCGCCGGGGCGAATCAGCTCACCTGAGCCGTAGCGCCGTCGTTCGGCGCGAGCCCGTCAGCTCACCCCGTAGGCCGTTGAACGAGACGACGGACCCAAGCCTTGCCACGCCACGCCATCGCGACGACGCTCGCTGCCGCGCTCATCCTGAGCGCGGCGTCCGCCACCCCGGCCCTCGCCGACGCCGGTCCGGGCGGGTTCGCCATCGGCACGCCGCAGCCCGGCGGCGCCTCCGCGCTCTCCGCGCTGTCCCCCGTCGCCGTCTCGAGCGCCGCCGGCACGCTCTCCGTGCAGGCCGGCGCGATGCTCGGCGCCACCGTCGACATCACGGGCTCGGCAGCGGGCGCGCCCGCTGGGCGCGCCGTCACGATCGAGCGTCAGGCCCGCGACGGCTCGTGGGCCACCGCCGTCACGGCGACCACCGGCGGCGACGGCTCCTTCCGCGCCCAGTGGCGGCCCGATCGCACCGGGCAGGTGTCGCTGCGCGCCGACATGGGCGATGCGGCGGGCGCCACGACGGCACAGACCGCCACCCTGCCCACGAGCACCGTGACGATCTACAACCCCGCCGTCGCGACGTGGTTCGGGCCGGGGTTCTACGGGCGCAGGACCGCCTGCGGGCAGCGCATGTCGCGCACGCTGGTCGGCGTCGCCCACAGGTCGCTGCCGTGCGGCACCCAGGTCGCGCTGCTCTACCAGGGCCGGACGATCACGGTGCCGGTCGTGGACCGCGGCCCCTTCCGCTCCGGGACCACCTACGACCTGACCGCCGCGACGGCCACGGCGCTCGGCTTCTCCACGAAGGCGCGGATCGGCGCGGTGCGCGCCATCGCCCCGGGAGCCACGGCCCTGGTCACCCGCCGGTAGCGACCCGCCCGCGGTCGCTAGGCCACGGGCAGCCCGGCCGCACGGGCCGCGAACACGCCGCCGTCGGCGTGGCCGAGCAGGGTGTCCGTCGAGGTCCCGTCGTCCGGGCAGATCGCCAGGCCGATCGAGACCGACAGCGGCAGCCCGTGGTGGAAGGCGCGCGCCGCGACGGCACCGGCCAGGCGCTCGCCGAGCTCGCGCGCCGCCGTGGCCGTGGTGTCCGGCGCGATGAGCCAGTGGCGCCCCGGGCGCTCGCGCACGAGCATGTCCGCCGGGCGCAGCTCCGCCTCCAGCGCGCGCTCGGCGGCCTCGAGCGCCTCGGCGAAGGTCCCCGTGGCGTCCACGGCCTCGAGCCGGTCGACCTCGTCGACCTCGATCGCCAGCACGCCGAAGGGCCGGCCGTCGTCGGCGTAGCGCTCCAGGCGGCGCGCGATCGCGGCCGCCCAGGGCTCCGTGGCCGTCTGCCGCGCGGTGAGATCGCCTGCCGCGGCGCTCGCGAACGGGTCGAGCCGGACGACGCCCTCGGGCACCGGAGCGGGAACGGCGCGCACGCCGGCCGCGGCGGGCCGGGCCGGCGCCTCGGGCTCCGTCGGCTCCGCCGCCGCCTGCTCGAGCGCCCCGGGCGCGAGCGCCGCCCCGGCCACCACGGCGCAGACGTGCGCGAGGCGGTCCCCGAGATCCGCGGCCAGCGCGGGGTCGGCTGCGCCCGGCGTCCGCAGCGCCTGGCTGAGCGCGGCGCGCAGGGCCTCGACGGCGGCCACGGCGTCCGGGGCCGACCGCGCACCGGCCAGCGCTCCGGCGCGGGCGGCCAGCGCGGCGCGGTCCCCGCCCGGGGACAGGCGGTCGAGCGCCGCGTCGGAGCGGATGGCGTCCAGCATGGCCTCGCAGAGCCCGGGCGCCTCGCGCGCCAGGTCGGCCGTCGGCACGGCCGCGACCGCCTCGAGCGGCACGTCGGCGAGCAGCTCGAGCAGCCAGCCCTTGGCGACCGCGACGGGATCGGCCCCAGGGGCGTCCGCCACCGGTCTGGGGCGGCGGCGTGACGAGGGGGGACCGGCGGTCATCCTCCGGGTGGATACCAGCCGTGGGGGACGACTTGAACTGGACGTTCCGCTCTTTGCGGAATTCTGGACGATCGGGTGGTCCCTCCCCTTTCGGGGAGAATGGACCCATGTTGAGCATCGACGCGGCACGGGCGCTCGTCCTCGCGGCCGTCCGGCCCCTCCCGGTCACGCCCGTGCCCATCGCGGACGCCCTGGACCGCGTTCTCGCCGCCGACGTCGTCGCCGCCGGGGACGTCCCGCCGTTCGCCAACTCGGCGATGGACGGCTTCGCGGTGCCGCCCGGCCCAGCGGGGCGCCGCCTGACGATCGTCGGCGAGTCGCGCGCCGGCACGCCGGCCGGGATCGGACTCGGACCGGAGCAGGCCATCCGGATCTCGACCGGCGCGATGCTGCCCGCGGGCGCCGAGGCCGTCGTCATGGTCGAGAGCACGCGCGAGCACCCCGACGGGACGGTCGACGTCGAGGCGGACGTCGCGCCGGGACAGAACGTCCGGCCGGCCGGCGACGACCTCCGTGCCGGTGAGCTCGTGCTGCCGGCGGGGCGGCGGCTGGGCCCGGCGGAGCTCGGCGCCGCCGTCAACGCGGGAGCGGCCACCGTTCCCTGCGGCGCGCGGCCCCGGGTCGCGGTCATCTCGACCGGCGACGAGCTCCGCGAGGCGGGGGTCCCGCTGGGTCCGGGCCAGCTGCACGACTCCAACGGGGTCGCCGTCGCCGCCCTGGCGCGGCGCGCGGGCGCCGCGGACGTCCGGCGGGCCCGCGTGCGCGACAGCGCGCAGGCGACGCGCGAGGCGATCGGGCGCGCGCTCGACGACGCCGACGTGGTGGTGCTCACGGGCGGCGTGTCGGTCGGGCCCCACGACCACGTGAAGCCCGCGCTCGACGCCGAGGGCGTCCAGGAGGTCTTCTGGCGCGTGGCCCTGCGGCCGGGCAAGCCGACGTGGTTCGGGACGCGCGGCGACGTGCTCGTCTTCGGGCTGCCCGGCAACCCGGTGAGCGCGATGGTCACCTTCCTGCTCTTCGCGCGCCCCGCCCTGCTGGCGCTGCAGGGCGCCGACCCGCAGGCGCGCCGCCGGACGGCGCGGCTGACGCAGGCCATGCCCCGCACCGAAGGCCGCGACGAGCTCGTCCGGGTGGTCCTCGACGGTCCCGGCGCCACGCCCACGGGCCCGCAGGGCTCCCACCAGCTCACGTCGATGCTCGGCGCCGACGGCCTGGCCATCGTCCCGGCCGGGAGCGGCGAGCTGCCCGCGGGCTCGGAGGTCGTCGTCGAGCTGCT
>JAXDGY010000020.1:0-6239 GCA_034664785.1 Solirubrobacteraceae bacterium
CCGGACGTTCAGCCAGCGGATCGACGACAGCGCGTCCTTCGTCGCCGCCGGGCAGTCGCCGGCCCCGAAGTGGTCGACGGCGGCGTGCACGCGCGACTGCGAGGTCAGGACGAGCAGCGGGGTGACCAGCAGCGCCAGCCACCCGGCCGCGGCGGGAAGGCGCCAGCGGTCGCCGAACCGCACCGGCTCGCCTGCGGCCCGCGCGGAGAGCACGACGCCGCCGAACGCGAACAGCCACAAGGTCGTCGCCGGCATCTGCCAGTCCCAGTCCACCCCGGCGTGGAAGGCCCAGGCCACGGCGGCGGCGAGCAGCGTGCCGTACAGCCGGCGGTCGGGCCCGCGCGTGCGGCGCGCGAAGGCGAGCAGCATCGTGGCGAGCGCGACCCCCAGCAGCAGGCCGCCGACGAGCCCCAGCTCGCCGAGCGTCTCGAGGTAGAGCGAGTGGGCGTTGACGACCGACCCGGTCTCCGGCCGCCGCCTGGCCCACTCGATCTCGAAGGTGCCCAGGCCCGACCCGGTGACCGGCGCGTCCTCCATCGCCCGCAGCGCCACGCGCCAGTGGTTGACGCGGCCCGCGTTCCCCGGGTCCGTCAGCCTGCCGCGCACGTTCTCGCCCTCGCCGACGGCGTCGTGGCCGACGAAGTCGCGATAGCCCTGCGCCACCGTGCCCGGCAGGCCGGCGGCGATGCCGGCCACGACGAGCACGGCGACGGCCCCTGCGGCCAGTCCGGCGCCGGCCCGCCGTGACGGCGCCGGAAGCGTCGCGCGGGCCAGCCTCGTGTCGAGCGGGCACAGCAGCAGGCGGATGGCCCCGGCGGCGAGGGCGGCGAGGCCGACGACGAGGGCCACGTGGTGGCCCTGGACGACGGCCGCCGCTGCGGTCGGGTCCGAGCTGACCAGCAGGTCGGCGTGGTAGGCGCTGACGAGGGCGACGGCCATGGGGCCCGCGACCGCGAGCGCCCCGGTCAGGAGGCCGCGCGGCCGGGTCACGGCCACCAGGACGACCAGACCGAGCAGGCAGGCGGCGATCCCCCCGCGCGAGAGCGTGAAGTAGAGCGTCGTGGCGGCCACCGGGAGGGCGGCGGCGGCCAGCACGCGGATGACCGGTGCCTCGCGCTCGTCGCTGGTGAGCGACGCGCAGAGCAGGACCGCGAGCGCCGCCAGGAAGCCGAGCGCGTTCCAGTAGGTCAGCGGGTAGCTCAACCGGTCCTTCGCGAAGTCCGGCGACGTGTGCAGCACGTCGGGCAGGACGCGGCTGATGAGCGCGGCCGCGCACACGACCACCAGCCCGGCCGCGAAGGCACGCACCATCCAGCGCGCCTGGGCGGCCGTCCAGCGCATCGAGCCGAACAGCAGCAGGACGAGCAGGTACATCAGGACGCGGTCGAACTCCACGAGGGCCCGCCCGAGCGCGTCCGACCAGAGCGCCGAGGCCAGGCCCCACGCCGCGTAGAGGGCGAGCGCCGTCGTGGCGACCGCCAGCGCGCGGGTGGAGCCGGCGACCGGGTGCTCGGCGGTGAGCGTCCGCACGAGCAGGACCTGCCCAAGCAGCAAGGCGACCAGGGCGGGCGTCGCCGGGAAGAACCCGCCCGCGTGGAAGGAGAGGTAGACGGTCAGGGCCGCGGGCAGCAGGACGAGCGCCGCCGTGCCCAGCCGCACGTGCAACGCCACCGGACCCGACGCCTCGACGGCAGCGGCCGGCGCGCCCGGAGGGAGCGTCGACCGGGAGTCGCGGAGGGGTTCAGCGCTGGCCATGGAGGGATGCGGTGGGGCGGGCGGGCACCCGACGCGCGCGCGTCCGCCGCCACCCGCCGACCAGCGCGATACTCGCACGGGGCACCGGATGTGGCACGCGGCGCGAGCGGCTCACGTCGCTCGGCCGGCTCGCTTCGTCGCGTGTAGGGTCGGCCCGAGATGCTGCCCGCCGGCTCACGACCGACGCCCACGGGGTTCGCGGACCTGCCCGACCTGCGGCGCGGCCGGCGCTCATGAAGTCCCGCCACCTCGCTCCGACCGCCATGTCCGCGCTGGGCGTGCTGGCGCTCGTGCGGCAGCGACGCAGGGCGAGGCAGGCCCCCGACGGGCCGGCCCCTGAGCCCGGCGCGGTCGGCGCGCCGACGCCACCGGCAGGCCCGGTCCATGATCCGGCCGAGCGCCGGCCGGCCGTGCCGGAGCCGCCGCCGACACTGAAGCTGCCGCCGCTGCCGCCACGCCCGGGCAGGGAGGCGCCGCCACTGTCGAGCGACCGCCGAGCCGATCCCGATCCGCCGGTCCCGGCGGCGACGCCCGAGCCACCCCCCACGCGGCCCCCCGCACCCGCGCCGCGCCCCCCGGCCGCCGAGCGCGCCCCGGCGCCACCGCGCACCCCCCAGCGGGAGCGGAGGAGGACTCGCAGGGTCGGCTGGTTCGTGCGCGGGCTGGTCAAGACGGTGCTCGTCATCGCAGCCGCCGGCGCCGTCGGCGCCGGCGCGGGCGTCGCGCTGGCCGAGCTCAGGGGTACGGCGGACAGCGGGACGGGCGACGTCTCGACCGCGCCGTCGACGATCCCGGTCCTCGCGCCGTCCCGCACGACCTCCACGCCCACCGCCACCACGCGCACCACGACCACCGGGCGCACCACCACCTCCGGGCGCAGCACCACCACCGGGCGCACCACCACGACCGCGGGTACGACCACCAGCGGGCGCACGACCACGACGACGACCGCGCCCCGTACGACGCCCTGACCGATCACCCGAGCTTGCGGACGAGGTCCTCGAGCCGGTCGGTCCCCTCGATCTCGATGCGCGGGAGCGCGAGGGGCTCGTCGCGCACGTGGCTGTGCCGGGTCTCGCTGGTCAGCCCGATCTGGAGGCCGGCGGCGCCGACGAGATGGCGGACGACCGCGTCGTGGTCGCCGTACGGGTAGGCGATGGCCGTGACCGGGCGGCCGAGGCGCTCCTCGAGCGCGGCGCGGGAGCGCAGCACCTCGAGCACCACGTCGTCATGGGACAGCGCGGTCAGCGGCCGGTGCGACGCCGCGTGGGAGGCCACCGTCAGACCGGCCGCGGCGACCTCCGCAAGCGCGTCCCAGTCCATGATGGGCGCCGGCGTCGCGAGATGGGCGTCCCACGCGCTCGTCGCGCCCACGTGATCGGTGGGGACGAACACCGTCGCCGTGAAGCCGTGGCGGCGCAGCATCGGCAGGACGTGCTCGGCGACGTCCACGTACGCGTCGTCGAAGGTCAGCACGACCGCTCGCCCGGGCGCCGGCGCCCGTGCGGCCATCTGCGCAGCCCAGGTGTCGAGGTCCAGCGTCACGTAGCCCGCGTCGTGCAGGTAGGCGAGCTGCTCCTCGAGCGCCGCGGGGTCGATCCGCCAGCGCGCGAGCGCGTCGGGGCCCGAGGCCGCGACCCGGTGGTACATGAGGATCGGGACCGTCGGCGAGGTCCTCGGGGCTACGGCGGACGCCGTCGCGACCTCTCCCCCGCCGACGCGCAGGGTCGTGGCCACGTCCGGGTCCGGATCGACCGCCTCGGCCTCGATCACCCGCGGCGTCGCCCCACCGCGCCGTCGGAGCGCGAGCCGCCGCGGCTGCCGCGCCGCGTGCACCCGGTAGAGGTCCGTCCGCAGCTCGACGTCGGGGTCGAGGCCCGGCACCGCAGCCAGGGCCTCGCCGATGACGCGTGCACCGTAGGGATAGTCCCAGTCGAAGCCGGTGCGGTCCGGGTCGTCGACGAGGAGGTTCGCGTGGGCGCACACCAGGCGGCCGCCCGGCCGCAGGGCGCCGGCGAGCTTGACCAGCACCGCCGTGAGGGCCTCGCGGTCCGGGAGGTAGTACAGGATCTCGCTGGCGACGATGAGATCGAAGCCGCCCGGCACCGGGTCGGCGTTGATGTCGAGACGCACGTAGTCGACGGCGTCGAAGCCCGCCGCCTCGCAGCGCGCCCGCGCCCGCTGCAGCGCGATGCTCGAGATGTCCGCCGCCACGAGCGCGCCGGCGTGCCGCGCGAGGGCCACCGTGAAGTGGCCCTCGGCGCAGCCGACCTCGAGGGCGCGCCCGACCCGGCGGTTGCCGATGACCTGGAGCGTCTGCTCGTACTTGCGACGCTCGTAGGCGCTCTCGTAGCGCCACGGGTCGGCACCGCCCGCGAACATGCGCTCGAAGTCGCTTCGCCGGGAGACCGTCGTCCCGGCCGGCGGCGAGGGCAGGTGCAGCGCCATGCCGCCGTCGGCGATCGCGCCGGCGTCGATCCACGTCAGGGCGCCGCCGGCGAGGACGGCCTGCGCCCACAGGGCATCCGGCGCGTAGACGCCCACCGCCGGGCTCGCGGCCGCGGGCACGACCACCGCCGGCTCGCCGCGCCGGGCAGCGGCCGCGGCCAGCTCGGCCAGCGCCCGACGGGGCAGGACGGCACGACGCCACGCGGAGCTCCCGGCCGGCCCGGGCCGGCGGCCGAGCACGAGCGTCGCCGCGCCCGGGCGCGCGGCGCGCCGGACGGCTGCGTCCCATCCGGGCGCGGCCGGCGGCCGGCGCTCTCCCGACCGGGCCGCACGCGCGTGCAGGAGGCGCTCGCGCAGCGAGCCTGGATCGCTGAGCGGCCGACCGAGGAGGGCCTCGCGGACCACGGCGCGGCACAGCTCGAACGCGGTTGCCTCCGTGACGGCGCTGATGACGCCGTCCTCGCTCGCGAGCACCTCGGGCGACACCGCCACCACCGCCAGACAAACGCCGGCGACCTGCACCTCGAGCTGCTGGACGCCGTCGGGCGGCTGCGCCACCGGCAGCGGATCGGCCAGGTCGAGAACCCGGACAGGGCCGCGCTCCCCCGCGCCGGCGGGCTCCGCTGGTGCAGGGGCGTGGAAGCGGTCGCCAGGCCATCCCGGGCGCGCCCACGCCTCCTGGAGCAGGAGCGTCCAGCCCACCAGGTCGTGGAGCCGCTCGGGGACGACGTCGTCCTCGGCGACCCCGCTCGCGAGCACCACGTCCCCGCGCCGGACGCCGACCTCGCCGGGCCGGTGGTCGATCGCCAAGCCCGGGAGCAGCGTCCGCGCGAAGTGGCGCCCGAGCAGGTCCCACAGGACGGCGTCGGGCAGGGCGTCGGCCAGGACGCCCGGGTCGAGCCCGGCCTCGATGACGGGGAGCTCGAGCGTGGCCACCTGCTGTCCCTCCAGCTCCACGGCGAGCAGGAGCCGATCGCACGCCGCGTGGGCCTCGCGCGGGGGCTCCGCCTCGAGGTCCCAGGTCGCCGCCCACGTCGCTCCGACCCGCTGCGGCCCGCGGATGCCTCCCCGGACGACGACGAGCGATTCCAGGCGCCGCAGGATGCGCCGGGCGAACCCGGGCGACGCGGTCTGGTCCTCAAGCTGCGCGGCGAGCTCGGTCAGCGCCGCCTCGTACCGGTCGTACAGCTCCGGCCAGGCCCGCTCGGTCCGGCCCGCGCCGGTCGGCACCGCGGAGCACAGCAGCTCGGCCAGGTCGCCCGGGGCGAGCGTCGGTGCCGGCCCGGGTGGGACCGAGGCCGGCAGGTCCCGGGCGGACTGCCCGCGCCCGATCGCCACGCCGGCCGCCCAGATGGTGATCGCCAGCAGCGCCGCGGCCCGGCCGCCGGGCGCGGCGCCCGCGGCGTGCCCGGGGTGCGGATGGGCCACCCGCGGATCCGGGCCGTGCCCCGTGTCGATCACCCGCCGGGCGTGGGTGAGGAACCGGGCCGTGTCGAGGGACGCCGCGTCCGGGCGTAGGCGGCAGAGCGCGGCGACGCGGTCAACGCGCGCGAAGCGCGCGCCCGCTCGAGCGACGCGCTGCCAGAGGTCCCAGTCCTCGCAGACGACGAAGCTCGGGTCGAACCCTCCGGCGGCCTCGACGACCGCGCGCCGGACCAGGCACGCGTGGACGGCGAACGGGTACGAGCGGGCGGCCGTCGGGAAGAGGTCGGGCAGGCCCGGCGCGTGCGACGGCGCGCCGACGGTCCCGTCCGCCGCCATCCGCGCCCAGCCCGAGTGCGCCGCGTCGACGCGGGGGTCCTCGAGCGCCGCGTACAGCAGCTCCAGCGCCTCGGGCGCCAGGAGGTCGTCGGCGTCGAGGAAGAGCAGGGCATCGGCGCGCGCCTCGCCGGTCCCGCGGTTGCGCGCGGCGCTCACGCCGGCCGACCGTGCGTGACCGATCACCCGGATGCGGCCGTCGGCCGCGGCGCGGCGCTCCGCGAGCGCCCGCGTGCCGTCATGGGAGCCGTCGTCCACCACGATGGCCTCCCACGCGC
>JAXDGY010000021.1:0-2547 GCA_034664785.1 Solirubrobacteraceae bacterium
CCCGCGAAGAGCATGACCAGCGCGCTCGGGAGCATCACGATGCCCGCCGCGGTCGCCGAGCGGCCGAAGCCGAAGCCCGTCTCCTTGGAGAGCTGCACGAGCTCGGGGATCAGGATGTAGGAGCCGAACATGGCGAAGCCCACGCCGAAGGCGGCGAGGTTCGTGCTCCACACCGGCCGCGAGGCCATCAGGCGCATGTCGACCAGCGGCTCCTCGACCCGGCGCTCGAAGGCGACGAACACCCCCAGCAGCACCACGGCGACGGCGAACAGCCCCAGCACGCGAGTCGACGTCCAGCCCCACGCGTTGCCCTGGGAGACGGCGAGCAGGCCGGCGGAGAGCAGGACCGAGAGGATCGCCGCGCCGACCCAGTCGATGCGGGCCTGCACGCGGACCGGCGACTCGGGCACGAAGCGCCAGGTCGCCCACGCCGCCGCCGCGGTCACGACGAGCGAGAACCAGAAGATCCAGGCGACGGAGAGGTGGTCGACGAACACGCCGGCGAGCACGAGGCCGAGGCCGCCGCCGATGCCGAACGTGGCGGAGATGAGGCCGATCGACGAGCCCACGCGGGCGCGGGGGAACTCGTCGCGGATGATCCCGAAGGCGAGCGGGAAGATCGCGCCGCCCGCGCCCTGCACGACCCGTCCCAGGATCAGGACGTTGATCGACGGCGCCACCGCGCAGATGAGCGAGCCGAGCCCGAAGACGATCAGCGAGACGAGGAGCAGCTTCTCCTTGCCGAACATGTCCCCCAGCCGGCCGAGCAGCGGGGTGCAGACGCTCGAGGTCAGCAGGAACGCGGTCAGCAGCCACGTGGCGGCCTCCTGCGAGGCGCCGTACTGCGCCTGGATGGCGGGCAGCGCCGGGATGATCATCGTCTGGGCGAGCGCGTAGGCCAGCGCGCCCAGGGCGAGGATGGCGAGCGTCCGGCCGGGCAGGGCCCTGGCCCCGGAGGCGGGTGGGGTCACGGGTGGAGGTCCTCGATGGCGGAGGTGAGGCGCTGCAGCACGCGGGCCGCGGTCTGGCGCTCGGTGGGGCTCAGCTGGTTGAACACGGCCTCGCGGGTCGCGCGCATCGCGCCGTACTTGCGGGCGACCAGCTCGGCGCCCTCGGGCGTGATCTGGACGCGGACGAGGCGCCGGTCGTCGCTCGTGCGCACGCGGGTGACGAGCCCGCGGTCCTGCAGGCCGTCGAGCATGCGCGTCGCGCTGGGCGGCGTGACGCCGGCCGCGTCGGCGAGCTCCCCGACGCAGAGCGCCTCGGGCGAGCGCAGCAGCGGCTCGAGCAGATGGAACTGCGACGGCGAGAGCTCGGGGACCGAGGTCGTCCGGTTCAGCCGTCCACGCGCACGGCGCGCGGCGCGCAGGAACGCGTCCATGGCCTCGGCGAACGCGACGAGCTCCGGGGTGGAGGGGGCGTCGACGGGGGGCGCCGGAGGGGGAGGTGGTTGCGCCTGCATTGATTAGCAGGCTAACACTTCTGCACCTAAGTGTCGCGTTCCGCGTCCCCCTGCCGCGACGGCAGGGCATCGATCACCTCCCAGATCTCCTGGGTCGGCGTCACGACGTCGGCCCGCCAGACCTCGCGCTCGTCGGTGTCGATGAGCACCACGCGGAAGCGACGGTCCGGGACGTCGAAGCGGTCATACCAGAGCTTGACCTGTGGCAGGCCGTCGACGTCGACGACCCCGACCGCCCGCTCGCGGGTGCCCTCGGGGTCATGGAGCACGAGGTCGAGCTGCTCGCGGGCCGGCGCCTGGCTGCCCGTGCCGAAGACGTAGATCAGGCGCGCATCCATCCTCGCCGGCTACCCGGCCGCGGCGCCCGGGAGTCCTGACCGCGGGGCCGATCGCCTGAGCAGCTACTAGCCTTCGCGCGCGACATGGACGAGCACCTGAAGCGCCTCGCGGAGGTCGGCCTCGAGCTGACGGCGGCGGAGGAGGCCCTGGACGAGGGCGCGAACACGGGCGCCCGCGCCCACGTCGACGCGGCCGAGGAGGGGCTCGACGCGCTGCGCGCCGCCTGGCCGGCGATGAATGCGGCCGAGCGCCAGGTCGTCGGGCGCACGGCCGCCCCGCTGCGCGAGCGCCTGGACGCCGCCCGCCGGCGCCTCCCGCGCGCGACCGCCCTGGTGGAGGTGGCCCCGGAGCCGGGGGAGGACGACGACGAGGGGCCGTTCGACGACGACGACGGGCCCTCCCCGAACGGCGGCCTCGCCGCTGCATGAGCGCACCGACCTTCGACCTCCAGTCACATTCCGTCGTCAGCGACGGCGCGCTGGCGCCGCGCGACGTCGTCGCGCGCGCCGCGGCGGCGGGCGTCGAGCTGCTGGCGCTGACCGACCACGACGCGGTGGACGGCGTGCCGGCGGCGATCGCCGCCGGGCGCGAGCATGGGCTCCGCGTGGTCGCCGGCGCGGAGCTGAGCGCGCTCGACGGCCCGCACGAGGATCTGCACATCTGCGCCTACGGCTTCGACCCCGCAGACCCGGCGCTGCTCGACGCGCTGCGCGCCTTCCGTGAGGACCGCAACGCGCGGGCGACGC
>JAXDGY010000022.1:0-10975 GCA_034664785.1 Solirubrobacteraceae bacterium
TGCTGGCCGAGCACCACGAGGAGCTCGCCGTGCTCGAGGCCCGCAACGCGGGCAAGCCGATCACCGACGCACGCGGCGAGATCGGGATGGTCGTCGACACCTTCCGCTACTACGCCGGCGCCCCGGAACGCCTGCTCGGGGACACGATCCCGGTCGCGGGCGGACTCGGCTTCACCATCCGCGAGCCGCTCGGGGTGGTCGCCCTCATCACCCCGTGGAACTTCCCGCTGTGCATCGCGGCATGGAAGATGGCCCCGGCGCTGGCCGCGGGCAACGTCGTCGTGCTCAAGCCCGCCGAGCTGACGCCGCTGACGGCGCTGCGCTTCGCCGAGCTGGCGCTCGAGGCCGGCCTGCCCGAGGGCGTCGTCAACGTCGTCGTCGGCCCCGGCAGGACGTGCGGGCAGCGGCTCGTCGAGCACCCGGACGTCGCGAAGGTCGCGTTCACCGGATCCACAGAGGTCGGCCGGTCGATCGCGTCGGGCGCCGCGCAGACCATCAAGCGCGTCACGCTCGAGCTCGGCGGCAAGAGCGCCAACGTGATCTTCGCCGACGCCGACCTCCCCGCGGCGGCCGCCGCGGCACCGATGGCGGTGTTCGGCAACGCGGGCCAGGACTGCTGCGCGCGGTCGCGGATCCTGGTCGAGCGCAGCGCGCTGGACGAGCTCCTCCCGATGCTCGCCGACGCGGTCGGCGACATCGTCGTCGGCGACCCGCTCGACGAGCGCACCACCATGGGTCCGCTGATCTCCGCCGCCCACCGCGAGGAGGTCGGCTCGTTCCTGGACGACGGCGAGCGCGTCGCGATCCGCGGCGGCGCGCCGGACGGGCCGGGCTTCTGGTTCGCCCCCGCGATCCTCTCCCCCGTCGACCCCGCCTCGCGGGCCGCCCGCGAGGAGATCTTCGGTCCGATCGCGGCCGTGATCCCGTTCGACACCGAGGAGCACGCGATCCGGCTGGCCAACGACACCATCTACGGCCTGTCGGGCTCGATCTGGACGCGCGACGGCGCCCGTGCGCTGCGCGTCGCGCGCGCGATCGAGACGGGCGTGCTGTCCATCAACTCGAACACCTCGGTACGGGTGTCGACCCCCTTCGGCGGCTTCAAGCAGTCCGGGGTCGGGCGCGAGCTCGGGCCCCACGCGCTCGAGCACTACTCCGAGGTCAAGACGGTCTACTACGCGACGGAGGGCTGAATGCGGCTCGAAGGCAAGGTGTGCGTCATCACGGGCGCGGCGGGCGGCATCGGGGCCGCCACGGCGCAGCTGTTCGACGAGCAGGGCGCGACGGTGGTCGGCGTCGACCTCCGCGACGGCTCGCCGGGGGACCTGTCGCTGGCCGTGGACGTCACCGATGAGGGCGCGGTGCAGGGCATGTACCACGAGGTGCGCGAGCGCTTCGGCCGCATCGACGTCCTCTTCAACAACGCCGGCATCTCGCCCGACGACGACGTCTCGGTGCTCGAGACGAGCTACGAGGCCTGGCAGCGCGTGCAGGACGTCAACCTCAAGTCCGTCTTCCTGTGCTGCAAGCACGGGATCCCCCACCTGCTCGAGAACGCCGGCCCGAACCGCGGCAGCGTCATCAACACCGCGTCGTTCGTCGCCGTCATGGGCGCCGCGACGTCGCAGATCTCCTACACCGCCTCCAAGGGCGGCGTGCTCGCGCTGTCGCGCGAGCTCGGCGTCGAGTTCGCGCGGCAGGGCGTCCGCGTCAACGCGCT
This sequence comes from Solirubrobacteraceae bacterium, assembly GCA_034664785.1. Taxonomy (GTDB): domain Bacteria; phylum Actinomycetota; class Thermoleophilia; order Solirubrobacterales; family Solirubrobacteraceae; genus Paraconexibacter. Next base: position 1,721 of record JAXDGY010000022.1, read on the forward strand.
GTGCCCGGGCCCGGTGGACACCCCGCTGCTGCGCGAGCTGTTCGCCAAGGACCCCGAGAAGGCGGCCCGCCGCCTCGTCCACGTGCCGATGGGCCGCTTCGCCCGCGCCGAGGAGATCGCCACCGGGGTCGTGTTCCTCGCCAGCGACGAGTCGTCGTTCATGACGTCCACGACCTTCCTGGTGGACGGCGGGCTCAGCGCCGCGTACGTGACGCCGGAGTAGGAAGCTGTTGCAAACAGCTTCTCAGCGTCAGGAGCGCGCGGCCGACAGCGCGCCGATGACCTCCCGCCACCACGCCGCCTCGGCGTCGGTGGCGGCGGCCGGCAGCCGGCGCTGGGCGGCGTCGCGCACGGCGGTGCTGCCGCCGAGCATCAGCCGCGGCCCGGTGGCGGCGAAGCGCCCGTCCTCGAGCTCGACCAGGGCCCCCGGGACGTCGCGCCGGGTCCGCAGCCGCTGCACGACGGCCAGGCCGTTGATCGCCGCCGGCGCCGCGGGGTCCCCGTCGTCCGGCGTCCAGGGGCGCGTGGTGTAGATGCTCGGGGTGCTGCGCGGCAGCCGGCGCGGCGGGGCCTCGGCGGCGACCGGCCCGGTGCGCCAGCGCTCGAGCAGGGTCCGGAACTCGATGGCGACCTCCTGGCGCACGAGGACGTGGAGCCGGTCCCCGGCCTCGATGCGCGTGGACCCGCGCGGCGGGATCGCCTGCTCGCCGCGGACGATGACGTTGAGCAGCGCGTCGCGCGGCAGCCCGAGCTCACGCACGCGGGCGCCGACCACGGCGTCGGGCTCGCGCACGCCGAACTCCACGATCTCCGCCCCGAGGCTGCGCATCGTCCCGCCCTCCGCGAGCGGGGTCGGGACGGCGGCCTCGTTCGTCGTGACGCCCAGCCGCCGCGCGAGCGCCTCGAAGGTCGTCCCCTGCAGCAGCGTGGAGACGAGGACGGCGAAGAACACGATGTTGAAGAAGCGCGTGCTGTCCGGGACGCCACTCAGGACGGGGAACGTCGCCAGGACGACGGGGACCGCGCCGCGCAGGCCGGCCCACCCCAGGACGAGCCGCTCGGCGCGGCGGAAGCCGCTGAAGGCGGTGGCGACGTAGACGGCCAGCGGCCGGGCGACCACGGCGGCGAGGACGGCGAGGATCGTGCCCTCCACCGCGACGTCCCCCAGGGCGGACGGGAAGACGAGCAGGCCCAGCGTGAAGAACATCCCGAGCTGCGCCACCCAGGCCAGCCCCTCGTGGAAGGTCACGATGGTCCGGCGGGCGGGGATGTGGCTCGACCCGATCGCCAGCCCGACCAGGTACACCGCGAGGAACCCCGAGCCGTGCGCGACGTCGGCCAGGCCGAAGGCCAGCGCGCCGGCGGCGACCGACGCCACGGGGTAGAGCCCGGCCGTGGACAGCGGCACCCGCTGCAGCCCCAGGACGGCCAGGCGGCCGATGACCAGCCCGACGGCCGCCCCGATGCCCATCTCCTCGACGAACAGCACGAGCATGTCCACGAGGCCGTAGCCCGGCTTGTCGATCCAGTCGATGAACCCCAGGACGAGCAGGACGGCGACGGGGTCGTTGAAGCCGGCCTCGCCCTCCAGCGTGCGCGCGACGCGCTGCTTGAGCGTCGACCCGCGCAGGATCGCGAAGATCGCCGCGCCGTCGGTGCCGGCGATGATCGAGCCGACGAGCATCCCCTCCAGCAGGGAGAAGTCGAACAGCCACGTGGCCAGCAGGCCGCCGATGATCGCGCCGAGCGTCGTGCCGAGCACCGCGAGCACGAGGGATGGGCGCAGGACCGGCCGGATCTCCGACCAGCCGGCGGTCAGCCCGCCCTCGTAGAGGATCAGCGCCAGCGCGACGATGCCCACCCGGCGGGCGAGCTCGTAGTCGCTGAAATGGATCCAGCCCGTGCCGTCCGAGCCGATCGCCATCCCGATCCCGAGGAACAGCAGCAGGCCCGGGATCCTCACCCGTCCGGCCAGCAGCGCGGCCGCCAGCCCCGCGGTGAGCAGCGCGCCCGTGACGAGCAGGAGCTGCCCGTCGGTCATCCGCCACCCGTCCGGCCGCCCCGGATCCACGCCGCCAGCAGCGGGTCCACCACGCGGTGCCCGCTGACGGTCGGCGCGTCGACGATCTCGCCGCGGTCCTCCAGGCCCTGCACGGCGGCGCGCACCGCGCCGCCGCGGGAGCCGCCGAGCGCCCGCGCGGCGGCGGCGCCGTAGAGCGGGACGCGGTTCTCGGCCACGAGCGTGAGCACGCGGCGCTGGCCGGTCGGCAGGCCGGTCCACAGCGCGCGCAGCTCGTCGCGCGCCTCGACCTCCATGACGCGGTCGAAGGCCCGCAGCCACGTCTGCTCGGTCGCCTCGGTGCCGGGCCGGGTGAGCTCCCAGAGGACGTGGGCGAGCAGCATGGTCCGCTGCGGGTGGCCGTCGGCGACGTCGAGCAGGCCGTCGAGCGCGGAGCCGAGGTCGCGGTTGCTCGCCGCGAAGCGGTCGCCGACGTACTCGGCCACGTCGACGGGCTCCAGCCGCGGCAGCTCGACGGGGCCCGCCTGGCCGAAGAAGGCGCGCCGCCGGTCCGCGAACAGCTCGCGCATCATCCCGACGTGCGATCCCGCGAAGACGTAGCTCGCGGCGTCGCCGTGGTGCTGGATCTCCGAGCGGATCGTGGCGTCGAGGCCCTCGCGGGCGGCCAGCACGTCCTGGAACTCGTCGAAGACGACGAGCGTCCGGGTGCCGTGGCGCTCGTGCAGGCGCCGCGGCAGGGCCAGCCGGTCGAGCAGCGGCGGCTCGGCCTGGGCGTCGACCGCCAGCTCGACGCCGGCGGGGACGGGGCCGCCGCCCGCGCGGAAGGTCGGGCGCAGCATGCGCCGCACGCCGCGGTACCAGGTGGCCAGCCGCCCCTCGAGCTGATCCGCGTAGGCCAGCTCGATGCGCTCGGCGATGTCCGCGGCGGTCAGCGCGCCGAAGAAGTCGACGTAGACGGCGGCCCAGCCCTCGGCCCGCGCGTCCGCCATCACGCGCCGCAGCAGCGAGGTCTTGCCGTACCGCCGCGGCGCCACGAGACGGCTGTTGTGGCCGCCCACCGCGCGTTCGAGCAGCGTCGCGGCCTCGGCGTCGCGGTCGAGGAGGTCGTGGGGCGGCACGGGCTCGCTGTAGCGGAACGGGTTCACGTCTGCTCTACAGACTAGAGCAGGCGACCTCGCATTCCTAGAGCAGCCGGAGCTACTTCACGACGCTGGCGCGGTAGCCCGCGTCGGCGACCGCTGCGACCACGCGGGCGGCGTGCTCCGTGCCGCGCGTCTCCAGCACGAGCTGCACCGCCGTCTCGCGCACATGCAGGTCGACGCCCTCGCGGACGTGCTCCACGTCGACGAGGTTGGCGCCGGCGTCGGCCACGACGGCCAGGAGCTTCGCGAGCGCGCCGGGGCGGTCGGGCACGCGGGTGAAGAGCACCAGCCGGCGGCCGGCCTCGGTCTCGTGGCGGCGGGCCACCACGGCGAGCAGCCCGGCGTCGACGTTGCCGCCGCTGAGCACGACGCAGGTCCGGCCCGTGGGCGCCGGGGCGACGACGCCGGCGAGCAGCGCGGCGACGCCCACGGCGCCGGCGCCCTCGACCACGAGCTTCGCCTTCTCCAGCAGGAGGACCATCGCCTCGGCCACGTCGTCCTCCGGCACGACCACGACGTCGTCGAGCCAGTCGCGGATGAGGCGAAGGGTCAGCTCGCCGGGCCGCTTGACGGCGATGCCGTCCGCGATCGTCAGCCCGAGATCGACGCCCACGGGCGCGCCGGCCCGCAGCGAGGGCGGGTACGCGGCGACGGTCTCCGCCTGCACGCCGATGACCTCCACCTCCGGGCGCGCCGACTTCACCGCGATCGCGACCCCGGAGGCCAGGCCGCCGCCGCCCACCGGGACGAGCACGCGCGCGAGGTCGGGCAGGTCCTCCAGCAGCTCGAGCCCCAGCGTCCCCTGGCCGGCGACGACGTCGGGGTCGTCGAACGGGTGGACGAAGGCCATGCCCGCCTCCTCCGCGCGCGCGAGGGCCGCGGCGACGCACTCGTCCACCGACGCCCCGGCGAGGATCACCTCGGCGCCCAGCGCGGCGGCGCCCTCGGCCTTGGCGATCGGCGCCTGCGCCGGCATGAAGACCTCGCAGCGCACCCCGCGCACGCGCGCTGCCATCGCCAGGGCCTGCGCGTGGTTGCCGGCGCTGCCGCACACCACCCCCGGCGCGCAGGCGTCGCCCAGCGCCGCCAGCTTGGCCAGCGCGCCGCGCACCTTGAAGGAGCCGGTGCGCTGCAGGCTCTCGGCCTTCAGGACCACCTCGCCGCCGCACCGCTCCGTGAGGGTGTGCGAGGCCAGGACGGGCGTCCGATGGATCACCCCTGTGACCGCCGCCCGCGCCCGGGCGACGTCGGCGGCGGTCACGGGCGCGACGGTGGCCATCGCGGCCGCTCAGTCCGGGAGGGCGACGATGGCGTCGATCTCGACGTCCGCGCCGAGCGGCAGGGCGGCCACGCCGACCGTCGCGCGGGCCGGAGGCTCGGTTGCGAAGAACGCGGCATAGGCCTCGTTGACCTGCGCGAAGGTGCTCATGTCGGTGACGTAGACGGTCAGCCGCACGGCGTCGGCGAGGCTGGCCCCGCCCGCCTCGCAGACCGCGGCGAGGTTCTCCAGGCACTGGCGTGTCCGGTCGCCCACCGAGCCCTGCACGAGCTCGCCCGTCGCCGGGTCGAGCGGCGTCTGACCGGAGCAGAAGAGCAGCTGGCCCGAGCGGACGGCGTGGCTGTAGGGGCCCACGGCGTCCGGTGCGCCGGGAGCCGAGACGACCTGTCTGGGGTGCGACATACGGGCGAGCCTACCGGCCGCGCGGCTGGGGTACCGTGGCGTGCGATGCACGCTCTTCGCCTCGTCGTCGCCGCCGCAGCGGGCGCCGTGGTCATGGCCGCCGCGGCCCCGGCGAAGGCGGCCCTGACGTGGGCGCCATGCGCGCCGGCGGGCTACGAGTGCGCCACGGTCCCGGTGCCGCTGGACCGCTCGGGCGCCAACCCGGGGACCGTCACCCTCGGCGTCACGCGCGTGCCCGCGGCGAGCAACCCGACGCGGACGGCCGTCGTGGCCCTCGCAGGCGGGCCCGGCCAGGCCGCGGTGCCGCTCGCGCGGGACTTCGCCGAGGTCCTCGCCCCCGCGCTGAGCACCCGCGACCTCGTCGTCTTCGACCAGCGCGGGACCGGCTCCTCGAACCCGCTGCGCTGCTCGGCGCTGCAGGGCTCGACCGGCTCGCTCGAGGCGGCCGTGGCCAAGTGCGCGAACCAGATCGGCCCGGCGCGCGCGTTCTTCACCACCGCCCAGTCGGTCCAGGACATCGAGACCATCCGGGTCGAGGGCGGCTACGACAAGCTGGTGCTCTTCGGCGTCTCCTACGGCACGAAGGTCGCCGAGGACTACGCCGCCGCCTACCCCGACCAGGTGGCGGGGCTCGTGCTCGACTCCGTCGTGCCGCCCGAGGGCCAGGATGCGCTGCGCCGTGCCACGTTCAAGGCGATGCCGCGGGTGCTCGCCGACCTCTGCGCCGGCGGCGCCTGCGACGGCATCACGACCGACGCGACGGCCGACCTCGCCAAGGTCGTGACGCGCCTGCGACGCAAGTCGATCAGCGGGCCCGTGTTCGACGGCAGCGGGCGCCGCTACACCGCCCGGCTGACGCAGTCCGGGATGTCGTCCATCCTGCTCGCCGGGGACCTGAACCCGACGCTGCGGGCCGAGCTGCCCGGCTCGATGCGCGCGGCCCTCACGGGCGACACGACACCGTTGCTGCGCCTCAGCGCACGCGCTGCGGGGCTGGAGAACGGCTCCCAGATCGCCGCCGCGAGCGCCGACAGCGATGCGCTGTTCCTGGCCACCACGTGCGAGGACAGCGTCTCGATGCCGTGGACCCGCGGGGCCCCGCTGACGCAGCGGCGCAACGAGGCACTGGCCGCCGCCCAGGCCTTGCCCGCGGCCGACTTCGCGCCCTTCAGCCCGTCCGTGGCGCTCGACCAGTACCCCGACATCTGCCTGGGCTACCCGGTCGCCGCGCCGCCGCCGGCGGCGCCCCCGGCGCTCCCGGCGATCCCCGCGCTGCTCCTCGACGGCCAGGCGGACCTGCGGACGCCGATCGAGAACGCCCAGGACCTGCAGTCCCGCATCCCGGGCTCCCAGCTCGTCACCATCCCCTACACCGGGCACTCGGTGACGGGCGCAGACGCCTCCTCGTGCAGCGAGGACGCCATCGCCGCCTTCTTCGCCGGCCAGACCGCGGGGCCGTGCCCGGCGGGCACCAACCCCTACGCCCCGACGCCGCGGCCGCCGCTGTCGCTGTCGCGGGTCAAGCCCTTCCACTCCGTGCCCGGTACCGCCGGGCGGACCGTCGAGGCCGTCCGCGACACCATCAACGACGGCAGCAGGCAGGTCGTCGGCGTGGCGCTCGCCCTCGGCTCGCGGCCGAGCGCCGTCGGCGGCCTGCGTGGCGGCTCGCTGCGCGTGTCGACCGCCGGGACCCTCAGCTTCGACGCCTACCAGTACGTCCCGGGGGTCACCGTGAGCGGCGCCGTGCCGAGCCATGGCACCGCCGTGGTCCACGTCCGGGGCTCCAAGGCGGCCCGCGGCACGCTGCGCATCGCGGCCTCCGGCACCGTCACGGGGACGCTCGGCGGCCGGCGGGTGCGCACGAAGTTCGCCGCGGCCGCCGCCGTCCGCCGCGCGGTTCCCGACTCGGTGGCCCAGGCCGAGCGCCGGGGCCGCCTGATCCGCGGGCTGGGCTAGCGCCATGGCCAACGCCCTCGCCCGCGAGACGTCCCCGTACCTGCGCCAGCACCAGGACAACCCGGTCGACTGGCTGCCGTGGGGCGAGGAGGCGCTGCGCCGCGCACGGGAGGACGACCGCCCGCTGCTCGTCTCGATCGGCTACTCCGCCTGCCACTGGTGCCACGTCATGGAGCGGGAGTCCTTCGAGGACCCGGCCACGGCCGAGCTCATGAACTCGCGCTTCGTGTGCGTGAAGGTCGACCGCGAGGAGCGTCCCGACGTCGACGCGATCTACATGGAGGCCGTGCAGGCGATGACGGGGCACGGGGGCTGGCCGCTCAACGTCTTCCTGACGCCGGACCAGGTCCCGTTCTACGGCGGGACGTACTTCCCGCCGCAGCAGCGCCAGGGCATGCCGAGCTGGAGCCAGGTGCTCGGCGCGGTCGCCGAGGCCTGGGATGGCAAGCGCGAGGAGATCCGCGCCTCCGGCGCCCAGATGGCCGCGCGCCTGGGCGGCGGCGCGCTCCTCCCGCCCTCCGAGGCGCCGTTCGACGCCGCCGCCGTCGACGAGGCCATCGCCAAGCTGCGGACGCAGTTCGACGCGGTCAACGGCGGCTGGGGCGGCGCGCCCAAGTTCCCCGCCGCTTCCACCATCGAGCTGCTGCTGCGCCGGGGCGAGCGGCAGATGAGCATCTACACGCTGACCTCCATGGCCTCGGGCGGGATCTACGACCAGGTCGGCGGCGGCTTCGCGCGCTACAGCGTCGACGGCACGTGGACCATCCCCCACTTCGAGAAGATGCTCTACGACAACGCGCTGCTCGCGCGGGCCTACCTGCACGCGCACCTGCTCACCGGCGACCCGGAGCTGCGACGCGTCGCCGAGGAGACGCTGGAGTGGGCGCTGCGCGAGATGCGAGCACCCGAGGGCGGCTTCTACAGCGCGCTGGACGCCGACTCCGAGGGCGTCGAGGGCAAGTTCTACGTGTGGACCCCGGCCGAGCTCGAAGAGGTCCTCGGCCCCGACGCCGAGGCGGCGATCCGCTGGTTCGGCGCCACGGAGGAGGGCAACTTCCCGGAAGGGCCGTCCGGCTCCAACGTGCTCGAGGACCGCGGACCGCGCCCGGACGACGAGGCGCGGCAGCGCATCCGCGCCCGCCTGCTCGAGCGCCGCGAGCAGCGGGTGCGCCCGGGCCTGGACGACAAGCGGCTGACGTCGTGGAACGCGCTGATGATCGCGGCCCTCGCCGATGCGGGCGCGACGCTCGGCCGCCCCGACCTCCTCGACGCCGCCGAGGCCGCGGCGGGATTCGTCTGGGAGCACCTGCGCGACGCCGACGGGCGCCTGCTGCGGACCTTCAACGCCGGGGAGGCCAGGCTCGCCGCCTACCTGGAGGACCACGCCTTCCTGCTCGAGGCGATGCTGACGCTCTACGAGGCCACCGCGCGGCCGCGGTGGTTCGCCGCCGCGCGCGAGCTGGCCGACGCGCTGCTCGAGCACTTCGAGGACCCCGTCAACGGCGGCTTCTTCTCGACCGCGGACGACCACGAGCAGCTCGTGGCCCGGCGCAAGGACCTCGAGGACGCGCCCATCCCCGCGGGCGGATCCGCGGCGGCGTTCGGCCTGCTGCGCCTCGCGGCGCTGACGGGCGAGCACCGCTACACCGAGGCCGCCGAGGGGCAGCTGCGCCTCCTGCACGAGCTCGCGCCCCAGCACCCGGGCGCGTTCGCCCATCTGCTGCAGGCGCTGGACTTCCACGCGCGGCCCGTCCGCGAGGTCGCCGTGGTCGGTGAGCCCGCAGACCGCGAGCCGCTGCTCGCCGTCGTCCGGCAGGCGCTGCGCGGCGACGTCGTCCTGGCCGCCGGGGACGGCCGCGACCCGGGCGGCGTGCCCCTGCTCGAGGGCCGCACGACCGTGGAGGGCGCCGCGGCAGCCTACGTCTGCGAGGACTTCGCCTGCCGGCGACCGGTCACCTCGCCCGATGAGCTCGCGGCGCTGCTCGACTGATGGACCGTCACCACGATCGCGCCGCGGGCGTTGGCAGCTGGGAGGAGCAACCCGCGTGACCGTCCACAGGAGGTGCAGGTGAAGCGTTTCCACGTCCTGGTGCTGGCGACGGCCGGCGCCGCGCTCGCCGCCACGGGCACGGCACGCGCGGCGGCCCTCGACCTCGGGGCGGCCTGCACCTACTCGGGGGCAGCGCTCGAGCTCAGCGGGAGCGGGTTCAGCCCGAACGGCGTGGTGAAGCTCACCGGCGCCGCGTCCGGCACCGCTGCGACCGACGCGACGGGCTCGTTCAGCCGCCCCTTCCGGGCGCCCGCGTCGCAGAGCCTCACCGGCCGCACTGCGACGATCCAGGCCTCCGACGGCAACCCGGCGAACACCGCCGAGGTCAAGGTCAAGGTCGTCAAGGACCTGCTGGCCACCAACGCGCCGCTCAACGGCAAGCCGGGCGGCGTCGTGACGTGGCGCT
>JAXDGY010000023.1:0-4402 GCA_034664785.1 Solirubrobacteraceae bacterium
CGGGATCGTCGGCGGTCGAGACGACGCGCTCGAGCTCCTGGAGGGCGCGGGCGGGGACGTTGGCCTCGAAGCCGCCCTCGATCGGCGTCTCGAGCGTGGTCTCCTTGACGCTCAGCCGGTAGGAGTCTGTCGCGACCATGCGGAGCTCGGTCCCGGAGGCGGAGACGAGGATGCCGGTGAGGATGGGGCGCGTCTCGTCGCGGGACGCCGACCGGGCCACCTTGGCGATCGTCTCGGTGAAGGCCGCGGCCGGCAGCGTCACGATCTGGTCGGTCGACGCCTCGGGCATCGCGGGCAGCGGCGGGAAGTCGTCGGTCCGCAGGGTGCGCACGTGGAAGCGCGACGGGCCGGCGACGACCTCGACGTCCTGCTCCGACGGACGGAGCTCGAGCGTGACCGGACCGCCCGGCAGCTGGCGGACGATGTCGAGCATGAGCCGGGCGGGGAGGACGACGGTGCCCTCGCGCTCGACGGTCGCCTCGAGCGGCACCCGGAGACCGATCTCCATGTCCGTGGCGCGGAGCTCGACGGTCGTGCCGGCGGCGTCGACCTGGACGCCGGAGAGCGCCTGCACGGCGCTGCGGGTGGAGGCGACGCGGGAAGCGGTCTGGAGCTGGGCCAGGAGGCCCTGGGTCGTGGTGGCGATCTTCACGATGAGGACCTCTGTCGATCTACATTCGGAGTCATAAGGGGTGTGCAGGTGTGCACAGGTCGCAAAAGGGCCCGCAACGTGCGGGGAGAGGACGCACAACCGCCAGCGTGACCGTGGTGCATGAGTGTGTCAGTCCTGCCGGTCTGATCCGGCGGTGATGCGGGCCGTGAGGCCGCGCACGGTCTCGTAGGCGTCGGGGTCCTGGGCCAGGCGCTCGGACGCCCGGCGGACCGCGTGCATGACGGTGGTGTGCCCGCGGTTGCCGAACTGGCGCCCGATGGCCGGCAGCGTCTCGTCGGTGTGCTCGCGGGCCAGGTACATCGCGACCTGCCGCGGCCAGGTCACCCGCGCGGTGCGGCTCGGGGAGACCAGCTCCTCGTGCGTGATCGAGAACGCGTCGCAGATGACGGCCTGGATGTGCGCGACGGAGACGCGGGGGAGCGGACCGCGCCGGCCGCCGGTCCCGGGGGCCCCGCCCTCGCGCCCGTAGAGCCCGTCGAGGACCTCGGTCGCGAGGTCCGGGTCCACCGGGCGGCCGGTGAGCGAGGCGAAGGCGACGACCCGGATCAGCGCGCCCTCGAGCGCGCGGATGTTGGAGGTGATGCGGTCGGCGATCACCTCGAGGACGGCGCCGTCCTGGACCGCGATGCCGTCGTGGTCGACCCGCTTGGTCAGCACGGTGAGCCGGGTGGCGCGGTCGGGGGACTGGATGTCGGTGACCAGGCCGGCCTCGAAGCGCTCCCGGAGGCGGTCCTCGAGCGCGCCGAGGTCCCGCGGAAGGCGGTCGGACGTCAGCACGAGCTGGCTGCCGGTCTCGAGGAGCGCGTTGAACGTGTGGAAGAACTCCTCCTCGGTCTTCGCCTTCGACTCGAGGAACTGGATGTCGTCGACCAGCAGCACGTCGTTGCGGCGATAGCGGCCCTTGAAGCGGTCGACGGCGTTCGAGCCGGACTGCAGCGCGCCGACGAAGTCGTTCGTGAACTGCTCGACGGTCGCGTAGCGGACGGTGAGGTCCTCTCCGTAGCGCTGCACGTAGTTGCCGATGGAGTGCAGCAGGTGGGTCTTGCCGACGCCCGGGGGGCCGTAGATGAAGAGTGGGTTGTAGGCCTGGCCGGGGAGCTCTGCGACGGCCAGGGCGGCGGCGTGGGCGAACCGGTTGGCGTCACCGATCACGAACTGGCCGAAGGTGAACTTGGGGTTCAGCGCCGCCGGTGGGGGCTCCGGCATGGGGGGAGCCGCTCCGCTGCCCGCGTCCTTGCGGGCGGGACGGCCGTTCCGGGCCGGGATCGAGGCCCCGGGTACGGGGCCGCTCACGATCTCGACGACGAGCGGGTCGAAGCCGGCCGCGTGGGCGGCACGGGCGAGGGCGTCGCCGAAGCGCTCGGACACCCAGGCGCGGATCTCCGCCGGCGCCTGGACGGTGAGGACGGGCGGGGAGCCGGCGAGGGCCGTGGGCTCCAGCGGGGCAAGCCAGATGTCGTAGGTCGCGTCGGAGAGCGCGCGCCGCAACTCGGCCTGGATGCCGGACCAGATGTGCTTCAGGTCCTGGTTCACGGCAGCGGGCAGCGACTCCTGAGGAGAGGGTGGGCGACGGCGAGGGAGTGGCGGCCGGGAGGCCTGGGGCGCGGAGGGCGTGGGGATGTCGCGGCTCCGCGGGGCGGCGAATATAGCAACGGCTCATCGCCGCGTCCGGCGCTGTCCGGACGCCCTCGCGGGGGACTTCGCAAATCGCGGTGAATTCCGTCCGGGGGGTGTGCCACCGCATGTGCACAGGATGTGGACAACCCGTGCACAGGCCCCGGGGCGGTACACTCCGACGCCCGTCCGGACGAGGTCACCCCGCCATGAAGCGCACCTACCAGCCCAAGAAGCGCAAGCGCGCCCGCACCCACGGCTTCCGCAACCGCATGCAGACGCGTGCGGGGCGCCTGACGCTCAAGCGGCGTCGGGCCAAGGGCCGCAAGCGCCTCGCCGTCTAGTGTGAGCGGCCCCGTCCGCCCCTCACGGCCGCCGGCGCGCCGTGCACGGCGCGGGCGGCTCACGCGTTCGGCCGAGTTCGAGCGGGTCTACCGCCAGGGCCGCTCGCACAGCAACCGCTTCCTCGTGCTGCACACCTTCCCGCGCGGTGAGGGCCCCGCCGGCGATCAGGCCGTCGCCGGTCCGCGCCTCGGGCTCTCCGTCTCGCGCAAGGTCGGCGGCGCCGTCGAGCGCAACAAGGTCAAGCGCCTCCTCCGCGAGGCGTTCACGCTCGAGGCGGACGCGGTCGAAGGCGCTTGGGACGAGGACGTGGTCGTCGTGGCCCGGCCTGACGCCCGCGACCTCGCCGACCGCGAGGGACTCGACGGCGTCCGGGCTGCCCTGGCCGAGCTCCTGGCCAAGGCCGTCGGCGCCGAGCGCCGTCGCGGCCCGGGGCCGTCGTGAGCGCGCTGCGCCGGATCGCCGTCGCGCCCATCGTCGCCTACCAGCGGTGGATCAGCCCGGGCCTTCCGCGGCGCTGCAAGTACGAACCCACGTGCTCGCGCTACGCCACGCAGGCGATATCGGAGTTCGGCATACTCCGGGGCCTGGTCCTCGCGGGCTGGCGCCTGTTGCGCTGCAACCCGTGGAGCCACGGCGGATACGACCCCGTCGAGGCCCAGCGCCTGTTCCGAGCCTCCGCCGCATCAGCCGGCCCGGCCGGCGGCGAACCCCCCGTCCCCCGCGCCTGAGCCCATGCCCTTCGTCCTCGCCAACGTCCTCCAGCCCCTCATCGACGTGTTCGAGCAGGTCCTCCTGTTCTTCCACGACCACGTCGGGCTGGGCTGGGGCATGTCGATCATCGCCATGACGATCACGGTCCGCGCCCTCATGGTTCCGCTGACCTTGAAGCAGTTCAAGTCGATGCAGGCGATGCAGCGCCTCGCGCCGGAGATCAAGGCGCTGCAGGCCAAGTACAAGGACGACAAGCAGCGCTTGAACCAGGAGACGATGAAGTTCTACCAGGAGAACCAGGTCAATCCGTTCTCCTCGTGCCTGCCGCTCGTGCTGCAGATGCCGGTCTTCATCTCGCTCTTCTACATGCTGCGCAAGGACCTGAAGGTCGACATCTGCCCGGACATCGTGAACTCCGGGAAGAGCATCGCCACGACGGCCTGCAACTCCGTCGACCCGGGCTCGGGCAAGTTCCTCTTCATCCCGGACCTGACCGACAAGGCGACGGGCGGCGTGCTCGTCGTGCTGATCGTCCTGTACATCGGGTCGCAGCTGCTCTCGAGCGTCCTGATGTCGATGACGGCCGACAAGAACCAGCGCATGATCATGATCGCGCTGCCGTTCGTCTTCACCGTCTTCATCATCAACTTCCCGGCCGGCCTGCTCGTCTACTGGATCACGACGAACCTCTGGACCGTCGGACAGCAGTACGTCGTGCGGCGGATGGTCGGCACGCCGCCACCACCGGTCCCGGTCACTGACGGCGGGTCCGGCGGCGGTCTCTTCGGGGGCCTGCTGAACCGCGTGACCAACCCGCCGCCCACGCCGGCCGCGGCGCCCGGCAGCAGCTCGGGGCGGAGCGGCAAGCGCTCCGGCGGCGGGTCCTCGGAGAAGAAGCCGGCCGCGGCTCCGTCGGGGTCTCAGAAGGCACGGAAGGCAGGCGCGACCGCCGCGCCTGACCGCGCCCGCGGCAACGGCGGGGGCGCGCCCCCGCCCCCGCCCCGCAAGAAGAAGAAGCGCTCGGGGCGGCGGCGCTGATGGCTGTCGAGACCGAGCACG
>JAXDGY010000024.1:0-6692 GCA_034664785.1 Solirubrobacteraceae bacterium
GCGCAGCTGCTGATCAACCTCTGCAGCACCTACAAGACGGTCAACAGCCCGGACTGCAGCGCGAACTTCGTCAAGCCGGACACCTCGGCGTCGACGGCGTCCGCCGCCTCGGCGTCGACCAAGGCCGCCACCGGGGTGGCGGCTCCAGCCGCCAACAGCACGGCGTCGCCCGCCGCGCCCAAGGGCACCGCGGTCCCGGGCAGTGGCGTCGCGGCGAGCGGCGCGAGCACGTCCGGCGGCTCGGCGCCGGCCTCCGACGACGGGACGAAGACCTTGCTCGGCTACCTGCTCGGGGGCGGCTCGTGAGGCGCCGCAGCTCGGCTTCGATTGCGGCGAACCCCGTGCTGATCGGCGCGGCGACGACGCTCGTCATCGTCGTGGCCGTCTTCCTCGCCTACAACGCGAACTCCGGGCTGCCGTTCGTCCCGACCTACTCGCTGAAGGTGGACGTGCCCAACGCCGCGAACCTCGTCGTCGGCAACGACGTCCGCCTCGGCGGCGCGCGGGTCGGCGTGGTCGACTCGATCGACCCCGTCAACGGGACCGGCGGCCGCGTCACCGCGCGCGTCGGCCTCAAGCTCGAGACGGCGGTCAAGCCGCTGCCCGCCGACTCCACGTTCCTGATCCGCTCGCGCTCCGCGCTCGGCCTGAAGTACGTCGAGATCACCAAGGGCCGATCGACGACGCGCTCGTTCGCCGACGGGGCCCAGGTCCCGCTGCGGCAGGCGACGCCGGCCCCGGTCGAGTTCGACGAGTTCCTCTCGACGTTCGACGACAAGACCCGCGCGGCCTCGCGTGTCGGCATCAAGGCGCTCGGCGACGGGTTCGCGGGCCGGGGCGCGTCGCTCAACCAGGCCATCGGGGACCTCAACCCGCTGCTGACGAGCCTCGTCCCGGTCGCGCGGAACCTGGCGGACCGGCGCACCGGGCTGGGGCGCCTGTTCCCGGCGCTGGACCGGACCGCGTCGCAGGTCGCGCCCGTCGCGGCGGAGCAGGGGCAGCTGTTCGTGAACCTCGACACCACGTTCAAGGCGCTGGCCGGGGTCGCGCGACCCTACCTCCAGGACGCGATCACCAACGGCCCGCCGGCCGAGGACGCCGTCATCCAGAACCTGCCGCAGCAGCGGCCGTTCCTGCAGAACTCGACGCGGTTCTTCGCCGAGCTGCGTCCGGGCGCGCGGGCGCTCTCCACCGCGGCGCCCGACCTGGCCGACGCGTTCACCACGGGCGCGTCGACCCTGAAGCGCTCGGTGGCGCTCAACGACCGCCTGAAGCCGACCTTCGAGTCCCTGGCCGCCTTCGCCCAGGACCCGCTCGTGTCGCTCGGCGTGAAGGACCTCACGCAGACCGCGAACATCCTCAGCCCGACGATCGCCTACCTCAAGCCGACGCAGACCGTCTGCAACTACGTGACGCTGTTCTTCCGCAACGCGGCCAGCCTGCTGTCGGTCGGAGACACGACGGGCACGGGCCAGCGGTTCGTCATCATCGCCACGCCCCAGGGCCCCAACAACGAGGGCGGCCCGTCCTCGGGCCCCGCCAACGGCCCGGGGGACAACTACCTGCACACCAACCCGTACCCGAACACCGCGGCGCCGGGCCAGACCAAGGAGTGCGAGGCCGCCAACGAGACCTTCGCGGTCGGCAAGCAGATGATCGGCAACGTCCCGGGCAGCCAGGGCACGACCGTCGACAAGACCAAGCAGGGGAAGCTGGATGCTCCGTAGGGGCCAGCGCAGCGACGCCGACCGCGTCCCCCGTCACGCCCGCACCGGCGCGAGCCCGTTCGCCGTGGGCGCGATCGCGCTGGTCGTGATCGCGATCCTCGTGTTCTTCGGCTTCACCAAGCACGTGCCGTTCACCCACGGCTTCCGGGTCAAGGCCGTCTTCTCCAACGCCGTGTCGATCCGGCCGAACTCGCCGGTGCGGATCGCCGGCGTGAACGTCGGCAAGGTGAAGTCCGTCGCCCGCCAGCCCGGCACGGACGCCGCGGTCGTGACGATGGAGATCGACGACAAGGGCCTGCCGATCCACAAGGACGCCACGATGAAGATCCGCCCGCGGATCTTCCTCGAGGGCAACTTCTTCGTCGACCTCAAGCCCGGCACGCCGTCGGCGCCCACGATCTCCGACGACGACACCCTGGCGATCACCCAGACGGCGACCCCGGTCCAGCTCGACCAGGTGCTCACCGCGCTGCAGCAGAACTCGCGCGAGGACCTGCAGAACGCGCTGGAGGGCTACGGCACCGCGCTCACGGCGAAGCCGACGCCCGCCGAGGACGCGGCGCAGGATCCCGCCGTCCGCGGGAAGACCGCCGCCCAGGCGCTCAACAAGTCCTTCGTGTACGCGCCGGACGCCCTCAGCGGGGTCTCGGTGGTCAACCAGTCCTTCCTCGGGTCGGAGCCCGACGACGTCTCGAAGCTCATCAAGGGCCTGGGCACCGTGTCGCGCTCGCTCGACCGCAACGAGGGCCAGCTCCAGGACCTCGTCACGAACTTCAACACGACGATGGCGGCGTTCGCCTCGCGCAGCACCCAGCTGACCGCCAGCGTCCGTGAGCTGGCCCCGACGCTGCAGGCCGCGAACAGCACGCTGACCAACCTGAACGCGTCCTTCCCGGCGACGCGGGCCTTCGCCAAGGAGATCCTCCCCGGCGTGCGCGAGACGCCCGCGACGATCACCGCGTCGTTCCCGTGGATCACGCAGACCCGCGCGCTGCTCGGCAAGGACGAGCTCCAGGGCCTCACGCAGGACCTGCAGCCCGCGACCGCCGACCTGT
The DNA here is from genome assembly GCA_034664785.1 of Solirubrobacteraceae bacterium. GTDB lineage: Bacteria > Actinomycetota > Thermoleophilia > Solirubrobacterales > Solirubrobacteraceae > Paraconexibacter. The sequence goes on from JAXDGY010000024.1 coordinate 2,783, forward strand.
CGAAGGTCTCCAGCGCGTCGCTGAAGCTGCTCCCGCAGGCCGACCTGCTCGCCCAGTGCGTGACGAAGGTCATCCTCCCCACGGGCGACATCAAGATCGAGGACGGCAGCCTGAGCGCCGGCGTCGAGAACTACAAGGAGTTCTGGTACGCCATGGTCGGCCTCGCCGGCGAGGGCGCGAACTTCGACGGCAACGGCATGTACGTCCGCTTCTCCACCGGCACCGGCGGCCAGGTCGTCTCGTCCGGGAAGGTCGGCGTCAAGGGCGGCGGCGAGGTCCTCTACGGCAACACGTCCAACGCGCCGCTGGGCACGCGCCCGGCCTTCCCCGGCAAGCCGCCGCCGAAGGTCGACTCGGTGCCGTGCAAGAACCAGCAGGTGCCTGACCTCAACGCGGCGAAGACCGGCCCCGCCGACGGCGCGGGCGCGGCGACGGCGCGCAGCGCGGCGGCGACGCGGGCGGTCCGGGCCGCGGCCGCGAAGGCCGTCAAGGCCACGAAGGGCAGCTCCGCCCCGGCGTCCACGTCGGCGACGGCGAACTCGAAGGTGCGCTCGCGCCGGCTCGGCAGCAGCGTGACCTCGAAGCTCGTCTCGAGCCTCGGCTCGCTCGGCGGCGGCACGGCCACGAGGAGCGGGACGCCGTGAAGAAGGCCATCCGCACCTACACGCGGCCGTTCGTCGCGATCATCGGGCTGATCATCGTCGCGCTGCTCGTCAGCGGGTACATCCTCAAGAACCAGCGCCTGCACCTCCCCAACTGGGTCCCCGCGATCGGCAGCGACTTCGTCAGCTACAAGGCGCAGCTCCCGACGGCCCAGTCGATCACGCCGGGCCAGGGGCAGACCGTCAACGTCGCCGGCGTGCCGGTCGGCGAGATCTCCAAGGTCGACCTGGTCAACGGGCAGGCCGTCGTGACCATGAAGATCCAGCGCAAGTACGCGACGATCTACCGCGACGCCACGGTGCTCGTCCGGCCCAAGACCGGCCTGAACGACATGGTCCTCGAGCTGTCGCCCGGCTCGAACCGGACGCCCCAGCTGCCGAAGGACGGCACGGGGACGATCCCGGTGTCCCAGACGCTCGCCAACGTGAACCTCGACGAGGTCCTCGCCGGCCTGGACGGCGACACCCGCGCCTACCTGCAGCTGCTGCTCAACGGGGCCGGCACGGCGCTGAAGGGCAACGGCCGCCAGCTCGCCTCCGACTTCAAGCGCTTCGAGCCGACGAACCGCGACCTGGCGAAGGTCACCAAGCTGCTCGCCGAGCGCCGCGCGAACGTGACGCGGACGGTCCACAACTTCCGTCTGCTGTCCGAGGCGCTCGCCGGCAAGGACCAGCAGCTCTCCGAGCTCATCGACTCCTCCAACGCGGTCTTCCAGTCCTTCGCCAACCAGGACGCCAGCCTCCGCCAGGCCCTCGACGTGCTGCCGGACACGCTGAAGACCGCGAGCACGAGCCTCAGCAAGACGGACAAGCTGGCCAAGGCGCTCGGTCCGACACTGCAGAACCTGCGCCCGGCCGCCCGCGCCCTTGGCCCGTCGCTGAAGCAGACCCGGCCGTTCCTGAAGGCCACGACTCCGGTCATCCGCGACCAGCTGCGGCCCTTCGCCCGCGACGTCCGCCCCGTGGTCGCGGACCTGCGCCCGACCGCGAGCAACCTGGCGAGCCTGACGCCGGACCTGACGTCGACCTTCAAGGTCCTCAACTCCACGCTGAACGAGCTGACCTACGACAAGCCGAACGACGGCAACGACTCCTACCTGTTCTGGGCCTCCTGGCTCAACCACACGGGCAACACGCTGTTCGCCACGGCCGACGCGCACGGGCCGGTGCGCCACGGCATCGTGCAGGTCTCCTGCTCCGGGCTGGCCACGCTGCAGAGCCTGAAGGCGGCCAACCCGCAACTCGGCCTGCTCACCGCCCTGCTCAACCCGCCCACCCAGGCGTGCCCGAGCATCCCGCCCGTCAGCGCCCCCACCGCGGGTCCGGCCGGCGCGGTCACCGGCCCGGTGACGGCCGGCGCCACGAGCACCAAGAGCACGCGGTCGGCCTCCGGCCCGGCGACGCCGAAGGGCAAGGGCTAGATGAACAAGCAGGCTCCCAGCGTCGGCCGGATCCTCGTGATGGTGGGCTTCGCCCTGTCGTGCTTCGGGCTGCTGCTGTACCTGTGGCTCGCCTTCGGCGGCTCGACGCCGCTGAAGCCGAAGGGCTACCGCTTCCAGACCTCCTTCGGGGAGGCGACGCAGCTGGCCAAGGAGGCCGACGTCCGGATCTCTGGCGTCTCCGTCGGCAAGGTCAAGGACATCCAGCCGGACAAGGCCACCGGGCGCTCGACCGCGGTCATCGAGCTCCAGGCCCGCTATGCCCCGCTGGCGAAGGACGCCAAGGCGATCCTGCGCCAGAAGACGCTGCTGGGGGAGACCTACGTCGAGCTCACGCCGGGCAACGGGCGCCGCGCCGGGTGGGTGCCCGAGAACGGGCAGCTGTCGGCCGGGAGGGTCTCGTCCACCGTCGAGCTGGACGAGATCTTCCGTGCCTTCGACCCCAAGACCCGGGCGGAGTTCCAGAACTGGATCCAGACCTTCGCGCAGACCACGGACGGCCGCGCCCGCGACATCAACGACGCGCTGGGCAACCTCCCGCCGTTCGCGGCGGACACGACGACCCTGCTGCAGATCCTGGAGTCGCAGTCCGGGGCGGTCCGCAAGCTCGTCAGCAACACGGGCGTGGTGTTCAACGCGCTGTCCGAGCGCGACGGGCAGCTGCAGGGGCTCATCAAGAACTCCAACACGGTCTTCTCGACGACGGCGAAGCGCAACCAGGAGCTGGCCCAGACCTTCCAGGCGCTGCCCACCTTCGAGAAGGAGTCCGAGCGGACGGTCAAGCGCCTGACCACGTTCGCCAAGAACACCGATCCGCTCATCAGCCAGCTGCGGCCGGCGGCCCGCCAGCTCTCGCCCACGCTGCAGGAGCTGTCGGCCACGGCGCCGGACCTCAAGGCGCTCTTCCGCGACCTCGACCCGGCGATCACGGCGTCGAAGAAGGGGCTGCCCGCCACGCAGGCCCTGCTCGACGAGCTCAAGCCGTTCCTCGGCCAGCTCGACCCGACGCTCACGCAGCTCAACCCGATCCTCGACTTCCTCGGGCGCTACAAGACCGAGCTCGGCCCGTTCTTCGCGAACTCGACCGCGGCGACGCAGGCCGCCAGCACGCCGCCCGGCGGCGGCCCGAGCGACCCGAAGGTCCACTACCTGCGCACGTCCAACCCGCTGAACCTCGAGAACCTCGCGGCCTACCCCAAGCGCCTGGCCACGAACAGGAACAACCCCTACCCGCCGTCCGGCTCGTTCAACAACCTGGCCAACGGCCTGCAGGTCTTCGACGACCGCAGCTGCAACGCGGGCGCGCTTCCCACCCTGGCCGGCGGGCTCGGCCCGATCAGCACGTTCCTCGGCCCGTCGCTGACCGAGCAGCTCCAGAAGGTCCTGGGCACCACGGACACCTCGGCGGCTGCGGAGATCGCCCCGCCGTGCAAGAAGCAGGGGCCGTTCACCGTGAACGGCAGGACGACCCAGTTCCCGCAGGTCACCGCCTCGGCGGCCGGCGCCACGGGCGGGTGAGGCGCGGCCCGCGCGCCGGGCGCGGGATGCGGCGCGCCCGGGCCGGGAGCGTGGCTAGGGTGGTGGCGTGATCGCCCGCGCGCTGGCCGCCGTCATGGCCCTCGCCGCCCGCCGGCCGCTCGCGACGGGAGCTGGGGTGGTCGTGCTCGCGCTGCTCGGGGCGGCCGCGGCGCTGCAGCTGCAGCCGTCCTCGGCGACGGACACGTTCGTCAGCCGGTCCAGCCCGACCTACAAGGCCTCGGCCAAGTACCACCAGCACTTCGGCGACGACGCCGTCTACGTCCTGGTCCG
>JAXDGY010000025.1:0-10944 GCA_034664785.1 Solirubrobacteraceae bacterium
CGAGCCGGCGCGCGAGACGGTCAAGGCGGCCTGAAGGCAGCCGGCGGCGGGCGGGGCGCGGGCCACGCCCGCGCCGCGCCGTCGCGGATCAGGCCGCGCCGACCTGCTTGGAGCAGCTTGGCCAGGCCGACGGACCCTGCTCGGCCATGAGCTGCTCGGCCTTGGCGTCCTGCTCGGACTCGGGCGCGGCGGCCGGGTCGCCCGAGCCGCCGAGCGCCTTCCACGTCGCGCGGGAGAACTGGTACTTGCCGCGGTAGGTACCCGACGGGGAGACCGCGGTCGGGTCGCCGCCCGACTCGCACAGCGCGATGGACTCGAGCAGCGCGGGCGCGCCGGCGGACTGCGCGGCGGTGGAGGCGGCCGACGGGTCGGCGGCGGTCGCGGTGTCGGGCTGCACGCCGAGCGCCGCCAGCGTCTGCGAGGTCAGCGTCCCCGTCACCGGGAACCCCTGGCTGCGCTGGAAGCGCTTGACGGCGCGCCGGGTCTGCGGCCCCGCGATGCCGTCCGCGGTGATGCCGAGCGCGGCCTGCGCCGCCTGCGTGGTGCCGGCCGCCGCCGCGGAGCTCGCGGCCCTGGCGGGCTTGGAGGCCGGCTCGGCCATCGCCCCAGTGGCGAGGACGGACAGGCCGAGCATCGCGGCCGTGACGGCGCCGCGGGAGCGGGTGCTGCGGCGGCGGTGCTTCGCCGCCGCGGCACGGCGGGCCTGCGACGCGCGCAGCGATCGCCGCCAGGGGGTGGGGTCGGACAGGTCGTGGCGTGGGCGCACGTGTGCTCCTTCGTTCGTCTCGTCGCCTACGGGGTTAGCTGTCGGGCTCGCGCTGGACGTGCGCTACACCGGGCTGTGCCGGTGATTCGCCCCATGGCCGCGACCTGAGCCGCTGCCGTTGGTTCCCCCGCTCCCCGCCGCAGGTGCGGTGGGGACTCGGCGTGGTGATCTCGTGCAGCGCTGGAGAGTACGGACCGCGCGGACGGAACGCCGTCCCGCCGATGCAGCCACCGTGTGACGACACGCATCCGGGCAGGCGGAGGGTCCTTCGTATCTTCGTCGGGCGGACTGAGATCTGTTGCTATCGTTGCGTCCTCAACCATTGAGGTCGACAAAGGTCTGGTCTTCGTGTCCGCCCAGCTGCTGCTCATCCCCCTCGACGACACCGTGGTCTTCCCCACGATGGACGTCACCCTTCCCGTCGACGTCGGCGACGCCGAGCGCGTCGTCCTCGTCCCCCGCCACGACGGCGAGTACGCCGCCGTCGGCACCATCGCCGATGTCACCGACCGCGTCCGCCTGCCCGGCGGCGCCCGCGGCGCCGTGCTGTCCGGCGTCGCCCGCGGCGTGATCGGCGCCGCGCAGGCCGATCCCTCCCGCCCCGGCCAGCTGCTGGTCGAGGTCACCGAGCACCCCGACGACGAGCCGGTCGACGGCCGCACCCGCGACCTGACCCGCGAGTACCGCGCCGTGGTCGAGGAGCTCCTCGAGCTCCGCGGGGACGACGGGCGCATCGCCGCCTGGGTCCGGGCCATCACCGAGCCCGGCGCGCTCGCCGACACCTCGGGCTACGCGCCCGACCTGTCCTTCGAGCAGAAGGTGCGCGTCCTCGAGGCCCTCGACGTCACCGAGCGCCTGGCGCTCGCCCTCGAGTTCCAGCGCGAGCGGCTCACCGAGCTGCAGCTGCGCCGGAAGATCCGCGACGACGTGGACTCGGGCACCCAGAAGCAGCAGCGCGAGTACCTGCTGCGCAAGCAGATGGAGTCCATCCGCAAGGAGCTCGGCGAGGACGACGGCACCGCGTCGGACGAGTACCGCACCAAGATCGCGGAGTCCGGCATGCCGGAGGCGGTGCGCGAGCAGGCCGAGCGCGAGCTGTCCCGCCTGGAGCGGGCCGGCGACGGCGGCGAGGGCCAGATGATCCGGACCTACCTGGACTGGCTGACCTCGGTGCCGTGGAGCGAGCGCTCCGACGAGACGCTCGACCCCGTGCACACCCGTGAGGTCCTCGACGGCGACCACGCCGGGCTGGAGGACGTCAAGGACCGCATCGTCGAGTACGTCGCGGTGAAGAAGCTGCGCGAGGAGCGCGGCATCGCCGCCGACAAGCGCGCCGGCGCGATCCTCACGCTCATCGGCCCCCCCGGGACCGGCAAGACCTCCATCGGCGAGTCGATCGCCAGCGCCATGGGCCGCAAGTTCGTCCGCATGTCGCTCGGCGGCGTCCGCGACGAGGCGGAGATCCGCGGGCACCGGCGCACCTACATCGGCGCGCTGCCGGGCCGCCTCGTGCGGGCCCTGCGCGACGCCGGGACGATGAACCCGGTGATCCTGCTCGACGAGGTCGACAAGGTCGGCGCCGACTGGCGCGGCGACCCCAGCTCGGCGCTGCTCGAGGTCCTCGACCCCGCGCAGAACTCGACGTTCCGCGATCACTACCTCGACGTGGAGCTCGACCTCTCCGAGGTCGTCTTCATCGCCACGGCCAACCAGGCCGAGACGATCCCCGGCCCGCTGCTCGACCGCATGGAGGTCATCCGCTTCGACGGCTACACCGTCGCTGAGAAGGTCGCCATCGCGCGTGACTACCTGTGGCCGCGCCAGCGCGAGCGCAACGGGCTGCGCGAGGACGAGGTGACCGTCAGCGACGAGCTGCTCGGGACCCTCGTGGCCGAGTACACCCGCGAGGCCGGCGTCCGCAACCTCGAGCGCGAGCTCGGGACGCTGCTGCGCAAGACGGCGACGCAGATCGCCTCGGGCACCGCGACGGCGCCCGTGATGATCGACCTGGACCTCGTGCGCGACGCGCTCGGGCGCCAGAAGGTCTTCCAGGAGGCGGCGGCCCGCACCGCGGTCCCGGGCGTGGCCACCGGCCTCGCGGTGACCGGCACGGGCGGCGACGTCCTCTTCGTGGAGGCCAACGCCATGCCGGGCAGCACCGGCGGGCTGACCCTGACCGGCCAGCTCGGGGACGTCATGAAGGAGTCCGCGCGCATCGCCCTGACCTACGTCCGGGCGCACGCGGCCGAGCTCGGCATCTCCGAGGACGCGTTCACCGACCGCGAGTTCCACGTGCACGTCCCCGCGGGCGCGATCCCGAAGGACGGGCCGAGCGCGGGCGTCACCATGACGACGGCGCTCGCGTCCCTGCTGACGGGCCGCGCCGTCCGCCACACGGTGGGCATGACCGGCGAGGTCACGCTGCAGGGCCGGGTCCTGCCGATCGGCGGCCTGAAGCAGAAGGTGCTCGCCGCGCACGCCGCGGGCCTGACCGACGTGGTCCTGCCCGAGCGCAACCGCGGCGACCTGGACGACGTCCCCGCGGACGTCGCCGAGCAGATGACGTTCCACCCGGTCATGACGGTGGGCGAGGTCCTCGAGGTCGCCCTCGAGCCCGCGCGCTCGCCGTCCGTGCCGGCGTAAGGCGCTAGGGGACCCCGGCGGCCTGGCGGTGCGCTGCACCGTCGGGCCGCCCGGCGTCGCCCGGCGCGGCGCCGGCCGGCCGGGCCCGCGGCGGCAGCGGCCCCGCCTCCGCGTAGGCGCGGATCAGGCCGACCCACGTCAACGTCGCCAGCACGACGTGGATCCAGACGAGCTCCGACGGGAGCTCGAGCTGGTACTGGATGATGCCAACGACGCCCTGCAGCGCGAGCAGCAGGGCGAGCCGCGTGAGCGTCGTCTGCAGGGCGGGGATCGCGTTGCGCCGGCGGGCCAGCCACCACGTCGCGATCGTCGCGAGGCCCCAGGTCGTGACGATGTAGGAGTGGGCGTGCACGACGAACGAGAGCGTGTCGGAGCCCTTGAAGGTCAGGCGGTTGACGACGTCGCCCGTCCCCGACCCGCCGGCGTGCGGCCCGGCGGCCGTGGCCGCGGTCCCGGCCAGCACGGCGAAGCCGCCGAGCACGAACAGGCCGCGGACGGCGAGCACCGTGGCGCGGTCACCGCCGGGGACGTCGACGAAGGGCTCCTCGCGCACCCGCCACCACAGCCCGACGCAGGCGATCAGGATCACCATCGACAGGGCGTAGTGGCCCATGACGAAGCCGGGCTTGAGGTGGTAGCGGACCGACAGCCCGCCGAGCACCGCCTGCGCCACGACGCCGAGCGGCAGCAGGACGCCGATGAGCGCGAGGTCGCGCCGGAACGGCTTGCGGAAGAAGGCGAGCAGGCCCGCGGCGATGGCGGCGAGGCCGACGAACCCCGACAGCACGCGGTTGCCGAACTCGATCAGGCCGTGCGTCTGGAGGTTCGAGTGCAGGCTGTCCTGCGTGCACTTCGGCCACGTCGGGCAGCCGAGGCCCGAGCCCGTCAGGCGCACCGCGGCGCCGGTGAAGACGATGAGCGCCAGCGAGACGACCGCGACGTTGGCGATCAGCCGGTAGCGCTCGGGGGAGATCTCCAGCCGCCGGCGCATGGCTCAGTCGCCGGCCGTGGCCACGACCGTGTAGGCGTCAGCTGAGAAGCGGTCGTGCTCGGCGTCGCCCGTCCCGTTCGGGAAGAAGAAGAAGCCCTCGGCGAAGCCGTGCACGCGGCACAGCTCGAGGACGACCTCCGGGAAGAGCGGATGCTGATGGGTCGGGTCGACCCAGAAGGCCTTCAGCGCATGGGCGGCGTGGGGGTTGACCGTCTCGACCACGAGGCGGCCGCCGGGCCGCAGCTTGGTCCGCGCGAGGGCCAGGATCTCCATCAGCTCCCCGTAGGGGATGTGCTCGATCACCTGCATGGCGATGACCACGCCGAGGCTACCGTCGTCCACCGCCCGCAGCGCCTCCAGGGCGTCGGCTTGGCGCACGTCGGTCAGGCCGCGCTCGTGGCAGGCCCGGACCATGCCCGCGTCGGGGTCGGTGCCGATGACCTGCAGGCCCGCGTCGCGCAGCAGCGCGACGAGCTCGCCGCGCCCGCAGCCGAGCTCGAGCACCGGCGACGCGTCGGGGCCCAGGAGGTCCTCATAGACGCGCTGCAGCTCGCGGACCCGCTCGGCGTCGCCGCGGAAGGCGTCCTCGAAGGCGACGTACGCGCCGTCGGCGCCGACGCCCGCCAGCGGCCGGTCGAAGCCGATGACGCGACCGGCGACCGGGACCTCGCGGACGCCGACGGCGTCGCCTTCCTGGAACGGGACCGCGCGGCTGGCCTCGGAGAGCCGGCTGAGCTCCTCCAGCCGCTCAGGCAGATTCACCGGCGTCGTCTCCAGACGCTCGGCCCGCTCGCGGCGCAGGAGCTCCTCGGCCTCGTGCAGGCGGCGCTCGAGCTGGGCGGACCCGGAACGGGCGCGGCGCGCCTCGCCGCGGACGCCGTCGATCTCGGCGCGGAGGTCCTCCACAGCGGTCACCAGATCGCGCACGAGCGCGTCGCGGTGCTCCAGGTGGCCCTGCACCGTCGTGCGCAGGCCGCGCACGGCGTCGACGCGGCTTGCGGCGACCATCCGCCGCAGCGGGTCGGTCCCGAGCCCGTCGAGGATCGACTGCAGGCCGTCGGCCTCCGCCTGCGCGGCCGCCTTGGCGGCCTCGGCGACCCTGGCCTGCTTCAGCGGGACGACGACCTCGAGGCGCTCGCGCAGCTGCCGGCCGATGCGGGCCGGGGCGAGCTGCTCGAGGACGTCGGCCTGGCCGCGGGCGCCGACCTCCGCCGCGTGGGCGGGGTCGTCGAAGACCCGGCGCATCTGCTCCCCGGCATGGTCGAGGTCGGGCTCGGCCCAGCGCCCGTCGGCGGGGTAGATCTCCGTCTCGGCGCCCACCGTGGTCACCGAGGCGCGCACGAGGTAGGAGTTCTCCTCGGTCATGAAGTCGAGGTTGCCCGAGTAGCGGGTGGCGATGCAGGGCTTGCCGAGGGCCATCGACTCGGCCAGGCCGAGCCCCCAGCCCTCCGAGCGGTGCAGCGAGACGAAGCAGTCGGCACGGTCGAGCAGCGCCGCCTGCTGGGCCGGGCTGAGCGCGGCGTCGAAGACCACGATGTCGTCGCGGTCGCCGATGGCGTGCCGGAGCGCGTCGAGCTGGCGGGGGCGCTTGTCCGCGTTGATCGTCTTGATGACCAGGCGCGGGCCCTCGCCGGGGGCGAACGCGCGCTTGAACGCCTCGATGACGCCGACCGGGTTCTTGCGCTCGATCGTGGAGAAGAGGTCGAGCGTCAGCAGGAACAGGAAGCCGTCGGGCAGGGCGTCGGGGGCCGGCTCGCCCGCAGGGTCGGGCGCCACGACGGGCAGCGGCATCGCGACGACGGGCACCGGCGAGACCGCCGCCAGGATGTCCGCGGTGAAGCGCGAGTAGGTCCAGATCTCGTCGACGTGCTGGTAGGCGTCCTTCCAGCGGTCCGGCACGGCGTCGGTCTCCCACGCCCACAGGCCGATGCGGAAGCGCTCGACGGGGATGACCGGGCCCTCCTCGCGCGTGAAGGTGATGAGCTGGTCGGCGTTGAGGCAGATCAGGCTGACCGCGGCGTCGGGCAGGTCCTCGCCGCGCTCGAACTCGCGCTCGGGGGCGCGCTCGGTCAGCTCGCGGCCGGGGACCGCCGGGATCATCGCCGTCACGTTGCGCGTGGCGACCGGGATCCCCGCGGCGCGCAGCGCGTCCGTGTAGCCGCGGGCGGCCTGGCCGAGGCCGAGGTTGCCGTCGAAGTAGCCGAGGGCCTCGACGGAGAGGCCCGCAGCGGCGGAGGGGCCGGCGCCGTTGCTGCTGGCGGCGAGGGTCGTGCGGGTGCCTTCGGCGCCGGGGAGCGGCTCGAGCAGCTCGGGCGTGAGGCCGAGCTCGTCGATGCCCCACTCCCACGCCCAGCGCAGGAAGCGCTCCCCGTCGTCCCCCGCGAGGTCGGGGAAGGCGGCATGGAGGTCCGGGCGGGCGAGGTAGACGTCATGCAGGTAGCGCGAGACGCCGTCGGCCACGAGCTCGTTGACCTTCCCGCGCGCGTAGGACATCAGCGCGTCGGTGCCCGCCTCCGTCGAGAGGTCGGGGATGTCGAAGCCGGAGGCGAGCGCGCGGGCGTGCAGGCGCTTGAGGCGCTCGTTGTAGGCGACGCCGTTGGTGAGGCGCTGGCGCGTGTGCTCCAGGGCGCGCGGCGGCAGCCACCCGTGCTCGAGCAGGCGCCGCGCGCGGTCGGCGCAGAGCTCGGTCAGCAGCGGGTCGTCGAGGACCCGGACGCGCGTGAAGTCGTCGCGCAGCCAGTAGGGGCGGTCGGCGCGGAAGCCCTCGAAGTTGAAGAGGACGAGCGGGCGGCCCGAGGCCAGGAGCGTGCCGTCCTCCGCCTTGGAGAGGGCTCGCTGGTGGAGGTTCCAGCCGCTCACGTCGATGCCCCGGTCGTCGACGACGGCGACGAGGTCGGTGAACGAGGCCAGGATGTTGCCGAGCGTGAAGCCGGCGAGATCGCCCTGCGAGGCGCGCTCCTCCCACCAGCCGAGGATGGCCTGGGCGTCCGAGCCCGGTCGCAGCGCGAGGCAGCCGGGGTCGTATTGGCCCCAGTAGCCGATCTCAGTGGCGCCGGGGATCAGCGCGTCGGCGGGCAGGCCCTCGGGGACCCGCGGGACGATCGCGATCGCCGCGCGGCCGAGGGCGTCCCCGAGCGCCGTCAGCGGGCCGAGCACCTCGACCGCCGGCGACAGCAGCACGACCGGCTCGTCGTGGTGGCGCAGCAGGTGGCGCAGCAGCAGCGGCCGGACGCGCTCGACCAGCTCGTCCAGCGAGGCGTCCTGGACGATCTCCGACCAGCCCGGGAGCTCCAGCGACGCGGGCTCCAGGACGTCGAACGGCTCGTCGTCGGCGTGGGGGCCGATGACCAGCGCCTCCAGGCGCGGGGCGTCGGGGTGCACGCGGGCGAGGGCCGCCGCGAGCTCGCGCGTCTCGGGCAGCTGGGTGCTGGTGGCGGCGGTGCAGAAGCGCATCAGGCGGCGTCGACGGCCTTCGGGGACAGCCGCTCGCGGACGGCGGGATCGGCGAGCAGGCGATCGACGATCGCCTGCCAATCGTAGCGGCGGGCCACCGCCGCGCGCAGTGCCGCGGCGTGGGCGTCGAGCGCCCCGGCGTCGGTGGCCGCGACCTGGCGCATGGCGGCGGGGAAGTCGTCGACGTCGGCGACCACGACCGCCGGCCCCTCGGGGACCTCGGCGCCGCGCAGGCCCTTGGGCGTCGAGACCAGCGGAGCGCCGCTGGCCAGGTACTCGAAGGTCTTCAGGTTCGTCCCGGACCCCTCCTCGACCGGGTTCAGCATGACGTCGGCGATCGCCAGGAGGGTGTCCTTGTGCATGTCGGGCAGGATGCTGAAGAGCTCGGCGTTGTCCGGGACGTCTTCGAGGTCGCGCAGCACGTCGCACACGCTGCCGGCGATCCAGAAGCGCAGGTCGGGGGACTCGCGCGCGAGGTCCAGCAGCCGGAAGGCCGCCGTGTTGTTCGGGCCGTGCTGGCTGGCGAGGAACAGGCCGCGCTGCTCGACGGGCATGCCGAGGCGGTCGTGCGTGGCGCGCCGCTGCTGCGTCGTCGTGACCGGCACGGCGGCCACCTCGACGCCGTTGGGGGCGACGCGGAGGCGGGCGTCGTCGACGCCGTAGACCTCGGCGAAGCGCGCGGCGTCGGCGTCGGAGCAGGCGATGACGAGCTCGGCGGCGTCGCAGGCGGTGGCCTCGGTGGCGCGCGTGAGGTCGACGTAGTGCTGCTTGATCTCGTGCTCGGGGAGCGTGTTGCCCTTGAGGTCCCACTCCATGTCCTGGGCCTCGTACCAGAGCGGCACGCCGGGGGCCGCGTCGAGCAGCAGCGGCGCGGTGTAGGGGTGGCACGCGATCAGCAGGTCCGCGCCGGCGGTCGCTCTTTGCACCGCCTCCCCGTACGCCGGGGTCAGTCGGTGCAGCTCGGGGAACGAGACGTCGGTCATCGACGCGCCCGTCTCGCGGTACAGGCGCCAGAACTCGGTGTCGTGGGCCAGCGCCATCGGCACGCGCCACTCGAACAGGCCTGGGGCGACCTCCCGCTCGCGGGCCGGCTTGCCGTAGTCGGTCAGGCAGACGACGGTGATGTCGGCGTGGCGGGCGAGCTGGCGGTAGAGGTGCCAGACGCGCAGCTGACCGCCGCCCTGGGGCGGGAAGAACGGGAAGGTCGCGGCGGCGGCGACACGCGGGCGGCGGGCGGCGGGGCGGCTCACGGCGCGAGGATGGCATCGACGACGGCCTTCCAGGTGATGTGCTGCGCCCGGCGCTGCGCCTCCCGGCCCATCCGGCGGGCCCGGCGGCGGCTCCCGCCGACGTCGTCGAGCGCGGCGGCGAGCGACGCCGCGTCGGGGTCGACGATCCGGCCGCTGACGCCGTCCTGCACCAGCTCGGTCGGTCCCCCGGCGTCGTGCGTCGTGATGACCGGCTTGCCGGCGAGCATCGCCTCGAGCGCGATGAAGCCGAAGTCCTCGCGGTCGGGGGTGAAGACGACCGCGCGCGCGTCGTTGTAGAGGCTCACCAGCTCGTCGTCGTTGACGTAGCCGAGCAGGCGGATGCGCTCGTCGCCGGCGATCAGCTGCTGCAGCCGGTCGTGCTCCGGGCCGGTGCCGGCGATGAGCAACGGGAGGCGGGCGCTGGAGCGGCGCATCGCCTCGACGACCAGACCGAGGCGCTTGGGCGCGTCGAGCCGGCTGACCGCCAGGAGGTGCCGGCTGCCCTTGGGGCGCAGCCCCTGCAGGTGGGTCATCGGGTGCGCCACGCGCACGTCGGCTCCGGCTGGGAAGTAGCCGGGGCGCTGGGCGACCGCGTGGGAGAGCGTGGCGAACTGGTGCACGGCATGGGGCGAGAGCGCGATCCGGTCGAAGAAGTGCACGATGCGCCGGACGAACGGGCCTGGGAGCGCGAGCAGGTCGGGGGCCAGCGGCTTGCGGCGGGCCTCGAGCGCACCGAGTCGCGCGAAGATCTCGGGGAGCGCGTCGCGCTCGCCCTCGTGCGCGTCGAGGAGCTTCAGCAGCGCCTGGACGTCGGGGTCCTCGCTCGCCACGTCGGTCGGCAGGCCGGTGAGGTGGTAGGTGTCGTACAGCCCTCGCAGCCGGTGCAGGAGGTAGACGCGGTGGTTGTCGTGCTCCAGCATCCAGGCCGGGTACTTGCCGGTGACGACGACGTCGTAGCCCGAGACGTCGAGCCGGCTGAACCGCTTGTAGCCGTCGACGATCTCCCACACGTCCCGCTCGGGCGTGGGGAGCTTGATCAGCTCGGCCTGGTGCTCGGAGTGACGGTTGACGAACTCGGTCAGCCCCCACCAGAGCCGCTCGGCCCCACCGATCGCGGGCGGAACGGGAGCAGGCGCGACGATCGCGATCGACGCGCCGGTCACCGCTGCGCATCGCGCTCGAGGCGCTGGAGGGCGAGGTCCGTGACGGTCAGATTGACGACCTGGAGGCGGCGGTCGCGGGCGTCGGTCGGGGTCGTCGCGGCCGGCCCGTTGTATTCGAACCGGACCGTCGACGAGCCAGTCGGGAGCCGAAGCGTCCTCCTCAGATTGACGGGACCACGCAGGAGCAGCCGTTGCCGCGCTCCGTCGGGCCACACCACGGTGGCGGCGTTGTTGCCGTCAACGCCGCCGCGCAGCGTTGCACGGAACGTCACCCGGCGTGCTGTCGTCAGTGGGTTCGCCAGCGTCAGTGTCGACCTGCGGCGAGCCCAGTGGAACGCGTTAGTGCCGTCCGACTCCTCCTGATAGAAGCCCGGTCCGAACTGCGCCACCGCGGGCCGCACCAGCGCCTGCGCGGCCACCCGTCGGTTCCCAGCGACAGTCAGCCTGTCGAGTCTCCTCGCGTAGGGAGACAGGTCAAACACCACCAGACGCTTGTCGTCACTCAGCATCGCATTGTCGATCCCGACGACCTCCGCGATCTGATCAGTCACCGCCGTACCGCCGTCTCCGTAGCCTGCTTGATCGACCCACAGCCCGCGGAAGCCGGCGGCAACTGCGGCCGGGATCAGCTCCGTGATCGGAAGTCCCGCCTCGTTGGAGAGCCAGTCCTGCGGTCGG
>JAXDGY010000026.1:0-6179 GCA_034664785.1 Solirubrobacteraceae bacterium
CTCGCAGAGCGCCCGAACGTCCGCTACATCGTGCGCGACTGGCTGGCCAAGCTCCAGATCGTGGCCGCCGGGCTGGCCATCACGACGCTCGCCCCGGTCGTCCTCGACGTGCTGCCCGACGGCGTCACGGTCGTCGCCGTGCGGGGAGAGCCGCAGGAGACGCGGCGACTCGTCCTCGCGCGCCGGCCCGGCGCGCTCGACGGCCCCGCCGCCCGGGTGGCCGACGCGCTGATCGCGGCCGCGCGAGCCTGAGCCGCCGCGCTGAGTCCGGTTTCGACGCGGCGATCGGCGTTGGCCGACGCGGGGAGCCGGTGAGACGCAGCCTCCGGGTTGCGCGCTCTGCGGCCGGCGCAGGTTCCGCTGGGTCCACCCCTAGGGGGGCTGGCGTCAGCGACGGTTCAGTAGGACGCTCTCGGCTTCCTAGCGTCCCACGGAGGTTCACCATGAAGCGTCTCGTGTTCACCATCACCGTCGCGGCCGCCGGCATGATCCCGCTCGTGCTGCCCGGCCTGGCCGAAGCGGCCAGACTCCTCCGGTGAAGCGCGGAACCGGGTAGCAGCGTCCGATCCCGCGGGGCCCGCGAGCGCTGGTCTCGCGGGATCCGTGATGCTGTCGGTCCATGTGCCGGCTGTTCGGGATGACCGCTGGACGACGCGCTGCCAGCGCATGCTTCTGGCTGCTCGAAGCGCCGGACAGCCTCGCGGCCCAGAGCCGGCGAGAGCCCGACGGGACGGGCCTCGGCTGGTTCGGCGCCGACGAGGTCGCGCATGTCGACAAGCGCCCGATCGCCGCCTACACCGACCGGGCCTTCGCCCACGAGGCCCGCGAGCGCCGGTCGCGAACCTTCATCGCGCACATCCGCTTCGCGTCGACCGGGGGCCTGGAGGCTCGCAACACGCACCCGTTCGAGCAGGCCGGGCGCCTGTTCGCGCACAACGGCGTGATCGGCGACCTCGATCGCCTCGACCACCATCTCGCCGGCCATCGGTCGCTGGTGCAGGGGGACACCGACTCCGAGCGTTTCTTCGCGCTCATCACCAAGGAGACCGAAGCCGCGGCCGGCGATGTGGGCGCCGGCATAGCGGCGGCCGCCCGGTGGATCGCCGAGGAGCTCCCGGTCTACGCGCTGAACCTGGTGCTCGTGACCGCCGACGCGCTCTGGGCGTTGCGCTATCCCGACACCCACGAGCTCTTCGTCCTGCGACGAGGCGCGGGCGGGCCGACCGGCTCGCGCCACCTCGAGCACGCAAGCGCCGCCGGCAGTATCCGCGTCCGATCCGGCGACCTTGCCACGATCCCGGCAGTCGTCGTCGCCAGCGAACGCATGGACGAGGACGCTGGCTGGCGCGCCATCGAGTCCGGACACCTGCTCCACGTCGACGCGGACCTGCAGGTCCGCTCGACCCAGGTGCTCCACGCTCCACCCCGCCACCGCCTCACGCTGGCGGACCTCGACCCCGGAGCGGCCGCATCACAGCGACCCGTGACGCCCGCCGATGGCTGAGCGCGGCTGTCCGTTGGGGCACACGTGCTCTGGCGCCCCGGCGCGGCAAGGTGGAAGCCGGTCCTCGGCGGCCTAATGCCGGTGACATGTCGACCATCGGCCTCACCGCTCCGGCGGCGTATGTCCTGCGCAGCCTGATGGAGCACCCGCAACGCGACACGGTCCAGGCGATCGCCGACGGCGCCCCGGCCGCCGAGGGCCTCGGCGCGGTCGCGGCTCGCGACGGCCTCGGCGAGCTCGCCGCACGCGGCCTCGCCGTCGAGGGCGAAGACGGGCGCTGGCGGCTCACCGACCGCGGTCGCGCCGCCCAGCAACCCGGGTAGCCGGCGGGACGCTCGCCCGTCGCGGAACGCAGACGGGCTCGACCGAGGCGCTGCGCACTCGGGAGCAACGATCCGGCCTAGCGCCGCTCGTGCCAGTCCTCGGTCTCGATCTGCAGCGGCAGCAGCATGCGGGCGACCGCGTTGTACCAGGCGACCGCCATCACGACGTCCATCGTCTCGCGCACGGAGAAGTGCTCGCGCAGTGCGGACCATGTCGCGTCGGACACCTCGAGCGCCAGGGTGGCTTCGCGGGCGTAGCGGACGATGACGCGCTCGCCGGCGTCGAAGGCGTCCGAGGTCTCGGCGTCCGCGAGCTGCTCGAGCTGCTCGCGGCGCAGCCCCGCTTCGAGCGCCGAGTTCCAGTGGTGGTCGAACTCGTAGGTCGCCCCCGTGGTGAGTGCGACCGTCATGATCGCGAGCTCGCGAAGCCGCGCCTCGATGACGGCACCCGCTCGCATCTCGCGCGTGAAGGTCAGGAGCGGGTCCAGGAGGTTCGGGATGTTGGCGAGCGCCGCGAAGATGTTGAGTGGCGGGTCGCCGCGCTCGCGCAGCATCCGGTCATAGGCGTCGAGGTAGGGCGTCGGGTATTCGTCTCGCTCGGGGTACGGAACGCGGGCCATGCTCACTCTCCTGGATCTCGTCGATCTGTCGCCCCGGGCATGCCGGTGACGTCGAGGTACTGCTCGAGCGTCAAGCCGTCGCCGCTGCCGCCTGCCGGATGCGTGACCTCGCAATCGAGGAAGCGCGAGCGGTGCGCGAACCAGGACGCGCGCGGCGGCAGGCCCCAGGCCACCTGGGGGCTCTTGACCGTCCGCACATCGAAGCTCACCGGCGGGTCGTCGCCGTCCATGTAGACGATCGGGGGCAGCAGCAGCTCGACGCGGTGCCCGTCCGGGTCGAGCAGGTAGACGTAGTAGGAATGGCCGACGGAGTGCTTGCCCGGGCCGAACTCCACGTTCTCGCCCCAGCCGAGCTCGCCCATGGTGTCGCACGCACGCAGCATCGACTGGACATCCGGCACGATGTAGCCGTAGTGGTGACATGCCGGTCCGTCGCGCTCCAGGAAGACAAGGTCGTAGGGCGTGTTCTTGACGTGCAGGAAGACGCCGACCGGGTGCTCGCCCATCGTCATGTAGTCGGCGATGCGGAAGCCGAGCGAGCTGTAGAACACCGCTGCCTTGTGGACGTCCGGCACCGTGACCTGGTGATGGTCGAAGCGGCGGGACGCCGCGCCCTTGTGCGTCTGCACCTGCGTGTCGCGCCGCGGCTGATGCGTCATCGAGGCGACGATCTCGAGCGGGGTCCCCACGACGTCGACGGTGTGCAGCGTGTGACCCTGGAAGGGCTCGTCCGCCCAGCGACACGGCAGGCCGTGCTGCTCGAAGGTGTGCTTGGCGCGCTCCAGTTGCTCGTCGTCCTGGACACGCATGCCGATGCGCAGGCAGGCCGGCTCGTCGGTGGTGTGCTTGATCGTCAGGCTGTGATGCGCCCGCTCCTCGAGCCCGCGCAGGTAGAGCGTGTCGTCGTCCTCGTCGCTCACCACGAGCCCGAGCACCTCGGTGTAGAACTCGCGGCTCTTCGCGAGGTCCCGAGACGTGAAGCTGGCGTGACTGGCGCGCAGGACGCGAAACGGCGGTTCGGGGTTCGTCTGCGGCACGGACATCGCTGCTCCTCTGCTCACCTACGCGGTCGCGCGCACGTACGCGTCCAGGGCGCCCCGCGGTACGCCGCGTTCGAGCACCACGCACGACGGCGGGAAGTCCGACGTGAAGTGCGCGCCTTCGTCGATCGCCCTGTCGAGGAAGGCGGGCAGATGCGCCATCGCTCCCCCCGGGATGTCATGGAGGACGACGATGGCATGGTCCGTCTGGCGGCAGCGCTCGAGCGCGACGTCGACCCACCCGTGCGGCTGCTCCCAATCCCGCGGCACCACGTTCCAGAGGACGACGGTGAAACCCTCGGCGATCAGCAGGTCCCGGGCCGCGGGGCTCAGGAGCTGGTCGCCGAGCTCGCCTTCCTGGCCGGCCCCCCCGATGGGGCGAAACAGCCGCTCGGTGACGAAGCCGTCGAGCAGCTCCTGGGTGCGGGCGATCTCGGCGCGCGAGGCCTCGGGGTCCAGCAGGCCCAGAGGCTCGCGGTGGGAGTAGGTGTGGTTGCCGACGCGATGGCCCTCGCCTGCGGCGCGGCGGGCGCACCGCAGGCCTGCGTCGCGCTCGAGCTTGCTCCCCACGACGAAGAAGGCCGCGCGGACGTCGCGCGACGCCAGCGTGTCGAGTACGACGTCGGTGACACCAGGCTCAGGGCCGTTGTCGAAGGTGAGGCTGATCGTCGCCATCGGACGGGTCGGCGTCGCCACCGGGTCTCCAACACGTCATTGGAGCACACGACGAACGCTCTGCTGGAGAGCGCGAGGGGCCAGAGGCGGCTCGACCATGGGACACCAGGTTCGACCGGTTGCGGTCCTGGAGACGCTAGTGCCGTCCCCCGCGGAGCTGTCGTGCTCGGGTACGCCTACTCCCCTCGCCTGCTCGCTCACGACCCGCCCCCCACGGTCCTCGAGATCGCAGGGCGGCCGTTCCCGCTGGGCACCGCGAACGTGTCGCACGCCGTGCTCACCGCACAGGCGCACGAGCTCGTTCAGCGAAGCTCCCTGAAGACCTCGCTCGTGCCGATCGAGCTCGTTGCCGCGCCGGAGGAGGCGCTCCTCGCGGTCCACACCCCCGAGTACCTCGACCGACTGCGCCGGGCGGGCGCCGGCGGTCCGTGGGACGGCGAGTACGCCCCGGTCACGCCGGCGACCTGGGATGCCGCCCGCCTCACGGTCGGCGGCGTGCTTGCCGCCGTCGACGCCGTCCTCGCCGGCCGCCTGCCGCGCGCGCTCGTGCACGCGCGGCCGCCGGGACACCACGCGGAGCCCGACCGGGCGATCGCCTCCACGTACCTCAACAACCTGGCGTGCGGCGCCGAGCGAGCCCTCGCTCGCGGCGCGGAGCGCGTGGCGATCGTGGACTGGGACGTCCACGTCGGCAACGGCGCCGAGCGGATCTTCTGGGACCGCGACGATGTCCTCGCGGTCTCGCTGCACCAGCGCGACTGGTACCCCGCCCACGCCGGCGACGTGGGGTCGACCGGCGGCCGGCGCGCAGAGGGCTGCACGGTCAACGTTCCTCTGCCGCCCGCGACCACGGATGCCGGCTACCTGCTCGCCTTCGACGAGATCGTGGCGCCGATCGTGCGCGGCTTCCAGCCCGATCTGATCCTCGTCGCCGCCGGACAGGATCCCTCGGCGTTCGACCCGACCGGCCGGATGCTGGTCTCGGCCGCCGGGTTCCGCGCCCTCGCCGGCCGGGTGGCATCGCTCGCGGACGAAGTCGCCGGCGGCCGGGTCGTGGTGAGCACGGAGGGCGGCTACAGCCCCGTGTACAACCCGTTCTGCCTCCTCGGCGTGCTCGAGGGCCTGGCCGGCGAGGACGGCGGCGTGACCGACCCGTGGGTGGACGAGGC
The DNA here is from genome assembly GCA_034664785.1 of Solirubrobacteraceae bacterium. Classification (GTDB taxonomy): domain Bacteria; phylum Actinomycetota; class Thermoleophilia; order Solirubrobacterales; family Solirubrobacteraceae; genus Paraconexibacter. The sequence continues at coordinate 5,332 of JAXDGY010000026.1, forward strand.
GGCTGTGCGCGCCGCCAGGGGGCCCGCCGACGACCGCGTGGCCGACGTGGTGGCGGCGGTGCGGCGCGTGCAGTCGCGTTGGTTCGCGTGAATCAGAGCGGCAGCGTGGCGACGATCCGCGTGCCTCGGCCCGGGGGGCTCTCGACGCGCAGCCGGCCTCCCAGCGCGGCGACGCGGTCGGTGAGCCCGAGCAGGCCGGTGCCGTCGGGCCGGGCGCCGCCGACGCCGTCGTCCCGTACGTCGAGGTGCAGCACGCCGTCCTCGACCCGCGCGCTGACCTCCGCGCTCCGGGCGCGTGAGTGCTTGACGACGTTCGTGAGCGCTTCGGCCACGACGAAGTAGGCGCTGGCCTCGATCTCGGCCGGAAACCGCTCGCCGGCCACGGCCACGTCGACGGGCACGTGCACGCGCGACACGAGCGCGTCGACGCCGGCCCGCAGTCCGCCGCGGGCCAGCACCGGGGGCAGGATGCCGTGCGCCAGCTCGCGCAGCTCGGCGTTGGCCTGCTCGGCCTGATCGAGCGCCTCGGCGACGAGCGCGTCCGCCGACTCGCCGTCGTTCGGCCTGGCCCCCCGCGCGAGCTTGAGCGTGATGATCGTGTGCACGAGGCGCTGCTGCGCGCCGTCGTGCAGATCGCGGACGACGCGCCGGCGCTCGTCGTCGGTCGCCGTCACGATCCGCGCGCGGGATGCCGCCACCTCCGTCCGCGCCTCGGTGTTCGCGATCGCGGTCGCCACGAGCTCCGTGAACTCGGCGATCTGCGACTCCGTGCCGGGAGGAAACGGCGTGGCGCTCTTGGACGAGGCGGCGATGACGCCCCACAGGCGGCCATTGGCAACGATCGGACC
>JAXDGY010000027.1:0-3494 GCA_034664785.1 Solirubrobacteraceae bacterium
GTCGTCCCGACGAACCAGCCGGCGCATCCGACGCGCCGGCGCCATGATCGGAGGCTCCCGTGCAGTACATGCTGCTCATCTACGTCGACCCGTCCGCCGCCCCCGACCCCGCAAGCCCCGAGGGGCAGAACGGTCACGCGGCCTGGAACACCTACACCGAGGCCATGCGCGAGGCCGGCGTCCACGTCGCCGGCGAGGCCCTGCAGCCGACCCAGACCGCCACGACCGTCCGCAGCCGCGGCGGCGAGACGCTCACCGTCGACGGCCCGTTCGCGGAGACCAAGGAGATCCTCGGCGGCTTCTACGTCCTGGACGTCCCGGACCTCGACGCCGCCCTGTCCTGGGCGCAGCGCGCCCCGAACACGAGCTACGGCTCCGTCGAGGTCCGGCCCGTGATGGTGTTCGGCTAGGGCGTGCACGGGCCGGCCGTCCTCGACCGCGTCGCCCGCGAGGAGGGCGGCCGGATCATCGCGACGCTCATCCGTCACGTCGGCGGGGACTTCGCGCTGGCCGAGGACGCGCTGCAGGACGCCTACGCCGTCGCGGCGGCCACGTGGGGCACCGGCAACGGTGCCGTCCCGGACAACCCGGGCGCGTGGCTGACCACGACGGCGCGGCGGCGCGCGATCGACCGCCTCCGCCGCGCCCGCGCGCTCGACGACCGCATCCGGGTCCTGGAGGCGCTCGCCGCGCGTGAGGCGGCGGCTCCGGAGGACGACGAGGAGGAGGAGATGGAGAGCTCGCTGCACGACGACCGGCTGCGCCTGCTGTTCACCTGCTGCCACCCGGCGCTGCCGCTCGAGGCCCGCGTCGCCCTCACGCTCAAGTCGCTCGGCGGCCTGACGACGGGCGAGGTGGCCCGCGCGTTCCTGCTGTCCGAGGTGGCGATGCACCAGCGCCTCACCCGGGCGCGCCGCAAGATCGCGGACAAGGGCATCCCGTACCGCGTGCCGCCGGACGAGCTGCTGCCCGAGCGCCTGGCCGGCGTGCTGGCCGTGGTCTACCTCATCTTCAACGAGGGCCACACCGCGGCCGGCGGCCCCCGCCTCGTGCGCGACGAGCTCTGCACGGAGGCCGTCCGCCTCGGGCGCCTGCTCGCCGGGCTCATGCCCGACGAGCCCGAGGCGCTCGGCCTGCTGGCGCTCATGCTGCTCACCGACGCCCGGCGGGCCGCGCGGGTCGACGCGCAGGGCCGTGCCGTCGGCCTCGCCGACCAGGACCGCGGCCGCTGGGACGCCGAGGCGATCGGCGAGGGGGCGGCGCTCTTGGACCGCGCCCTGCGGATGGCGCGTCCCGGGCCCTACCAGCTGCAGGCCGCGATCGCCGCGCTGCACGCCACGGCGCCGAACTGGGGCGCGACGGACTGGGCGCAGATCGCGGCGCTGTACGGCGCGCTGGCGGCGCACGACCCCTCGCCCGTGGTGACGGTGAACCGCGCGGTCGCCGTGGGCTTCGCCCACGGCCCGCAGGCGGGCCTCGACCTGCTGCGGGCCCTCGACGGCGACCCGTCGCTGGACGGTTACGTCCCGCTGCACGCCGCCCGCGCCGAGCTGCTGTCGCGCGCGGGGGACGGCCGCGGGGCCGACGCGGCCTATGCGTGCGCCATCGCCGCCACGGGCAACATGGTGCAGCGGGCCGAGCTCGAGGCGCGCCGTGCGGCGGCCGCGGCACCGCGCAGACCATCGGCGTGACCATTTCCCGACAGCATCGGTAGGGAAATAGGGGGAAAGTCCAATCGGGATTCGGGTATTCTCGGGGCATGGAACCCACGTCCGTGCCGACGGAGCACAAGCCGACCCGCCCTGGCCGCGGCTCCTTGGAGGACCCGGAGCGCTACGAGGAGGTCCCGGGCCACGTCATCCCGATCCTCGAACGGGAGTTCGACGACTTCGACACCGAGGCCGCGAAGTTCCAGCGCGGCGAGACGCCCGAGAACGAGTTCATCGGGTTCCGCCTGAAGCAGGGCGTCTACGGCCAGCGCCAGGCCGACGTCCAGATGATCCGCGTCAAGCTGCCGATGGGCGGCATCACGCCGGAGCAGATCGAGGCCTTCGCCGACGTCATCGAGCAGTACGCCCCGCTCAACAAGGGGCACATCACGACGCGGCAGAACATCCAGATCCATCACGTGCCGCTCCCCGACGCCGCGAAGCTCATCCGCGAGCTCTCCGACGCCGGGCTGTCGAGCCGCGAAGGCTGCGGCAACACCGTGCGCAACGTGACCGGAGACCCATGGGCGGGCGTCGCGCCGGACGAGCTCTTCGACCTCACGCCCTACGCCGGCGCCTACGTGCGCTACTTCGTGCGCCACCCCACGACGCAGCTCATGCCGCGCAAGATCAAGACGGCGTTCGACGGCACCGCGCAGGAGGACCGCGCGCTGACCGGCATCCACGACATCGCCTTCATCGCCCGCGAGCGCGACGGCGTCCGCGGCGTCGAGGTGCGCGTCGGCGGCGGCACGTCGATCATGCCCCGGATCGCCCCGACGCTGTACGACTTCGTCGGACTGGACGACGGCGAGTACCTCGAGGTGGCCGAGGCCGTCTTCCGCATCTTCGACCGCCAGGACTTCCTGCGCGTCAACCGCGCGCGGGCCCGCATCAAGGTCCTCGTCGACAAGATCGGCATGGACGAGTTCCGCAAGCTCGTCGACGAGGAGCGCAAGGGCGACTGGGTGGCCGAGCGCGACTTCGACGTCGCCGGGCTGCGGCTCGACGTCGACGAGGAGGAGCGGGCGCCGGCCGTCCCGGAGACGTACGCCACGCCGAACGGGGACCTGGCCGAGTTCGAGCGCTTCCAGGGCTCCAACGTCAAGGCCCAGCGGCAGGCGGGGTTCGTCGCCGTCGAGGCGAAGGTCACCCGCGGCGACCTGACGCCCGAGCAGCTGCGCGCGCTCGCCGACCTCGCCCGCCGCTACTCGGGCGGCTGGGTGCGGACGACCGTGCACCAGAACCTGCTGTTCCGCTGGGTGCGCCCCGAGACCGTCTACGAGCTCTGGCAGGGGCTGAAGGCGCTCGACCTTGGCGACGCCGGCGTCGACGAGATCAACGACGTCGTCTCGTGCCCCGGCACCGACTCCTGCAAGCTGGGTATCACCTCCTCGATGGGCCTCAACAAGGCCGTGCAGGAGCGGATCGAGGCGATGGACATCACGGACCCGCTGACACGGCGGGTGCACATCAAGATGAGCGGCTGCCCGAACGGCTGCAGTCAGCACCACATCGCCAACATCGGCTTCTACGGCGCGTCGATCAAGGTCGGCGACCACACCATCCCGGCCTACGTCGCGCACATCGGCGGCAACTACGAGGGCGGCGAGATCGTCTACGGCACGCGCCTGAAGGTGCGGCTGGCCGCCAAGCGCGTGCCCGAGGCCGTCGAGCGCTGGATCCGGTGGTACCAGGCCGACCGCCAGGACGGCGAGGCGTTCAACGCCTTCGCCGAGCGCGTCGGGACCAAGGCCTTCGAGGACCAGGTCCGCGACCTCGCCA
>JAXDGY010000028.1:0-2578 GCA_034664785.1 Solirubrobacteraceae bacterium
GTCTCCGCGCGGGTGAGCGCGTCCGAGACCACCGACGCGGTCATCCACGCCACGAAGGCCACGGCGCTGATGAGCCAGGCGCCGGCGGCCAGGCCGGCGCGCCCGCGGGCCAGGGCGGCCTGGTTGAACGTCCCCGCGGCGAGGTGGAAGCCCATGCCGACCGCGATCGTCGCCAGCCCCAGCGCGGCGTAGTCCTTGTGCACGTCGAAGAGCGTCCGCATCGCGAACGGCCCGAGGATCGCGAGGCCCACGGCGACGAGTCCCGCGAACGCGGCGATGGCCAGCACCGTCGTCCGGATCGCCTTCGCGAAGCCCTCGCGCCCCTCCGTCGCCTCCAAGCCGGCGAGATGCGGGAGCAGCGAGGTCTGGATGGCCTGGAAGAGCTGCAGCGGCGCGCGCGTGATGAGAAAGGCGCTGAAGACGATCGCGACGGTCCGCCCCGACGGGACGAGCAGGACCGCCGCGTTGAGCAGGGTCTGCTCGGAGAGCTGGATGAGCGCCACCGCCACGGCGAAGCGGGTGCTGGCGCGACCGCCGGCGGCCGCCGCCTCGGCCGGCGGCGCCGCGCTCCCGCCACCGGCGGCGGCCGCCCGCCGCAGCGCCCACGGGATGACCAGCAGCGAGGCGAACGGCGCGGCGGCGATGCCCACCGCGACTGCCGTCTGCCCGCTCAGGAGGCCGACCGCGACGGCGACCGGGAACGCGAAGCGCGAGACGGCCTCGAACAGCACCAGGCCGCCGTACAGCGCGAACCACTGATGACCGGCCAGGTACCCGCGGGCGAAGTAGGAGGCGGCGTAGGCGAGCACCGCGGCGATGAGCACCCAGAACAGCGCGTCGGCGCCGTCGAAGGCGTCGACGATCACCCCCTTCAGCGCAAAGGCGACGACGAGGAAGGCGAGCGCGAAGCCGGCCTGGATGAGCGCCGCCGAGCGCAGCGGGTGGCCGCCCTCGTGACCCTGGGCGCGGCGGGTGGCGATCGTCCGCGAGAGCAGCTGCTCGACCGGGCGGTAGATCACCGAGATCGTGATGAACAGGATCGTCCACAGCAGGTTCACCCCGCCGTAGGCGGTGTCGCTGAGGACGTGGCTCGCGACCGAGAAGTAGGCGAAGGAGAAGAGCCCGGTGGCGGCGATCCCGATGCTCAGGACCCGCGCGCCGCTCGCGAAGGAGCGCGCCGGCGCGGCCGGCGGCGACGTCACCGCCGCCGCGGCGGGGACCGCCGGCTGGTCAGCCGCCAAGGCGGACGAGGAGCATCGTCCAGGGGAACGGCGAGCGGGCCTCCACGACCTCCCCGTGCTTGGAGAGCAGCGAGACGAACGAGCGCTTGGACCAGTGGTTCAGGTGCCCGGGCGTGTTCCCGAGGTCCTTCAGGTAGGCGCCGCGCGCCAGGTTCAGACCGCGCCACAGCGGCTCGCGGGGGACGCTGACGAGCAGCCAGCGGCGCGCGACGCGCGCCATCTCGGCGACGGTGTGCTCCGGGTCGGGCACGTGCTCGAGGACCTCGATGGCCGTCGCGACGTCCCACTCGCCGTCGGCGAAGGGAAGGTCCTCGGCCTTCATGATCCGGTACTCCAGGTTGGGCGCCTGGCGCTGGGCCCAGCCCTCCTGGATGCTCGGCTCCTCGAGATCGATGCCGACCACGGGCTTCGGCGCGATGCGCTGCGCCCACTGATGGACCAGGACGCCCTCGCCGCAGCCGACGTCGAGCAGCGACTGCGGGTCGGCGAGCGTGAACAGCTCCTCGAGCGTCGCCTCGAAGCCGGCCATGAGTCGGCGGACGACGGGGTTCGTCGAGCCGTACTTGTCGTACGTGTTGCCCGTGACGACGCCGGCGTCGTCGACGGTCACCTCTGAGCTCATGCGCCGATGGCCTCCCGCTCCTCGGTGGTCTGGCCCGCGTTGGCCCCGGTCGTGGGGCCCTGCCCGGTCGGGCGCGAGCCCGGCTCGTAGTGCGACGGCGGGACGTCGAGGCTCAGCTCGATGCGCCGCACGCGCTCGAAGATCCGCTGCGACATGATCCGCTGGCCGTGGAGCAGGTCGCCGATGAAGCCGAGCGCGCCGAGCACGACGGCGGCGTTGAAGAGGACGGCGCCGAAGATCAGCGACTGCACGTGGCCGGCGCCCTCGCCGCTGAGGTACGCGATCGCGAAGCGCGTCCACGGGATGAGCGCGAGGAACGCGAGCACGGCGGCCAGCGTCATGAAGACCTTCAGCGGCTCGTACTGCGCGTAGATCCGGACGATCGCCACGGCGTTGCGGCGCACGTAGGCGGTCATCGACGGGAACAGGCGCGACTCGCGCGTCTTCGGGTTGGTCCGGATCGCGACGTGGTCGATGGCGACGAGGAGCTTGCCGGCCTGGATGATCGTCTCGAGCGTGTACGTGTACTTCGACACGACGGCCATCTGGATGGCCGCCTCGCGGTTGTAGGCGCGGAAGCCGGAGGTGGTGTCGGGCACGTCGGTCTCCGACGCCTGGCGCACGACCCATGAGCCGAGCCGCTGCAGCGACTTCTTCAGCGGCGAGAAGTGGTCGATCGTCATGACCTCGCGGTCGCCGACCACCATGTCGGCGC
>JAXDGY010000029.1:0-7485 GCA_034664785.1 Solirubrobacteraceae bacterium
ACGTTGTCGTGCACGGTCCGGTTGGGCAGCAGCTTGAAGTCCTGGAAGACCACGCCCAGGTTGCGGCGGTAGTAGGCGACCTTCTTGCCGGTGATGTCCGTCAGGTTGCGGCCGGCCACGCGGATCGTGCCCGCGGTCGGCTCGTGCTCCTTGATGAGCAGGCGCATGATCGTCGACTTGCCCGAGCCGGTCTGGCCCACGAGGAACACGAACTCCCCGCGCTTGATCGAGAACGTGGCCTGCTCGAGGCCGACGTCGCCGGAGTCGTAGCGCTTGGAGACGCCGCGGAACTCGATGACGTCGGGGACCCGGTCGGCGGGATCGCTTGCGCTCCGCTCCAGGCGGTCGGCATGGCGTTCGGTGATGGCCATGAGCCCGGACCTTCGCCGCCGGGGTGGGATTCACCTACCCGTGAACGGGCTGTTGCAGGGGCGTCGCTATCGTCGGGACCATGCCCCAGATCGCCACGGAGACCCTGCCCAACGGCCTGCCGCTGCACCGCGTGGCGCTCGAGGGGACCCGCGCGACGACCATCCTTGCGGCCTTCGACGCGGGCGCGCGCACGGAGCGTCCCGAGGAGAACGGCATGGCCCACTTCCTCGAGCACCTCGTCTTCAAGGGCGGCGAGAAGTACGACGACTACCGCAAGGTCAACGAGACCGCCGAGCGGATGGGCGGCTCGCTGAACGCCTACACCAGCCACGACCTCGTGGCCTTCCACATCACCGTGCGCGCGGAGGCCGCGATGGAGGCACTGGACCTGCTCACCGACTTCGTGGGGCGGCCGAAGATCGACGCGGAGGAGCTCGACCGCGAGCGCGGCGTCGTCATCCAGGAGATCAACCGCTACGACGACCAGCCCTCCGCGGTCGCCGAGAAGCTGATCGACCGCGCGGCGTTCGGCGACCACCCGCTGGGCCGCACCGTCCTCGGGCCGGCCGAGCACCTGCGCGAGACCTTCACGCGCGAGGGGATCGTGGCCTTCCGCCGGCGCCGCTGGTCGGGCCGTCGGGGCGGCGCGTTCATCGTCGGCAACGTCGACCACGTGCCCACCGACGGCGCCGTCGCGTCGCTCTTCGAGCGCTTCCCGGATCTGCCGGCCCCCGAGTCCTACGAGCCCGTGCCGCCCTTCGACCCGCGCGTCCTCGTGGAGCAGCGGGACTCCAAGCAGTCGCATCTGCGCATGAGCTACCGGCCCGAGTACGACGTCACCGATCCGGCCGAGCGCGCCGCGATGACGATCTACTCCACCCTGCTCGGCGGTTCGATGGGCTCACGCCTGTTCGACGAGATCCGCGAGCAGCGCGGCCTCTGCTACTCCGTCTACGCCGCCGACCACGCCTTCGCCGACGTCGGGATCCTGCAGCTCTCCGCCGGGCTGGACTCGGGCAAGACCGGCGAGGCCTACGCGCGCATGCGCGAGATCGTCGCGGAGCTGGCCGCGGACGGGCCCACCGAGGAGGAGGTCCACCGCGCGCGGGCCTACGCCGCGGGCCGCCGGGTCCTCGCCTTCGAGAACACCAACGCGGTCGCCCGCTACGGCGCGACGCAGTCGATCGTCTACGGCGAGGACATCGACCCGGACGCCTCGGTCGCCCGCCTGGACGCCGTCACCTTCGACCAGGTCGCCGACATCGCCCGGCGCGTGGATCCCGAGCGCCTGTCGGTCGCCGTCGTCGGCCCGCACGAGCAGGACGAGTTCGCCTGAGGCGCGGGCCGCACCGCGGACCACGGGAGCGGCGTCCCGGTGGTCCGCGATGCCGGCGCCTGCTCAGCGCAGCGAGCTCGCGACCTGCTCCAGGAGGTCCATCCCCTCCTGCATGCCTGCCTCCATGCCGGAGTCGATGATCAGGTCGCGGACCTCCTTGCTCGGGCACTGCACGAGGAGCGTGAGGGTGGTGCGCCCCTCCACTTCGGTGAACGTCACGATGTTCAGCGGCGGCTCCGCGCCGGGGGCTTCGGATGCGCCCTCGAAGACCTCGGTGGTGACGATCCGCTCGTCCGGGACGATCTCGCGGTACTCGCCGTGGAAGGCGACCTCGAATCCGCCTTCGGCCACCATCGCATACCGCCATCTCCCGCCGACGCGGAGGTCGATCTCGGCGATCGTCATCCCGCCGCGGTGACCGCTCCACCAGCGCTTGACCAGCTCCGGCGTGGTGTACGCCTTGTACACGAGGTGCTTGGGCGCGTCGAACTCCCGCGTGATGAGGATCTGCTCGTCGGTCGGGAGCGTCACCTTCGCCGTGCCGCTACTCGTCGCTGCCATGTCCTTCCTCCTTCTGCTTGAGGTCTTCCAACACGTCGTCGAGCGCGTCGAAGCGCTCCGACCATGCGCGCTCGTAGGTGCTCACCCAGTCGTGGATGGGCTTGAGCGCGTTGCCGTTGAGCCGGTACATCCGCTGCCGTCCTTGGTCCCGCACGTCGACGACTCCGACTTCCCGGAGCACGCGCAGGTGCTTGGACACCTGTGGTTGAGCGAGCCCGAGCGCGTGCACCAGGTCGTTCACGGGCTGCTCCCCGCCGGCGAGGACGTCCAGGATCGCTCGTCGCCGCGGCTCGGCCACCGCGTTGAACACATCCGCCGTCGTCGCTGCCCGGGCCACGGGCCGTATCGTATGCCGATATGAGCATATGTCAAGGAGCGGAACGCTCGCGCAGCGTCGCCGAGCACTCAGACCAACGTCACACTGGCGCGCCCGCGCGGCCGCTGGCACCATCTGCGCCGTGGTGACCGCTGTCCCGGCCGCTGACGAGCGTGAGCTCCAGCGCTACGTGCGCCGCATCAGCGACCGCTGGCCGCTGGAGCGGGCCCTGCTCGGCGGCGCCCGGGTGGCCGATGCCCACGGCGCCGCGCCGCAACGCGAGCGCGGCAAGGAGTGGATCGTCGTGCTCGTCTCCGAGCACTTCGACGGCGTCCCGTGGCTCGAGCGCGTCCACCAGGCGGGCTCGCTGTGGGATGCCGGCGAGATGGGCGCCCCGGCGGACGTGCACTGCTACACGCCGGCCGAGTTCGAGCGCAAGCGGGCCGTCCTTCCCGCCGTCCGCGACACCGCCGCCGACGGCGCCGACCTGCTGGCCTAGCCCCGGCCCGCTCAGCGATCGCCGACCGGCATGACCCCGCTGACGCGGGTGCCGCCGCCGGCCGGGCTGTGCACGGAGAGGTGCCCGCCGAGGGCGTGCATGCGGTCCTGGAGGCCGCGCAGGCCCGTTCCCGCCGTGGCGTCGGCGCCACCGGCCCCGTCGTCGGCCACCTCGACGTGCAGCTCCTCGCCCTTCACCGCCACGCGCACGCGGACGGACGTCGCGCGCGCGTGCTTGCCGGCGTTGCTCAGCGACTCGGCGACGAGGAAGTAGGCCGCGAGCGCGGCGTCGTCGGGCACCGGGGCCTCGGTGATCTCGAGGTCGACCGCGACGGGAGCGTGGACGGCGAGCGAGCCGAGGACGTCGGCCAGCCCGCGCTCGGACAGCGCCACCGGGTGCAGGCCGCGCGCGAGCTCGCGCAGCTCGGCGTGGGCCTGGGCGAGCTCGCGGCCGGCGGCCTCGAGCAGGTCGTGCGCCTGCGCGTCGTCGCCGAGCGTGCCGCGGGCGACGCGCAGGAGGTTGGAGACGCCGAGCAGGCGCTGCTGGGCGCCGTCGTGGAGGTCGCGGCCGAAGCGCCGGCGCTCGTCGTCGGCGATCTCGACGATCCGCTGCCGCGAGGTCTGCAGCGCCGTCTCCTGACGGCGGCGCTCGAGCTCCGCCGCGGCGCGGGCCGCGAAGATCCGCAGGGCGGCGATGTCGTCGTCGTCGATCTCCATCGGGCGGCCGTCGAGCACCGCGAGGTGCCCGAGGTGGGTGCCGTCCGCCGCGCGGAGGCAGACCGCGAGGTAGCTCTCGAGGCCCAGCTCGATCGCCGTCTGGTCGGCGGGGAACCGCGTGGTCAGCGCCTCGGGGACCGCGAGGACGGCCTGCTCGGCGAGCAGCGCGCAGGGCTGCCCGTCGGTGTCGTACTCGATGGGCTCCTCGATCGGCCCGCCGTCGAGCCAGCCCGCGAGGAACCGCGCGCGGCGCCCGTCGGGACCGACGGACTCGGCGACGAACGCCAGCTTCGCGTCGAAGGCGCCGGCGAGGTGACGGGTCAGGGAGCGGAGGAACTCGTCGCCGACCGCCCCGGCCGTGCCCTCGGCGACGGCGCGCAGCAGCTCGCGCCCGCGCGGGCGGGCGGCGCGCTGCTCGGTGCCGGTGCGGGTGGGCGGGGCCATCGGTGGGAGGCGACCGATGCTACCGGCCGCCCCTTGCGTGGCCCGAGCGCCGGCGCCGAAGTATGTTCGGGCCATGGCCGGCACCGATGCTGCCTGGGCGCATTTCGCGCGAGCGGACTGGGAGGAGGCCCGCGCCGCGTTCGCGGCGGCGCTGGACGAGCAGCCGGGGGACGCGGAGGCGCTCGACGGACTGGGGCAGTCCCTGTGGTGGCTCGGCGACCGCGACGCCGCGATCGCGTCCCGCTGCGAGGCGTTCGCGGCCTACCGGCGCGCGGGGGACGACCGCAAGGCGGGCGGCCTGGCGGCCTACCTGGCCGGGGAGCACCGGATCGACGGGCGGGTGGCGGCCGCCGCCGGGTGGCTCGCCCGCGCCGAGCGCCTGCTCGCCGGCCGGCCCCTCGGCGCCGAGCACGGCTGGCTCGCGATCGAGCGGACCAAGCGAGCGGGCGATCCCGCGGAGGCCGAGCGCTCCGCGCGCGCGGCCTTGGAGCTCGCCCACCGGCTCGCCGATCCCGACATCGAGTGCATGGCCCTCGCCCAGCTCGGCCGTGCGGCCGTCGCGCAGGGCCGCGTCGACGCGGGCATGGCGCTGCTCGATGAGGCGATGGCCGTCGCGCTGGGCGGCGAGGCGGCCGACCCGCTGGCCTGCGGCGACGCGTGCTGCACGACGCTGGTCGTGTGCCACGGGGTCGCCGACGTGCGGCGGGCGAGCGAGTGGTGCGAGGCCGTGGTCGACTTCTCCGAGCGCAGGCGCTTCCTGCCCGTGCAGTCGTGGTGCCGCGCCATCTACGGCGGGGTGCTCGTGCGGAGCGGGGAGTGGGCCCTCGCCGAGGCGGTGCTCGGCGAGGCGCTGCGCCGCAGCGCCGACCGCCGCCGGGGCGGCGGCGGCGCGCTCCCGCTGGCGACGCTCGCCGGCCTGCGGCTGCGCCAGGGACGCCCCGACGAGGCCGCGCAGCTGCTGGCGGGGATCGAGGAGCATCCCTCCGCGGTCGCGCCGCTCGTCGAGCTGCACCTGACCCGCGGGGAGATCCCGCTCGCGCGGGCCGTCGTGGACCAGGCGGCGGCGGGTGGCACTCCGGATCCCGTCGTGCTCGTCCTCGACGGCGCGGTGACCCTGGCCGAGGGGGACGCCGTCACGGCGGCCCGTCTCGCTGACGCGCTGGGCGCGGAGGCCGAGCGGCTGGACCGCGACGACCTGCAGGGCGAAGCCGCCCTCCTAGCCGGCCGCGCGGCGCTGGCCTCCGGCCGGGGCGCCGACGCCGCCCGCGCCCTCGAGACCGCGGGCGCCTGCTTCGCCGGTGCCGGCGCCGTGCTCGAGGAGGGGCGGGCCCGGCTGGGGCTGGCCCGCGCGCAGGTGGCGCTCGCCTCGCCGCTGGCGGTGCGCACCGCGCGGGCCGCGCGCGACGCCTTCGAGCGCCTCGGGGCCCGGCGTGACGCCGACGAGGCCGCCGCGCTGCTGCGCGATCTCGGTGTCGCCGGGCGCGCGGCCGGCCGGGGCGGGCGCGACGAGCTGACCCGACGCGAGCGGGAGGTGCTCGGGCTGATCGCGATCGGCCTCTCCAACGGCCAGATCGCCGAGCGCCTCGTGATCGCCCCCAAGACCGCCGAGCACCACGTCGGCAACGTGCTGGGCAAGCTCGGCGTGCGCAGCCGCGCCGAGGCGGCAGCGCACGCCGCGCGCGACGGGCTCTAGCCGATGCCGTGCGCGTCGAACACGCCATCGGGGTCGTAGCGGCGCTTGACTGCGACGAGGCGCTCGTAGACCTCGGGGGCGTAGGCGTCCCGCACGGGCCTGCCGGCGTCGAGGGCGTTCACGTAGACCCCTTCGCGGGCGAAGGGCGCCGTGGCCGCCCAGAGCCCGCGGACCCAGTCCTTCACCGGGGCGAGGTCGTCCTCGCCCGAGCACCCGATGATCCAGACCAGCGCCTCCGCGCCGCGGTGGCCGAAGGCCGTCGCGCCGGGCGCGACGCGGTCCAGCGCCCCGCCCATCCAGGCCGTCATGACGTGCGCCTGCGGCGCCGGCGCGGCCTCGAACCCGGTCAGCAGCGTGTCGATGAAGCCGTCGCTGACCTCGGCGAGGTAGTGCAGCTTGTCGGAGAAGCGCCACCCGTGGGGCGCCGACGCGTCGAGCATGCTCTGCAGCGCCACGTAGGGCATGGGCGCGACCAGGTCGAGCGCCGGCGGGTGCTCGGCGCGCAGGCCGGCCAGCACGCGCTCGCCCTCGGCCAGGTCCCCCGCCCAGGCCACGGCGACGACCGCGACCCGGCGGCCCTGCAGCTCCACCGGGAACGGCTCCTCGGGCGGGGCGGTGACCAGCGCGTCGAACACGGTGAGCTCGTCCGGCGCGCCGGCCATCAGGGCGCGGCTGGCGCGCATCGCCTCCCGGGCGCGCTCCCATGGGTACACCAGCATGCCGCCGAGGACCATCGGCCCGACGTCGTGGGCGCGGAACTCGAACGTCGTCACGATCCCGAAGTCGCCGCCGCCACCGCGCAGCGCCCAGAAGAGGCCGGGGTGCTCGCCGGCGTCCGCGCGCACGATCCGGCCGTCGGCGAGGACCACCTCGGCGCCCTGGAGCGAGTCGATCGTCAGGCCGTGCTTGCGCATCAGCCAGCCCAGGCCGCCGCCGAGCGTGAGCCCGCCGACGCCCGTGTGGGAGATCTGGCCGGCGGGCACTGCGAGCCCGTGCTCCTGCGTGGCCGCGTCCAGCTCGGCCAGCAGCGCCCCGCCGCCGACCCGCACGATGCGCCGGCCGGCATCCACCGCGACGCGGTTGAGGGCGCGCAGGTCGATGCACAGCGCCCCGTCGCGCAGCGACCGCCCGGAGATCGAGTGGGCGCCGGCGCGGGCGGTCAGCGCGATGCCCGCCGCACGCGCGGCGCGCACCGCCGCCGAGACGTCCTCCGCGTCGGTGGCATGGGCGACCGCCGCCGGGTACCGGTCGACCTCGCCGTTCCAGGCCGCGCGGGCGGCGTCGTAGGCCTCCTCGCCGGGCTCGACGATCGTCCCGGTGAAGCCGTGGGCCCGCAGGGCGCCCGCGAGCGAGGATGAGGTGGTGAGCTCGGTCATGGCGTGATGCTCGCCGGGTCATTCCGACGCGGCATCGGGCACCCGACCCATCCGCACCCCCCATCCCGAGACCGCGCTTGCGCCACCGCGCGGATGCCCTACTGAGAGGGGCATGGCCACGCAGATCATGTTCCTCAACGACCACCAGACCACGGTCGCGGAGAACGAGGAC
>JAXDGY010000030.1:0-4721 GCA_034664785.1 Solirubrobacteraceae bacterium
TTGAGGGTGAACGCCGTCAGGTCGCCGGCCGCGGTGCCCAGCGCGAACGTCGCCAGCACGGCGAGCCAGTAGAACGCCTCGCGCCGCTGGGTGGTGATGCTGTGGATGTCCAGCGTGCCCTCGACGCGATGCCACACGAAGAAGATCGCGGCCACGGCGACGGCGCACATCACCGTGCTCACCGCGTACGGGATGCCCGCGCCCTTGTGCAGGCCGTCGGCGGCCATCGTGCCGAAGACGGCCACCATCAGGACGGCGAACCAGTAGACCGGCGCGCGGTAGCGCGTGGCGCGCAGCTGCAGCCACAGCCCGAGGACCAGCCCCGACGTGCCGATCAGCGCCGCCAGCGGAATGCTCTTGCCGCCGAGGAAGTCCGACGACGACTCTCCGATCCCGGTCGTCAGGACCTTGAGGACCCAGAACAGCGCGACGATCTCGGGGACCTTCGCGGCGAGCGGCTTCCTGCCGATCAGGTGCCAGGGCGAGGCGGGCAACATGATGTCCTTTGCTGAGTGGCGGACCTCGGACACAGGCGCGCCTGCCCGGGGGAGACTGGTCGCGCACCGTAGCCATCGCCCCCTGAATTGCGCCTGAACGGCGCGGGTCTGCGTCGCCCTAGCGGTGCCGTCCGGGGCGGCACGCCGCGTCGCGTCGCGCCACCCCGAAGCACGACGACCGTGGCATCCGGTGCAGCCCCGTTCCCGGCGGGACGTGGAAGCCGCCGACGACCCGGCCGCGACGGCTGACCAGCAGGCACTCCCGGTAGCCGGTGGCCGCGGCGCAGACGACGTCGCCGCCGGCGCCCGGCTGCAGCACCGGCGGGGCATAGCGGACGCCGTCATCGGCGGTCCACGCTTGAAAGGCCCGGCGGTCGCTCGGCAGCCGCTGACGGAACGCGGTGCTGCGCACGACGCTCACCGCCGTGGCAAGGACGACGACCCCGGCGACGATCGCGAGCCCGACGTCCCCGCGTCGTAGGCCACGCGGCCTACGCGGCAACGTAGGGCACCAGGTGCGCGACGAACATGAGCTGGATGAACAGGGTCGCCGCGAGCAGGCGACGGTCGGAGGTCAGCGCCGCGAACGGGAGCGCCCAGATCGTGTACCAGCCGAACATCGCGCTGCCCGCGCACGCCGCCAGCAGCAACGCCCACCCGGCGCCGGCGACCCAGTCCATCCCGCGCCGCACGAGCCACAGCAGTCCGGCGACCACGACGACCGCCGCGACGGCGGCCATGGCCCGTCGCCCGGGGACGGGGCCGACCAGCGCCATGACGTCGGTGGCGGGGCTGCTGCTGGTGACCAGGTGCGCCCGGGCGAGCACGGACGCGAACCCGAGGGCCCCGCCGCCGAAGACCGCGAAGGCGACCGCGCCGATCGCGGCGCCGGCGGTGAGCGCGCCGGCCCACGCGCGGCGCGGCTGCGGCGCGCCGAGGAGCATGAACGGCACCACCACCGCGGCGCCGGCCTTCACGGCCGCGCCCGCGACGATCGCCCACGCGCCGCCCGCCGCACGGCCGGTGACCGCCAGCAGGACCCCGAGCATCGTGAGCGCGAGCATGAGCAGGTCGTTGTGGCCGCCGCCGACGCCGTAGACCAGCAGGATCGGGTTGAGCCCCACCACCGCGGCCGCTATGCGCGGGTCCCGGCCCCGCGCCACTGCGATCCGCCACACGACGGCAACGAGTCCGAGGCTCGCGATCGTCGCCACCGCCTTGAACCCCCACAGGCCCGCGGCGACCCCGAGCGAGCCCACGCCGTAGGAGAGGACCGTGAACAGCGGGCCATAGGCGCTCGGTGTGTGCGCCCAGACGGCGGCGACGTAGCGGGAGCCCGGATCGTCCGGCGCGGCGGCCGGTCCGTGCAGGTACGGGTTGATGCCGTGCTCCGCGCCGAGCCGGCCGTAGGCGACGTAGCTGAACACGTCCCCCGAGAGCAGCGGCGGCGCGAGGAGGAACACCACATGCAGGGCCACGATCGCGCCGAGCACCGCCGACGCCGGCATCGCGCGACCGCACGCCAGCACGACCGCGTAGCCGCCGCCGAGCAGCAGCAGCGCGGCGAGCAGTCCTCCGTGCCCGATGCGAGCGTCCGCGCGCGGCAGGAGCCCCGCCATCCACGCCGGCAGCGCCGATCCGGACGCGGGGACCAGGAAGGACGGGCCGGACGCCGCACCCGCCGCCAGCCATGCCCCGACGGCGAGCATCGACGCCAGCGCCGCGCTCCCGGCGATGGCCGCGACCGGCACCCGGCGGCCGGCTGTCACACCCCCGGCATCGAGCTGCAGCTGCCTCATCAGGCCCCCTGACGCCTCGTCTCGTCGTCGGTGACCGACGATGCCACCTCGGTGCTGACGCCCTCCTGAACGGCCGGGGCACGCCGCGTACGACGACCACCCCGAGGGCTGAGCCGGACCACACCGCGGGATGGCGACGTCCACGTCTGCGGTGCCTATCGCCGGCGGCGCGCCGGGCTGACACTCGACGCATCAGTTACCCGCAGCGCGAGCAGCCAGCTCGCAGGAGGAGACACCATGATCCGCACCACCAGCAGGAAGCGTCTGGCCTCGAGCCTGATGACGGCCGTCACCGCCACCGCAGTCCTCGGGACCGTCGCGGTCCCCGGCGCGTCGGCGCGGCCCGCCGACGTGACGCCGGGTGTCCCGGCCGCCGGCGCGGCGCCCTACGTCGACATGCGCTCACCGGACACGAAGGACGCCGCCCAGCATCGGGCGATCCACGTCGCGCCCGACGTCAAGCCGTCGAGCTCGGACGGGTTCGACTGGACTGACGCGGCCATCGGGGCCGGCGGCGCGCTGGGCGTCGTCCTGCTCGGCGGGGGCGCCGCGGTCCAGCTGACGCGCCGGCGCCAGCGCCCGGCCATCACCGGCACCGGCGTCGCCGGCTGACCCACCTCGCATGCGGCGCCCGGCGAACGGCCGGGCGCCGCGGCGCGTTACGTCGTGACGACCAGCTTCCCGCTGGCCTGTCCCGCCTCCATCGCCGCGTGCGCCTGCGCGATCTCGTCGAAGGCGTAGACGTGGTCGATCGGCACGACGGCGTCACCGGCGGCGACCGCGTCCAGGAACTGCTGCAGCACGTGCGGCGGGAGGTCGTCGGCCTCGCCGCCGTAGGCCGTCAGGCGCACCCCGGTCGGGAGGTAGCCGATCGGGTAGAAGTCGCGCACCGTCCACTCGTTGGACAACATGCCGGTGAAGCACACGACGCCGTGGACCCGCGTCGAGCGCAGGGTGTCGGGCAGCGTCGGCGTTCCGACGAGCTCGAGGGCGGCGTCGACGCCGTCGGGGACCAGCGCGCGCACCCGGTCGGCCACGTCGCCGTCGTCGATGAGCACGTGGTCCACGCCGACCGCGGTCAGGGCGCCGGCCTTGCCCCGGCTGCGCGTGGTCGCCAAGACCGTCATGCCGAGCTGCTTGGCGAGGACGGCCGTGGCCATCCCGATCGAGGAGGTGCCGCCGCGGATCAGGATGGACTGGCCGGGTTGCGCGTCGAGCCCGACGGTCAGCGAGCCGTACGACGTCTGCAGCATCTCCGGCACGGCACCGAGCGTCGCCCAGTCCAGCCCGCTCTGGAACGCGAGGACCTGGGTCACCGGGACGCAGGTGTACTCGGCGTAGCCGCCGTCGAGCACGCGGCCCATCCCGCCCATCATCGTCGCGACCTGCGCGCCGACCGGGAACTCGCCGCCCGGGCACTCGGCCACGACGCCGGTGGCCTCGATGCCGAGCACCCGCGGGAACGTGACGCCCTCCGCCAGGCCGAGGCGCGTGTGCAGCTCGGAGCGGTTGAGCCCGAACGCCATCACCTCGATGAGGACCCATCCGGGCGCCGGGACGGGGGTCGGGAGCTCGCGGATGGTCAGGGCCTCCGGTGGCCCGGGAGCGTCCAGGACGATCGCCCGCATCGTGCCGGTCATCATGCCAGCGCAGCAGGTGTCGGCCCCGGGCGGCGCACCTCCCACGCGGTCAGCGCCATCAGCAGCCCGGTGATCACGACCGACAGCGCCAGGGCCGAGACGTGGGGACCGAGCAGGGCGAGCGCGGCGAGGACGGCGGCGACGCCGAAGCGCCTGGCGTTGACCGTGCCGGTCATCCGCAGCCGGAAGAGGTTCTCGCCCAGCAGGTACAGCGCGGGTCCGCCGAGGACCACCGCAAGCCCGACGCCGTGCAGCGCGCGGTGGGGCTCGGCGATCAACAGGTCGTCGCCGACGGCGGACAGGATCACGCCCGCGACGATCGGCAGGTGCAGATAGGTGTAGGCGTCGCGCGCCAGCCGCCCCGGGTCCTCGCTGGCCTTCATCACGTCGCGCGAGTGCTCGGCCGCGGCGCCGAAGTACAACCACCAGAGCGCCGCCGTCTCCAGGAACGCGACGGTCAGACAGACCACGACGGTCGACGTGAGCCCGGCGTCGACGGCGGTCGCGCCGGTGACGACGATCGACTCGCCGAGGGCGATGATGATGAAGCCCTGGCAGCGCTCGGCGAAGTGGCTGCCTTCGACGTCGTAGTCGGTGGTCGCGGCACGGCCGCGTCCCGGCAGCCAGTAGCCGGCCACCGGGGCGGCGAGGTCGATCGCCAGCGCGGGAATCCACAGCAGCAGCCGCTGGTCGCCGTCCAGGGCGGCGCCGGCCAGCCACAGCACGCCGGAGGCCACGCTCCACGCCAGCAACCGCTCGAACACCTCGCGCAGGGGATGGTCCTG
>JAXDGY010000031.1:0-9038 GCA_034664785.1 Solirubrobacteraceae bacterium
ACCCGGCCACGGGCGAGAAGATCCAGATCGCCGCATCGAAGGCCCCGAAGTTCACCGCCGCCAAGGCACTCAAGGACGCCGTCAACGGCAAGTAGTCTGCCGCGACATCAGTCGCAGAGAAGGCCGCCGAAAGGCGGCCTTCGTCGTTCCGGGGCCGCCGTACGGCGGTCCCGGCCGCAGCCCCTAGGGGAGCGGGAGCAGGAACTCGAGCAGGGCCTTCTGGGCGTGGCGGCGGTTCTCCGCCTGGTCCCAGATGCGCTGGCGCTCGCCGTAGAGGACGGCCGGGGTGATCTCCTCGCCCGGGTGGGCGGGCAGGCAGTGCAGCGCGATCGCGCCGGGCGCCGCCAGCGCGAGCAGCGCGTCGTCGATCCGGTAGGGCGCCAGCGCGGCGCGGCGCGCGTCCGCCGTCGCCTCGTCGCCCATGCTGACCCAGACGTCGGTGTACACGCAGTTGGCGCCGGCCACCGCCTCCTCCGGGTCGGAGGTCAGCGCCGCGCCCGCCACCGGCTCGAGCTGGTAGCCCTCAGGCGCCGCCACGGCGACCTCGACGCCGGCCAGCGCGCCGACGATCGCCAGCGACCGCGCGACGTTGTTGCCGTCGCCCACGTAGGCGATCTTCAGCCCGTCCAGCGAGCCGAAGTGCTCGCGGAGCGTCACGAGGTCGGCCAGCGCCTGGCACGGGTGGTGGGCGTCGGTGAGCATGTTGACCACGGGGATCGCGCCGACTTCGGCGAGCTCCTCGAGCAGCGCGTGCGGGCCGGTGCGCACGCCGACGGCGTGCACGTGGCGGGACAGGATCCGCGCCGTGTCGGCGACCGACTCGCCGCGGGACAGCTGCATCTCGCCCGGGCGCAGGATCATCGGGTGCCCGCCGAGCTCGGCGACGCCGGCCTCGAACGACAGCCGCGTCCGCGTGGACGGCTTCTCGAACATGAGCGCGACGGTGCGCCCGCGGAGCACGTCGGAGCCGAGCGGATCGGCCTTGAGCTCGAGCGACCGCTCGACGAGGCCCAGCAGCTCCGCGCGCGTCAGCTCCTCACCGGTCAGGAAATGGCGTGCCAAGCGCGGCAGGATACCGGCGTGCGCGTCTTGACCTGGAACCTCTACCACGGCCGGGCGGTGCCCCCGGCAGGGCGTGACCTGCTCGCGGAGTACGCCGCGGCGCTGGCCGGCTGGAGCTGGGACGTGGCGCTGCTGCAGGAGGTTCCGCCATGGTGGCCGCCTGCGTTGGGGAAGGCGGCCGGTGCGAGCGCGCGGACGGCGCTGACGTCCCGCACCTGGGGTCTGCCCGTGCGGCGGGCCGTCGCGCGGCGGTGGCCCGACGTCATCAAGTCAAACGGCGGCGGGGCCAATGCGATCCTCGTCCGCGGCACCCCTCCGACCGCCCACCGGCGGGCGACGCTGCGCCTGTGGCCCGAGCGCCGCGTGGTGCATGCCGTGCGCCTCGCGGACGGCATCTGGGTCGCCAACCTGCACGCCCAGGTGCACTCCGAGGCCCGCGCCCGGGCCGACCTCGCGACGGCCGCCCGCGCGCTGGACGGCTGGGCCGCGGGCGGGCCCGCGGTCCTCGGCGGCGACACCAACACGCGCAATCCCGTCGCCCCCGGGTTCGACGTCATCGGCGGGCAGGACGTGGACTTCGTGCTCGCGCGCGGGCTCGCGGCCAAGGGCCCCGTCGTCCCCCTCGCGCACGGTCACCTCAGCGACCACGCCCCCGTCGTCGCGGAGGTCGGGTGACCGCTCGGCTCCCGTGTGGCGTAGAACTCCCACATGGTCCGCACTCCCGCCCTGCTGCTGAGCCTCGCCGCCTGCGGCCTCGCCGTCGCCGGATGTGGCAGCAGCGGCGGCGGCAGCTCCACGTCGGACACCGCCGGCGCCGCCGCCCCCGCGACGACGACGGCGGGCGCGGCACCGCCGGCGTCGGGGGCCACGGTGCAGGTCGCGATGAAGGACATCCAGTTCACGCCCCAGAAGGTCACCGTGAAGCTCGGCCAGACCGTGCGCTGGACCAACCAGGACACCGTCGTCCACGACGTGCGGGCGACGTCCGGCGCGTCGTTCAAGTCCGCCCTGTTCGCGAAGGGCAAGACCTATGAGTACAAGCCCGCCAAGCCGGGGACGATCGCCTACGTCTGCACGATCCACCCCGGCATGCAGGGCACGCTGACCGTCGTGCGCTGACGCGGCGGGCCGGTCAGTCGCGCCGCAGCCCGAAGCCGCGCAGCATCAGCAGCGCCCGCTCGCCGAGCGTCCCGGGCTTGGGCAGCACGCCGAGCTGCGTGGCGGCGCCGTAGACGTCGAAGAAGCCGCGGATGCGCCACAGGCGCGTGCGGGAGGCGTCCAGCTCGAGGTAGAAGACCGCGTGGACGATGAGGAAGCGCCCGGTCGCCGGGAGGCCCTCGAGCTCCTCGCGGTGCGTGGCCAGCAGCTTCACCGGCGCGGCGACGTAGCGGCCGTCGGTCAGCCGCGCGCCCGTCGCCTCGACCCGGGCGTCGGGGAAGCCCGCCTGCAGCCGGGCGGCGTGACGCCCGATCGCCTCCGGGGACTCCAGCGGCTCGATCGTCAGCGGATCCTCGTAGTGCACGTCCGGGGCGCACACCGCGGGGAAGGCCGCGGGGTCGCGGTCCGACCAGGCGGCCTGGAAGGCGTCGACGAGGACGTCCACCTCCGAGCGCTCGGCGCCGCCCGCCCTGCCGTCGGTCATGGCGTCGCGAAGGACGGCAGGCCCGCGTCCGGCGTCGAGGCCTCGGCGTAGAGGCGGCGCGGGATCCGGCCCGCGCCCCGGGCGAGGCGACCGCCCTCGACGCCCGCGCGGATCGCCGCGGCCATCGCGACGGGATCGACGGCGCGGGAGATCGCGCTGGCGCACAGCACCGCGTCGCACCCGAGCTCCATCGCCAGCGCCGCGTCGCTGGCCGTGCCGACGCCGGCGTCCAGGACGACCGGCACGCCGGCCTGCTCGACGATCAGGGCGTTGTTGTACGGGTTGCGGATCCCCATCCCGCTGCCGATCGGCGAGCCGAGCGGCATGACCGCCGCACAGCCCACGTCCTCCAGGCGCCGGGCGAGCACCGGGTCGTCGGTCGTGTAGGGCAGCACGGTGAAGCCGTCGGCGACGAGCTGCTCGGCGGCGACCAGCAGCTCGGGCGCGTCGGGCAGCAGGGTGCGCTCGTCGCCGATGACCTCGAGCTTGACGAGGTCGGTGCCGAACGCCTCGCGGGCGAGCTGGGCGGTCAGCACGGCGTCGCGTGCGGTGAAGCAGCCCGCGGTGTTCGGCAACAGCTCCACCCCGGCGGCGTCGAGCACGTCGACCAGCGAGCCGCGCGCGGCCGCGTCGATCCGGCGCAGCGCAACCGTCACGAGCTCCGTGCCGCTCGCGTGGATGGCGTCGGCCAGCGTCTGGTGGCGCGCGAACCCGCCCGTGCCCAGCAGCAGGCGCGAGTGGTAGACGCGGTCGGCGATCTGCAGCGGGTCCGTGGCGGAGCGGGTCATCGGCTCCATGGGTCAGCCTCCTTGCACGGCGGTGAGGATCTCGACGCGGGCCCCGTCGGGCAGCACGAAGGCGGGCCACTCGGCCCGCGGGACGACCTCGGCGTCGACGGCCACCGCGATCCCGCGGGCGCCGGGTGCGACGTCGAGGGTCGTGAGCAGGTCGGCCACCGTCGTCCCGGCGGCCACCTCCGAGGGGGCGCCGTTGACCTCGATCATGCGGCCTCCCGGACGAAGCGGCCAGGACCGAAGGGCGCCAGGGCGCCGTCGTCCTCGCCCGCGAGCAGCCCCGCGAGCAGGTCGGCGGTCACCGGGGTCAGCAGCACGCCGTTGCGGTGGTGGCCGGTGGCCCACACGACGCCGTCCTCGCCACGGCCGAGGATCGGGGCGTTGTCCGGCGTGCCGGGCCGCAGCCCCGCGATCGTCTCCTCCACCTCGAGCTCGAGGACGCCGGGCACGAGCTCGGAGGCGTCGCGCAGCAGCTCGTAGAGCCCGAGCGCGGTGACCGACGTGTCGAAGCCCCGTTCCTCCGTGGTCGCGCCGAGGACGACGCGCCCGTCGGCGCGCGGGACGAGGTAGCCGCCCTCGAAGCGCACCACGCCGTCGAGCAGCGCGGCGCCGCGCAGGCGCAGCGTCTGGCCCTTGACCGGACGGACGGGGACGGGCGCGGCGCCGGCCAGGGCGCCCGACCACGCGCCGAGCGCCCCGACGAGCTGCCCAACCACCACGCGCTCCCCGCCCGTGAGCACCACGATCCCCGCGGCGGGGTCGATGCGCTCGATCGCCGTCCCGGGGCGCAGGACGACGCCGGCGCGCTCGGCCGCGACGGCCAGCGCGGCGCACACGGCGCGCGGGTCGACGCAGTGGTCGTCGGGCGCGTGGAAGGCGCCGCGGACGGTCGGCGCGAGGGCGGGCTCACGGCGCCGCGCGGCGCTCGGCAGCAGGCGCTCCACCGCGATCCCGAGGCGCTCGCGCAGCGCCACCTCGCGCTCGACGGCCTCGAGCTCGTCACGGTCGCGCGCGACCACGAGCGTGCCGACGGCGCGGAAGCCGCAGCCCAGGCCGGAGACGTCCTCGAGCTCCTGCGCGAAGGTGGGCCAGCGCCGCGCGCTCTCCATGCCGAGGGCGAGCAGCGGCCGCTCAGCCGGGTCGGCCTCGGCGACGGGCGCGAGCATCCCGGCCGCGACGTGGCTGGCGCCGGCGCCGAGCGGGCCGCGGTCGAGCACGACCACGTCGAGGCCGCGGGCACGCGCGCGCCACGCCACGGACAGCCCGATCGTCCCGCCCCCGAGGACGGCCACGTCGTAGGTCTGCGTGGGTGCTGCGGACGTCAAGGTCCTCCTTCGCTTCGCGGGCATGATCCCGATCAGCTGCTGGCGGTCGGCGCCCCGCTGGCGCCCTCTCAGCCCGGCACTCCGGCGGGCTCCCGCGTCGTGCTCCATCGTAGCTCGCGCTGCCACACTGTCGGGCGTGGACCGCATCGCGCGCCTGGCTGCCGCCCGCCTGTACCTGGTGACCGGCGCCATCGCCCCCGCCCGCCTCGACGCCGCCCTGGCCGGCGGCGTGGACCTCGTCCAGCTGCGCCTGAAGGACCCCGAGGACGACGCGGCGATCCTGCGCGAGGCGGAGGTCATCCGCGCGGCGTGCACGCGCGCCGGTGCGCTCTTCCTGCTCAACGACCGGCCCGACCTCGTGGCGGCGGCGGACGCCGACGGCGTCCACGTCGGCCAGGACGACGTCCCGGTCCCCCAGGCCCGCACGCTCGTCGGCCCCGACCGCCTGGTCGGGTTGTCGACCCACACGCCCGCGCAGATCGACGCGGCCGCGGTGGCCGAGGTCGACTACATCGGCGTCGGGCCCGTCCACGCAACGCCGACCAAGCCCGGTCGCCCAGCCGTCGGCCTGGCCCTCGTGCGCCACGCGGCCGCCCACGCCATGCACCCGGCCTTCGCGATCGGCGGCATCGCGCCCGACACCGTGGCAGCCGTCGTGGCGGCGGGGGCACGCCGCATCGCGGTCGTGCGCGCCATCACCGAGGCCGAGGACCCGGGGGCCGCCGCGCGCGCCCTCCGCGCCGCCGTCGAGGGGATCCCCGTTGGGCTCGCGTAGCCGCAAGCGCCGCCCGGGCGCGGCGCGCCCGGCGCCCGTGGCCGACCCCGCCGCGCCGCGGCTCACCGCCGCGCAGCGCACCGAGGCCAAGAACGCCGCGGTGCGTGCGACGCTCGAGCCGCTGGGCGCGGGCGAGCGGCCCCCGTGGGTCACGGCGGCGGCGGTCTTCGCCGCCCTCCTCGGCGTGCTGAACATCGTGCTCTACCTCGCCGGCGTGCGGGTCGAGGGCTCGACCTTCGCGGGCACGGTCATCCTCGGCGCGGTCCTGCTCGTCGCGGCCGGCGGGATGTGGGCCGCGCGGTACTGGGCCGTGCTCGGCTTCGAGGTCCTGCTCGGCGTGACGTGCGTGTTCGGGGCGCTGTCGCTGCTGGTCGCCTCGAGCATCCCGGGTGCGCTGCGCAGCCTGCTGGTCATCGCGATCAGCGGCACCTTCTTCTGGAAGCTCATCCGGGCGATGGCGCGCATCCAGATGCCCACGCGCCGCTGACTACGCGCGAGCGCCGCAGGGGGTCGCTGACGAGTTGGATAGGGTCAAAGGCATGGCCGATACTGCGTATGACTGCGTCGTGATCGGCTCGGGCCCCGGTGGCTACGTCGCCGCGATCCGAGCCGCTCAGCTGGGGATGAAGACCGCCGTGATCGAGAAGGGCGACATCGGCGGTCGCTGCCTCAACGTCGCGTGCATCCCGGCCAAGGCCGTGCTCCGCGTGGCCGACGTGCTGACCGAGGTCCGCGAGGCCGACGACTTCGGCATCACCGTCGCCGAGCCCAGCGTCGACTTCGCGAAGGTCAGCGAGCGCCGCAAGAGCGTGGTCAAGACGCTCACTGGCGGCGTGGCCGGGCTGATGAAGAAGAACAAGGTCGACGTCATCGACGGCGTCGGGTCCGTCACCGCCGAGGGCAACGTCCGCGTCAACGGGGACGAGATCCAGGTGGCCAAGGGCGTCATCCTCGCGACGGGCTCGGTCAAGCGCCCGATCCCCGGCACGCAGTTCGGCGGCCGCGTCATCGGCACGGAGGAGGCGTGGGCGCTCGAGGAGCTGCCGCAGACCCTCGTGGTCGTCGGCGCCGGCGCCTCGGGCACCGAGATCGCCTCCGCGTACGCCCGCCTCGGCGTCGCCGTCAAGCTCTTCGAGGGCCTCGATCGCGTGCTCCCCACCGAGGACGCCGACATCTCCAAGGTCGCGGAGCGGTCGTTCAAGAAGCAGGGGATCGACGTCCACACCAAGACGTTCGTCGAGAACGTGCAGACCCACGACGACAAGGTCACGTTCAGCTACGGCGGCGAGACCGGCGAGGCCGAGTGGCTGGTCATCGCCGCAGGCCGCGGCCCGGACGTCGAGGGTCTCGGCCTGGACGAGGCCGGCGTCAAGCTCGACGAGGCCGGCCTCGTCGCGGTCGACGGCGCGCTGCGCACCAGCGTCGCCCGGGTCCACGCGATCGGCGACCTCGTGCCCGGCCCCGCCCTGGCCCACAAGGCGTCGGACGAGGGCATCATCGCCGCCGAGGCGATCGCCGGGAACGAGACGCACCCGATCGACTACGTCGACATCCCC
The DNA here is from genome assembly GCA_034664785.1 of Solirubrobacteraceae bacterium. GTDB lineage: Bacteria > Actinomycetota > Thermoleophilia > Solirubrobacterales > Solirubrobacteraceae > Paraconexibacter. The sequence goes on from JAXDGY010000031.1 coordinate 7,155, forward strand.
CGCGCGACCTTCTGCACCCCGAACGTCGCGAGCTTCGGCCTCACCGAGCAGCAGGCCAAGGACGCGGGCCACGACGTCGTCGTCGGCCGCGTGCAGTACGGCGCGGTGGGCGCCGGCACGGTGTACGGCGACCGCACGGGCGTCATCAAGATCGTCGGCGACAAGAAGTACGGCGAGCTGCTGGGTGGCCACATCGTCGGCTCCAAGTCGACCGAGCTGATCCAGGAGCTCGTGAACGTCAAGGCGCTCGAGGGCGGCTACGCGGAGGTCGCGCGCATGGTGCACGGCCACCCGACGCTCTCCGAGGGCGTCATGGAGGCCGCACGTGCCGCCGACGGCTGGCTCATCCACGGTTGAGGTCCACCTGAGCGGCGGGCGGCCCTCGCCCGCCTTCTACTTCGACCTCGGCGTGCCCGAGTCGTACCTGACCGCCGAGCGCGTGCTGCAGGTCATGCCGGTGGCGACGGAGTGGATCCCCGTGGCGCTCGGCGGCGGGGACGGCGAGGTCGACTGGGCGGCGCTGTCCGCGCTCGCCGAGGCCCGCGGCCTGCAGCCCGTCCGGCCGCCCGCCGCCTTCCCGTTCGACCCGGCCTTCGCCAACCGCACGGCGACCTACGCCAAGCAGATCGGGCGCGCCGTCGCGTTCGGCCTGGCCGCCTTCCGCCAGGCCTACGCAGGCGGGCGCGACCTGAGCGTCCCGGACAACGTGCTCATCGCCGCGAGCGCGTGCGAGATGCACCCGGCGGCGATCCTGCGCGCGGTGGAGACCCGCAGCGTCCGCGACGCGCTCGCGCGCGCCACCGCGCAGGCCGTCGAGCGCGGCGTGCTGCGCACGCCGGCGATCTGGACGGGCACGAGCGTGCACCACGGCGACGCGGCCCTCGAGGACGCCGCGGCGGTGCTCGCCGAGCGCGCCGCATGAGGGCCAAGGCCGACCTGCGCCTGGTCCACACCCGCCACCCCGACGCGGACCAGGTCGAGGTCGTCGAGGTCGCCTCGGGCGAGTCGGTCCTCTTCTGGGATGTCGCGCCCCGCGACGCCAAGCACTTCGTCCGCGCGCTGCGGGCGGATCTCGACGGCCTCGACGCCGAGGGCTTCCTCGCCCGCTGGGGCGCGGTCTCCGGCCCGGACGACCTGACCTAGCGAGCAGACGATCGGGGGACGCTGGGGCCGCCGACGTGCAGCTGAGCGCGCAACCGGCCGATCACGGTGGGGACCCGCATGCCCGCCTCCGCCCGCCGAACCTCCGTGGACCCTGCCCGTCGCTTCCTCATGCTGACGGACGACATCGCGGGGGTCGCCGGCTTCGACGGGCACCTCGTCGAGGCCAACCCGGCGCTGGGCCGCCTCATGGCCGCCGCCCCGCAGGGCGACGTGCGGAAGCTGTGGACGCAGGCGATCCACGCCGACGACCGCCAGCTCGCCACGGACCTGTGGACGACGCTGGTGTCCGGCACCGACCACGTCGTCAGCAGCGAGCTGCGGGTGCGCGGCGCCGACGGCGGGTGGCGCTGGTTCGCGGTCAGCGCCACCGCGGACGCCGCGTCGCAGCGCGTGTCCGCGATCGCCAAGGACGTCACGGAGCGCCGCAGCACCGAGGAGCGCTTCCGCGGCGCCTTCGACCACGCCGCCATCGGCATGACGCTCATGGACGCCGACGGCATCCTGCAGCGCGTCAACGCCGCCTTCGGCCACATGGTCGGCTTCTCCCCCGACCAGCTCACCGGGACCCCGGTGCGCCGCCTGATCCACCCCGACGACCTCGAGCACGACGAGGTCGCGGTCGCGGCGATGAAGCGCGGCGACAAGGACCTCTACCGCGCCGAGAAGCGCTACCTGCGCGCCGACGGCACGACGATGTGGGCGACCGTCAGCCTGTCGGTG
>JAXDGY010000032.1:0-13678 GCA_034664785.1 Solirubrobacteraceae bacterium
CGCGGCCCGCGCCGAGGAGGTCCTCGACCGGGTGGTCACGGCGCCCATCGAGGAGGCGCTCGACGAGCTCACCGGCGAGCGCTTCGACACGGTCCTGTGCCTCGACGTCCTCGAGCACCTCGCCGACGCCGCGGCGGTGTTGCGGCGGCTGCTCGGCGTCGCCGCCCCGGGCGCGCGGCTCATGGTCTCCGTGCCGAACGCCCGTCACCTGTCGCTCGTCTGGGACCTGCTCGTGCGCGGGACCTTCGGGTACACCGACTGGGGGCACCGCGACCGGACGCACCTGCGCTGGTTCACCCGCCGCGACATCGTCGCCGCGGTCGAGGCGGCGGGCTGGACGGTCCAGCGGGTCGGTCATGGCGACCTGCACCGCACCGCCGCCCTCGACCGGCTGGCGGGCGGGCGCGTGGCCGAGTTCACCACCCTGCAGTGGCACGTCCTCGCGCACGCCCCGGGCGCCTGATGGGGCGGCGGGTCGTCGTCCTGCGCGGGGGGTCGGTCAACCCGTGGGAGCTGCGGTCGTGGGCGCGCGTCGGCGCGCCCTACGACGTGTCCGTCCTCGTCCCGGAGGGCAACCTCCACGAGGTCCCCGGCGAGCTGACGCACGTCCCGGTGCGCACCGCGGGCGACCGGATCGGGCGGGCGCTGCCCGGCGCCGCCGGCGCGCTGGCCACCCGCGCGGTCGGCGAGCGCTACCTGGGCCTGGAGGAGCGGTTGCGGGGCGCCGACGTCGTCCACGCCGCCGAGCTCGGGTACTGGTTCTCGTGGCAGGCCGCGCGGCTGAAGGAGCGCCTCGGCTTCCGCCTCGTCCTCACCTGCTGGGAGACGCTGCCGTTCCGCGACGCCTACCGCAACGTGCGCACGCGGCGCTACCGCCGCGACGTGCTCGGGGCGACCGACCTGTTCCTGGCCACCACGGAGCGGGCGCGCGCCGCGCTGCTCGTGGAGGGCGCACTCGCGGGACGCATCGAGGTGGCCCCGCCGGGCATCGACGTCGACCGCTTCGCCGCCGCGCGCGAGCCCGCGGTGCAGGAGGGGCGGCTCGTGCTCAGCGTCGGGCGGCTCGTGTGGGAGAAGGGCCACCAGGACCTCCTGCGGGCGGTCGCGCTGCTGCGCGCGGGCGGCGAGGGCGCGGACCTACGCGTCCTGATCGTCGGCGCCGGGCCCGAGGAGGGCCGCCTGCGCCGGGCCGTCGCCGACCTCGGCCTCGACGGCGTCGTCGAGCTGCGCGGCACGATCGGATACGACGAGCTGCCGGCGGTCTACGCGCGCGCCTCCTGCCTGGTCCTCGCCAGCCTGCCGGTGTGGTCGTGGGAGGAGCAGTTCGGGATGGTCCTGGCCGAGGCGATGGCCGCGCACCTGCCGATCGTCGCGTCCACCAGCGGCGCGATCCCCGAGGTCGTGGGCGACGACGCGACGCTCGTCCCGCCCGGTGACTGGGTGGGGCTGGCCGAGGCGCTGCGCGACCTGCCGCGCCAGGCCCGGCGGGCGCCGGACCCCGCTCGGCTGGAGCGCTTCTCCGCACCCGCCGCGGCCGCGCGGCTGCGAGCGGCGTACGACCGCGTGCTGGCGTGAGGACCGACGTCGTCGTCGTGACCTGGCGGGCGCGCGACCTGCTGGCGTCCTGCCTGACGCACCTCGAGCGGCAGACCGCGCCGTGCCGCGTGATCGTGGTCGACAACGCGTCCGGCGACGGGACGGCCGAGCTCGTCCGCGAGCGCTTCGGGGCCGTCACGCTCATCGAGCTCGAGGCGAACGTGGGCTTCGGGCGGGCGGCCGACGCCGGCGTGCGCGCGGGCGACGGCGAGGCGATCGTGCTCGTCAACAACGACGTGGACTGCGAGCCGGGCTTCGTGGCGGCGATCACCGCGCCGCTGCAGGACCCGGCGGTCGGGATGGTCGCCGGTCTGCTGCTGCAGCCGGGGCCGGGCGAGATCGTCGACGGCTTCGGGATCGAGCTCGACGCGACCCTGGCCGCGTACAACCGCGGCCGTCACCGCACCCCCGCCGACGCCACGGGCGTGCTCGCCGGCCCGAGCGGCGGGGCGGCGGCCTACCGCCGCGCGGCCTACGAGGCGGTCGGCGGCTTCGACCCGCGGCTGTTCGCCTACGCGGAGGACCTCGACCTGCTCCTGCGCCTGCGCCGCGCGGGCTGGGAGGCCGGCGCGGCCCCGGCGGCGCGCGGCGTGCACTTGGGCGGCGCCACCGCGGGCGTCGACTCGCCCGCGCAGCGCCGCCTGGCGGGCTTCGGGCGCGGGTTCGTGCTGCGGCGCTACGGGGTGCTGCGCTCGCGGGCGGCGCTGCGGGCGCTGCTCGTCGAGGCGCTCGTCGTCGGCTACGGCCTCGTGCGGCACCGCACCGCCGTGCCGCTCACCGCGCGGGTCGCGGGCTGGCGCGCCGCCGGAGGCGGGCGCCTGCGCGTCCCGCCCGGCGCCGTCGATCCGGCGATCGGCCTGCGCGAGGCGCTACGGCGTCTGCGGTCGGCGCGCTAGCACCCACACGTTGCGCCGCACCACGGGCAGCCAGCTCGCCCACACCAGCGGCGCCGCCCGGCGATTGCCCGTGCGGCGCGAGACGATGCTCGTGCCCGGCATCACCGACTCGTAGGCGACGCGCTCGACCTCGAGGCCCTGGTCGGCCCACAGCAGGCGGAACGCCTTGCGGGTGAACGGGCGGCGGTGGGTGTAGTCGTCCCAGACCCAGCGCTGGGCGTCCGGGGAGGAGGCGAACGCCCGCCCGCCCGGGACCAGGACGCGGCGCACCTCGCGCACCACGGCGACCGGGTCGGCGACGTGCTCGAGCAGGTCCTTCAGGACGACGCCGTCGAAGGAGGCGTCGGGGAAGGGGAGGGGCGCGTCCACGTCGCCGAGCTGCACGTTGCGGCCCTTGGCCGCCGCCGCCGCCACGGCGTCCGGGGAGCCGTCGATGCCGGTGTAGGCGTCGAAGTGCTCCGCGAGCCAGCCCGTCCCGCAGCCCACGTCGAGCAGCCGGGTCCCCGCGGGGAAGTGACGGGTCACGTCGCGGTAGTACCCCGGTTGCTCGTGCCAGTCGAAGTAGCCCACGAGGGCGGGCACCGTACCATCACGCGCCGTGATCCCCCGGCACGTCGGCCTCAACGCGCTGTGGCTCGCCCCCGGCGCGTCCGGGGGGCCCGAGACGTACCTGCGCGGGCTCGTGCCGGCCCTCGTGGCGGCCTTCCCGCGCACCCGCTTCACCGTGGTCACCAGCCGCTCCGGCGAGGCCGCCCTGCGCGCGGACGGGTGGGACGCGCTGTGCCGCGTGCGGTCCCTGCCGTGCGAGGAGGGCGAGCGCGGCCGCCGCCAGCTCGCCGAGCAGGTCCTGCTGCCGGCGCTCGCGCGGCGGGCGCGCTTCGACGTCCTGCACTCCACCGCGTCGGTCGCGCCCGTGCGGGCCGGCGTGCCGCACGCGATCACGCTGCACGACGTCACGTTCTTCCGCGAGCGGACCTTCGGCGCGGTGACGACGTTCGGCATGCGGCAGGTCGTCGGCCGTGCCGCCCAGCACGCGGACGCGCTCATCACCGCGGCCGCGGCGGCCCGCGACGAGATCTGCGCCGTGCTCGGCCTCGACCCCGGACGGTTCAGCGTCGTGCCGCACGGCGTCAGCCAGGGGCCGCCGGCCGACCCGGCCCCCGAGGCGGAGGTCCGCGCGCGCTACGGGCTCGACGGCGCGGCGGTGGTGCTCTGCGTCGCCGCCAAGCGGCCGCACAAGAACCAGGAGCTGCTCGTCCGGGCGCTCGCCCTCCTGCCGGAGGGCGTGCGCCTCGTCCTCGCCGGCCACCCCGAGGCCTACGACGCGGTGCTGCGGGCGCTCGCCGCCGACACGGGCGTCGCGGACCGCGTGACCTTCGCCGACTGGGTGCCCGACGCCGACCTCGAGGGCCTCTGGGCGCTCGCCGACGTCGCCGCGTTCCCGACCCGCGGGGAGGGCTTCGGCCTGCCGGTGGTCGAGGCGCTGGCGCGCGGCGTCCCCGTCGTCTGCTCCGACATCCCGGTGCTGCGCGAGGTGGGCGGCGGGCTGCCGCGGACCTTCCCGCCCGACGACCCGGCTGCCGCCGCCGCGGCGATCGCCGCGGCCCTGCGTGACGGCGCGGACCCGGCGGCCGAGCGCGCGTGGGCCGCCCGCTTCACGTGGGACGCCGCCGCCCAGGGGACCTTCGAGGCCTACGAGCGGGCATGCGCGTCGGCCTGAACCTCGTCTACCTCGTCCCGGGCGAGATGGGCGGGACCGAGGTCTACGCCCGCGCCCTGGTGCCGCTGCTGGGCGCCCGGGACGACCTGGAGGTCACCGCCTTCGTCAACCAGGAGGCGGCCGGGACGGACTGGGGCCCCGGGGTGCGCGAGGTCGTCCTGCCCGTGCGCTCCAGCAACCGCGTCGACTGGGTCCGCGGAGAGCAGCAGCACCTGCCGCGTGCCGCCGAGCGGGCGGGCTGCGAGCTCGTCCACTCGCTCGCCTCCACCGCGCCGCTGCGCGGGCGCTTCACGCGCGTGACGACGGTCCACGACCTGCACTACAAGCTCGTCCCCGACTCGCACTTCGGGCTGCGCGGGGTGGGCATGCGCGTCCTGGTCCCCGCGGCGGCGCGCCGCTCGCACCGGGTGATCGTCGACGCCCGCTCGACGGTGGACGACCTCCGCGAGCACCTCGGCACGCCGGCGGGCAAGATCGACGTCGTGCCGCTCGGGGTGACCGCCGCGCCGCCCGTGACGCCGACGCCCGCCCCGGCGCTGCGCGAGCAGCTGGCCCTCGGCGACCGGCGGGTGCTGCTCACGATGAGCGCCAAGCGCCCGCACAAGAACCTGCTGCGCCTGCTCGACGCCCACGCGCGGCTCGGCGCCGATCGCCCCGTCCTGGTGCTCCCGGGCTACCCGACGCCGCACGAGGCGGAGCTGCGCGCCCGGGCGCAGGAGCTCGGGACGGCGGCCGACGTGCGCTTCCCCGCCTGGATCAGCGACGAGGACCGCGAGGGCCTCTACGCGCTCGCCGACGCCTTCGTCTTCCCGTCGCTCTACGAGGGCTTCGGGCTGCCGGTGCTGGAGGCGATGGCGCGCGGCGTGCCGGTCGCGACCTCGGGGCGCGCGTCGCTGGCCGAGGTCGCCGGCGACGCCGCGGTGCTCTTCGATCCCGAGGAGCCGGCGGCGATCGCCACGGCGATCACGGGCCTGCTGGACGACGGCGACGCCCGCGCCCGGCTGCGCGCCGCGGGGCGCGAGCGGGCGGCGGCGTTCACGTGGGAGCGCACCGCCGCGCTGACCGTCGACAGCTACCGCCGGGCGCTGTCGGCGCGGTAGCTGCCGAGCACGGCCTCGAGCGAGGACTCGAGCGACAGCCGCCGCGCGTTGGCCGCGTACCAGTCGGCCGTGGCCTGTCGCATCGCCTCGCCGCCCTCGGCCACCCGCGCGATCGCCGCGCCGAGGTCTCCGGGGGACGCCGACGCCGCCACGACGCCGTTGACGCCGTCCTGCACCAGCTCGACCGCCGCGTTGTCCGGGCCGGCCACGACGACCGCCGGGACGCCGAGCGAGCTCGCCTCGACGACGACGAGGCCGTAGCCCTCCCGGCTGCTCGGCAGCACGAGGCACAGCGCGCTCGCCATCGCCGCGTCGACCTCCTCGCGCGCGACGAAGCCGGGCGCGTCGACCAGCCCGACGAGGCCGTGGTCCGCGATCGCGCGGCGGACGGCTGTGCGGTCGGGGCCGTCGCCGAAGACGATGCCGGTCAGATCCGGGATCTGCTCGCGCGCGACCCGCACCGCCGGGGGGACGGCGGGTGCGCGCTTCTCGGGGATGAGGCGCCCGGCGAAGACGACCTGGGGCCGCGCGGGTGCCGGATCGGGCCGCTCGAGCGAGCCGACGAACTCGCCCTCGAGGACCTGCACCTCGCCGCGCAGGCCCTCCGCCCGCAGCCGGGCGGCGTGCAGCCGGCTGAAGCAGAAGGCGCGCTGGCGCACCCGGGCGCAGAGGCGCTGGATCCCGTGGCCCACGGCCCCGCCGGCGCGACCCAGGTACTCCCGCCAGTAGGCCCCGGACCACACCTCGTGCCAGTCCACCACCACCCGGTAGCGCCCCAGGGGACGTGCGGCGGCCGCGGCGAGCAGCGAGAAGTAGGGGAAGGAGGCGAGGTGCACGACGTCGTAGTCCGATCCATGGCGGACGAGATGCACCAGGCAGCCGAGGCCATAGACGACGGGCGGGGCGATGCGGCGGCGGCCGGCGGCGTCGCCGGTGTAGAGCGCCATCCGCGGGCCGACCGGGACGACGCGGACGCCCTCGATCGCGGGCGGAGCGCCCGCGTCCCACTGGCGCAGCGTGATGTAGGTCACCTCGTGCCCGTCGGCGGCCAGGCGCTCGGCAAGATGCCGGTACCAGCGCTCCGCGCCCCCCACGGTCCACGGGTACAGGCAGTCGTAGGCGATGCAGATCCGCACGGGTCGGTAGCCTGTCACGCGGCTGCCACCCCTGGTCAGGTCGGCACCCGTCTCCGCGACTTCCCCGCACGCGTGGCGTTCCAAGCCCGATGAGCACCCTCGAGCACATCCCCGCGCCCGCCACCCCGGGCGAGCCCGCCGCGCCGCCCAAGGTGTCGGTGGTCATCCCGTGCCTCAACGAGGAGGAGAACATCGAGCGCTGCGTCACGCTGGCGCTCGAGACGATGTCCGCCGCGGGGATCGCCGGCGAGGTCGTGGTCGCGGACAACGCCTCGGAGGACCGCAGCGCCGAGCTGGCGACGGCGGCCGGCGCGCGCGTCGTGCCGGAGCCCCGGCGCGGCTACGGCTCGGCCTACCTGGCCGGGTTCGCCGCGGCTCGCGGCGACTACATCGTCATGGCCGACGCCGACCTGACCTACGACTTCGCGGAGATCCCGAAGTTCGTGGAGCGCCTGGACGGCGGCGCCCAGCTCGTCATGGGCGACCGGATGGACAACATCCAGCCGGGCGCGATGCCGTGGCTGCACCGCTACGTCGGCAATCCGATCCTCACCGGGGTCCTCAACCTGTTCTTCCGCACCGGCGTCAACGACGCGCACTGCGGCATGCGCGCGCTGCGCCGCGACGTCCTGCCGGTGCTCGACCTGCGCACGACGGGCATGGAGTTCGCCTCGGAGATGGTCATCCGCGCCGCGAAGGAGAAGCTCGTCATCGACGAGTTCCCGATCGAGTACCACCCGCGCGGCGGCGAGTCAAAGCTCTCGAGCTTCCGCGACGGCTGGCGCCACCTGCGCTTCCTGCTCGTCCACTCGCCGACGCACCTGTTCCTCATCCCGGGCCTGATCACCACGCTGCTCGGCGTCCTGATCTCCGTCATGGTGCTCACGCGGATCGACGTCTTCGGGCGCCAGTTCGACCTGCACACGATGATCGCCGGCTCCATCCTGACCATCGTCGGGACGCAGGTCGTGGGCCTCGGGCTCGTCGCCCACGCCTACGGGACCTACTTCATGGGCGAGAAGGACGCGTGGTTCGACGGCATGCGGGCGCGCTTCCACCTCGAGCACGGGCTGACGCTCGGCGGCGTGGTCGCGCTGACCGGCTTCGCCATCGCCGCGGTCATCGTGGGCATCTGGATCGACCACGGCGGCGGCGCGCTCTCCGAGGAGCGGATGGCCATCGCGGCCGCGACGCTGCTCGTCGTCGGCGTGCAGATCTTCTTCACCTCGTTCCTGCTGAGCATCCTCGGCCTTCGCCGCGACCACTAGGACCCCGCAGCCAGGTGGTCGCCTGAGGCCGCGGCGCCCGACCGCCGGGGCGGCCGCGCTCGCCGTTCTGGTCGCCGGGGCGGCCGCCTTCATCGCGGTCTACGGGCTGCGCGACCACCACGCGCTCCCCGACGAGGCGCAGGTCGTCTCGGGTGGGCGCTACCTGGAGGCGAACTTCCCCGGGGGCTTCTTCGCGTCGGGGCCGTTCCCCCGCGGCCCCGAGCGGCTCACGGCGATCCTCGCGTGGGTCGCCAACGTCGTGGCGCCGAGCACGCCGCGCGAGTTCCAGGGCTACCACGTCCTCATGGCGCTGGCCTTCGCGCTGACGGCGGTGCCGGTGTGGGCGCTGGCCCGCGCGCTCGGGGCCAGGCCATGGGAGGCGCTCGTGCCGGCGGCGCTGGTCGTCGTCGGGCCGTGGGCGGTGTTCGGGACCACGCTGCTCGACGGCGGCGTCGGGATGCTCGCGACCGCCTGCTTCGCGCTGGCGGCATGGAGGGCGCTCGTGCAGCCGGGGCTGCGGGCGGACGCGTGGCTGCTGGCGGCGATCGCGCTGCTCGCGCTCGCGCGGACGGGCAACCTGCCGCTGGTGGCGGCCTTCCCGGTGGCGCTGCTCGTGCAGCTCTGGCGCGACCGGCCGCCGGGGGAGGGCGCGCTGCGCCGGCTGCGGGACCTGCCCGGGACGCTGGTGCGCCGACACCCCCTGCTGTGCGCCGCGGCGCTGGTCGCGCTCGTGGCGGTGGCCGTGAAGGGCGTGGACGTCCTGCTGGGCGGGGCGGCCTACGGCGGCGTGCGGACCGGCCAGCACGTGTCGCCGGGCGGCCTGTGGGACGAGCTGCACGCGCTGGTCGCGAAGCTCGCGTGGGCCACGGGCCTGTTGCCCGCGATGCTGGGCGGCGCCTGGCTGGTGCGCCAGGCCGTGCGGCCGACGAGCCGCCGCGACGGGGCGTTCGCGGTGCTGGCCGTCGCGATGCTCGCGGCGTTCCTCTACGCCTACGCGCTCTCCTACGACGAGGAGCGTTACGCGCTGCCGCTGCTGCCGCTGCTGGCCGTCGCCTTCGGCCGCGCCGCGTTCTCGGCCGGCGTGGGATGGGTCGCCGCGCTCGCCGGCGCGGTGGTCGTCGGCCGCCTGGTGGCGACCGCCCCCGCCCTCGGCGACCTCCAGGCGCGCCTGTATCTCTTCGCCCCCGGGCAGGGCTTCTTCGACCGGGTGCTCGGCGGGCGGCTGGCCGAGCAGGTCCCCGGCCTGGGCGGTCACACCGCGCTCGTGGCCTTCGTGGTCGCCGCCGCGGGCGCGGTGGCGCTGGCGCTGCGCGGGCGGCTGCGCGGCCCGTGGCCTGCCGTGGTCGTCGGGGTCGTCCTCGCCGGCCTGGCCGCCCACCAGATCGCCGGGGCGAGCTGGGCGATGCGCAAGAACAGCACCGAGGCGACGGGCGCGGGGCAGAGCTTCGCCCAGCAGGCGTTCGTCGACGAGGTCGTCCGCGGCCCCGATGAGAGCGTGCCGCTGCTGGCCAACAACCCGACGGGCGACCCCCTGCTCGGCGTGGCCTTCGAGCAGCTCGCGTTCTTCAACCGGCGGGTCGACCGGGGCGGGCGCGTCCAGCTCGTCGGTGTCGGCTCGTCGCCCTGCTGCGTGCCCGGCGCGCTGATCGTGCGCATCGACCCCGCCACGGGCCGGGGTCGCGCGGAAGGCGGGTCGCCGCCCGAGCGCTACGTCGCGCGGACGGGCTTCCGTGATGTCGCGCTCGTGACCGACGTCATCGCGACCACGCCGTCCTTCCCGCTGGCGCTGGAGCACCCGCGGCTTCCGTTGCAGGCCGCCTACGCGATCGGCGACACGGTGCAGGGTGGGTGGGGCGCGCCCGGCCGCCCGACGCCGATCCGCGTCTACGCCTGGCCGGGGCGGCCCGCCGCCGCCTGCCTGACCGGCATGGTCGTCGCGCCGTCGGCCGGGGCCACCGGCGTGGAGTGGAGCGTCGAGGGTGCCCGCGGTCGCTCTGTGGCCGGGACGCTGGCGCCGGGCGCCGAGCAGACGCTCCGGGTACGCCTTCCCGCCCGGACGGCCATGCTGCGCCTGCACTCCTCCACCGGCACGCTGCCGGGCGGCGCGCGCGCCGGGGTGACGCTCCAGGACGCCGCCGTGGGCCCCTGCCGCGGCTGACCGCCGGACCGCGCCTCGCTTGGCGCGGCCCGGCAGCCGGGCGGATCAGCCGGTCGGCTGACCGCTCTCGTACGCGGCGGCCCAGTCGTCGACCTTCAGCTTCAGGAGCTGGCCCTGCTCGACGACGTCGGGGTCGGCGACCTTCTTGTGCACCTGCGCGTCGAACAGGTAGCTGTCCTCGCCCAGGAGCTCGCCGGCGTCGATGATCCCGGAGGACTCCTCGTCGTTGGTGATGAAGCGCGAGCCGCCCGGCTTGAACTGCTCCGGGTCGAAGCTCGCCAGCGTGGTGATCACGCCGGTCGACAGCCGGTAGGCGAGCACGCGGGCGACGTGGTCGTTGCCGCCCGGGTCCTCCTGCAGCAGGAGGTTGCCCTCCTCGTCGATCGCCATGTTGTCGGGCTTGTTGAGGCCGATCGCCTCCGAGCCGTCGAGCAGCAGCGTCAGCTCACCGCCCGCGTCCGGGTCGTTGACGTCGTCCAGACGCAGGCGCCACAGGCCGCCGCCGTCGCGGGCCGCCGTCGCGCCCTTCCCACCCTGCGTCGTGACGAAGTAGTAGTCCCGCGGGCTGCGCGGATCCCAGTGCCCGTCCTCGATGCGCGTCAGCGACAGGCCGGCGGCCTTGGCGTCCGCGTTCTGCTCGGCACCCGACTTGCGCCAGTCGATGCCGGCGAGCTTGACCCGGCCGGGCGTGCCCTTGGGGTAGGCGTTGCGCCAGTCGATGTCGTTCTTGACGGCCGCGTCGCTCGCCGCGATCACCTGCAGCGACCCGTTGGTCAGGCCGGCGCGCGCGAACGCGTCGCCGCTGGCGCGCTTCGTGCCGGTGTAGACCCAGAGCTGCCCGGCGGGGACGGCGTTGGTCCCGGCGTCCTCGTTGGCGATGACCACGGTGCTCTCGTCGGTCGTCGGCGCCGGCTTGGTGTTCTCCGAGGAGAACAGCCCGAGGCGCGGCAGCTGCTTGGCGGTGCCGTCCTCCGTCACGCCGAAGGACCGCCCGTTGTCGCCGTTCTCCTCGTTGGCGAACCAGAGCTGGCCCTTGTAGCCGAGCCTGGTGCCCTTGTCGTAGAGCTGTCCCGGGTCGCTGAGCGTGCCGGAGCAGAACCGCAGGAAGGAGTCGGTGAACGGCGCCGTGGCCGTGGTCGCGTACGTGCGGGTCGCGTAGTCGTAGTACTGCACGCCCGGGTCGATGAGATCGCCGCCGTCGAGCACCTGCAGCGTCTTGCGGTCGAGCGTGAGCTTGGAGACGAAGGAATGCGGCTGGCCGTGGCGGCGCGCGGTCACGCCCTCGGAGTCGCCGAGCTCGTGGTTCTCCAGCACGGTGATGCGGCGTCCGTCGTCCTTCAGGATGCCCAGGCCGTCCGGGAGCCCGACCTCGGTGTAGGCGCCGGCCCCGTCGGACCTCGGGACCTGGTCGCCGGCCGTCAGCAGCGACGTGATGCTCACCCCGTCGGCGATGGGGATGACGAACGGGGCGGTCTTCGTGCTCGGCCCGACCGGACCGGGGTCCTTGGCGGGGCCGGCGTGGGCCGGGGCAGCGGACAGGGCGGCAAGCGCTCCGGCGGCCGCGGCGATGTGACGTCGCTTCACGGTGCTCCTTCTTGAGAGGTTCCTCATGTCGGAGCGGAGGTCTATGGGCTGCGGCCCGCGGCCGAGTGAAGCGGTGGTGAAGGGCGGTCGCGACCTCAGGCCTTCGTCATGCGGCCGCGGGCGGCACTCGGTAGCGGTGCACGAGGTAGGCAGCGTGACGCGGGTCGAGGCGGGCCATCGCGCGGCTCGCCCGCGGCGGGAGGGGGTAGTAGCCCGAGGCGCCGTCGAGCTCCACCTCGAAGCCGTGATGACGGGCGACCGCCGCGAGGGCGCGCCCGGTGAACAGCCGGCGGTGCATCTGCCCGAGCGCCCCCGGGGTCCCGTCGCCGAAGTTCGCCGGGTTGCCCGCGATGAGCTCGTCGCTGGGGTGGCACGGCGGCGGCTGCCAGCCCATCGCGAGCGACACGACGTTGTGCCAGCTCGCGAGGTTGTTCGTCGAGATGAGCGCGTAGCCGCCGGGCTTCAGCACGCGGCGGATCTCCCGGAGGAACAGGTCCGTGTCGTTGAGGTGCTCGATGACCTGGTTGGAGTGCACGACGTCCACCGAGGCGTCCGGGTAGGGCAGTGGCTGCCCGAGGTCGGCGTCGAGGACGTCGATGCCCCGCTGACGGGCCTGGTCGGCGAGGTGCCGCACCAGCTCGACCCCGAGCACACGCTCCGCACCGACCCGCGCGGCGATGCGCCTCGTGACGACGCCGTCGGCGCAGCCCAGGTCCAGCAGCGTCGCGCCGGGCTGCGGGACGGCCGCGTCCAGGATCGCGCGGTGGTTCTCCTCCGACGCGATCTCGTAGATCCGCGCGAGGTGGCTCATGCGGTCGAGCCGGCCCGCGCCGCCGCGGCCGGGCGGGCGGCCTCCTCGAGCAGCAACGGGACGTCGCCCACGACGGGGTACCGCCGCCCGCAGCTCCCGCAGGCCAGCTCGTCGGTCTCGCGGGTCAGCACCCCGTGGTCGGCCGGGCACCGCAGGGTGTCCTGCACCGCCGCGCCGGGGCCGGTGACCCGGCCGGCGGCGACGAGTCGCCGCAGCTCGGCAACGGTGGCGTCGAGGTCGAACGTGGCCGTCCCGCGCGCCTCGGAGCCTCCCTCGACGCGGACGTCCAGCCGCCCGGACCAGTGCACCGAGTGGTGCCAGACGTCGCGCTGCTCGGCGAACCAGAGGCGGAACAGCGGCGAGTCCCGCATCGCCGCGTGGAAGACGTCGCCGAGCGGTGCGACGGCGTCGCCGCGCCCGTGGAAGACGAGCGTGTCGCCGTCGCGGTCGATCAGCCACGGATGGAAGTCCCAGCCGAAGGTCACCTCGCTCTCGCGGCTCGGCACCTGCACGAAGCCGCGCCGCGCGACTCGCGACAGCTCGGCCGCGAAGCCGACCGGGTCCGTCGCGTGCTCGACGACGTGGGAGGCGATGGCGTAGGCGTAGGAGCCGTCGGCAAACGGCAGCGCGTGGCCGTCGGCGACGACGAGGGGCCGCGACAGATCGACCGTGCGGGCCGCCGAGCGCTCGAAGTCGTCGGCGAGGTACTTCTCGACAACGACGTCGGCGCGTGGGTCGGCGGCCTGGCCGCCGCCGACGTCGACGACGAGGCCGGTGTCCGGCGGGCGCGGACTGTGCCGAGCCAGATTGCGGCGGGTCGCGAGGCTCGCACGGACGAGGCTGCGCAAGCTGGAGGTCGCGGTGAGGACGTCTCTCAGGGCTGGCATCCGCGGCAATGGTAGGTGGCTCAGGTGGTCGATCCCGGGTCGCGCGACAGCGCCAGCGCGAACGCGGCGCCGACGAGCACGGGCGTCGCGACGGCGGCGAGGACGAGCAGCAGCCACGCCAGCCAGGTCGGGACGATGCCGCCGGTCAGCCCCGAGGCGCGATCGGCCACCGTTCCGAGCTCGCCCGTGAAGGTCGTGGTTCCGGGGCGCGTGAGCGTCACCGCGACGCTCACGCCGGGGACCGGCTTGCCGTTCACGGTCGCCTGTGCCGCCGTCAGCGAGCGCGGCTCGTTCGTGCCCACCAGCTGGACCCGGCCCCGCTCCGGCGTCACGCACAGCCGCCCCACCACGGCGCCCGGCGCCGGCGCGATCGGCGCGCTGATCACCGTGACCACCCCCCGCGGGTAGCGCGGCACGACCGCGCTCGACCGGTAGCCCGGCGCCGTGGCCTCGACCCGCAGCGGCGGGGGCGGCTTGGTTCCCGCGGGCACGAGGACGAGCAGCTGCGCGCGCCGGCTGGCG
>JAXDGY010000033.1:0-18297 GCA_034664785.1 Solirubrobacteraceae bacterium
CCGCGCTCGTCGTGCCCACCGACATCGGCGAGCCCGCCGCGGTCGAGCGGATGGTGTCCGACACCGTCTCGGCCTTCGGACGCCTCGACATCGCCTTCAACAACGCCGCGGGCGGAGGCCATCCACCGACCCCGCTGCCCGCGGTCGCCGTAGAGGATTTCGACAGCGCGCTGGCGGTCAACCTGCGCGGCACGTTCCTGTGCCTGAAGTACGAGCTCGCGGCGATGCTGGAGAACCCCGGCGGCTCTACGGGCGCGATCGTCAACATGAGCTCGACCGCCGGCCTGGAGGCGGTCGGCGGCCTGGCCGGCTACGTCGCGAGCAAGCACGGCGTCGCCGGACTCACCAAGGTCGCTGCCCTCGAGCACGCCGCGCGCGGCATCCGCGTCAACGCCGTCGCCCCCGGCCCGATCCTGACCGAGCACCTCGAGCGCGCCGGCGAGGCCGCCCGGCGCGGCGCCGCGATGGCGATGCCCATGCGCCGCGTGGGCCGCCCCGAGGAGGTCGCGCAGACGGTCGCATGGCTGTGCAGCGACGCCGCCTCGTTCATCACTGGCGCGACGGTCCCGATCGACGGCGGCAAGCTCGCCGGCATGGCGCCCTTCGCGCGGCAGGATCCGGCGTGAGGCGGTGTCGACGATCCGGGCGCCCCGACTCCCGGTCAGATCACCTGACGCGGAACGTGCCCTGCATGCCGCTCGCGGCGTGACCGGGGACGGTGCAGAGGTACTTGTAGCTGCCCTTCTTGAGGTTGAGCGTCAAGCGAGCGGTCTTGCGCGGCTGGACCAGCGGGGTCTTCTTGCCGGCGATCCTGAAGTCGTGAGCGATCTTGCCGGCGTTCTTGACGTTGAACGTCACGGAGCCGTGTGTCGCGCTGGTCGGCCGCAATGCGAACTTGAACTCCCTGGCGGAGACGGCCACGCTCGCCTTCGCGGCGTGAGCTGCGGGCTGCGAGGCACCCACGGCAACGGGCACCACGGCTGCTGCCGCCAGTCCGAGGGCTGCTGGGACAAGGACGTACGCGCGCTTCATCAGGTGCTCCCCATTCGGGTACTCGGTCGGGCGTCGCCGGCCCGGAGACCGGTCTCCGCCCGTCGGCAGTGGCACGGAGACGAACTCCTCAGCCTCTGGTGGCCGGGGTACGACGCACCGGCCGCTGCATCGCAGAGACGCGACCGTAGCTGGATGCGATCGCGTCCGTCAATGCGAAGAACCGGAGCGTCGAGCATTCCAGCAGCCCCTGTGAAGACGGCGTGATCGCCGATTGCAGCGATGATCGTCGATGGAGTAGCTTGGCCGCATGACGGCGCCCCAGCACGCCGGCCCGGTGGCCGTGATCACCGACATCCACGCCAACCTCCCCGCGCTGCAGGCGGCGCTGCGGCGCATCGACGAGCTGGGCATCGAGACGATCTACTGCGGCGGTGACCTCGTCGGCTACGGCCCGCATCCCAACGAGGTGTGCACGCTGATCGCCGAGCGCGGCATCCCGACGATCTACGGCAACTACGACCACGCCATCGCCCGCGACGAGCACGACTGCGGCTGCGCCTACATCACCCAGCACGACCGCGACCTGGGGCAGCAGTCGGTCGAATGGACGCTGGTCAACACCGACCAGGCCGCCAAGGACTTCATGCGCGATCTGCCGTTCGACCTGCGCTTCCGCGTGGGCGACCACGGGGTGCACCTCGTCCACGGCTCGCCCCGCAAGGTCAACGAGTACCTCTTCGAGGACAAGCCCGCCTCGCTCTACGAGCGCCTCGCGGCCGCCGAGGCCGACGACGCGCTGGTCTTCGGCCACACCCACAAGCCGTGGGTGCACGACGTCGGCGGCGTGCGCTTCATCAACTGCGGCTCGGTCGGCAAGCCGAAGGACGGCGACCCCCGCGGCGCGTTCGCCGTGCTCGAGGCCACGACGTCGGAGGTCCGGGTCAGCATCGAACGCGTGGCCTACGACGCCGACGCCGTCGCCGTCGAGGTCCGCGACGCCGGCCTTCCGGCCGAGTTCGCCGACAAGCTCGTCGCGGCCGCCTAGGACGACGATGTCCCACGGACTCACCCGCCGGCTGCTCGCCGAGTTCCTCGGCTCGGCGTTCCTGGCCGCGCTGGTCATCGGCTCGGGCATCGCCGCGCAGAACCTCTCGCACGACGTCGGCCTCCAGCTGCTCGAGAACTCCGCCGCGACCGCCGCAGGCCTGTTCGCGATCATCCTCATGTTCGGCCCCGTCTCCGGCGGGCACTTCAATCCCGTCGTCTCGCTCGTCGACGCGAGCTTCGGCGGACTGTCCTGGCGCGACGCCATCGCCTACATCCCGGCGCAGATCGCCGGCTGCATCACCGGCGCGATCGCCGCCAACGGCATGTTCGCGCTGCAGGCGATCAGCATCTCCACCCACCACCGCGCCAGCGCAGCGCACCTGTTCGCCGAGAGCGTCGCCACGCTCGGCCTGCTGCTCGTGATCTTCTCGCTCGCCCGCACCGGCCGCGGCACGACGGCACCCGCCGCGGTGGGCGCCTACATCGGCGCCGCCTACTGGTTCACGAGCTCGACGAGCTTCGCCAACCCCGCCATCACAATCGGCCGGATGCTCTCCGACACCTTCGCCGGCATCGCCCCCGCCTCGGTCCCGGGCTTCGTGGCCCTGCAGCTCGCCGGCGGCGCCGCGGCGATCGGCCTCCTCCGCGTGCTCTACCCCGACGTGACACCGGCGACCGCCGCGGACGTCGTGGTGCCGCACGACGGCGTCCCCGACCACGCGCGCTGATCGGGGTCCGCCCCCGGCGGGCTATCGGCCCTCCGGCCTCTCGGCGCCTGTGCGCGACTCGACCTGCCGCCGGCGCCACGGCCACACCATCCATCGCCACCTCCAGCGAGGGAGCGCGGGGGCAGGCCGTACCCCGAACACGCCTGGTGGCGTCCTTCCCGGCGCTCAGCGAGCAGGCGACACTCGGGGAGTCCAACCAACGACCGTCGCGCACTCCACGGCGACCGGAGAGGACTGCACCTTGAACGATGAAGCCACCCGATCGGCGTACCCCCTGCAGCTCAGCGGAACGCTCGATCCTGGCCTGAGCCGGTGGCAGTGGCTCGTGAAGTGGCTGCTGCTGATCCCCCACCTGATCGTGCTCGTGTTCCTCTGGATCGCGAGCGTCGGTCTGACCGTGGTGGCGTTCTTCTCGATCCTGTTCACCGAGCGCTACCCGCGGGCGATCTTCGACTTCAACGTCGGCGTGCTGCGCTGGACCTGGCGCGTCGGGTTCTACTCGTACAGCGCGCTGGCCACCGACCGCTATCCGCCGTTCACGCTGGCCGACGTGGCGGACTACCCGGCGCGGATCGAGGTCGACTATCCGCAGGCCCTCTCACGCAAGCTCGTGCTCGTGAAGTGGTGGCTGCTGGCGATCCCGCACTACCTCGTGCTCTGCGTCTTCCTCGGCGCGAGCGGTGGTGGCCTGATCGGTCTGATGGTCCTGATCGGCGCCGTCGCGCTGCTGTTCACGGGCCGCTCCCCGCGCTCCATCTTCGACTTCGTCATGGGGATGAACCGCTGGGTCTTCCGGGTCGCCGCGTACGCGCTGCTGCTGACCGACGCCTACCCGCCATTCCGCCTCGACATGGGCGAGTCCGAGCCTGACCCGGACACGATCGCCCACGGCGTCGTCTCACCGACGCCTGCCGCTGGGCTCGGATAGGCAGCCGCGCTCGATCCGACATCCGCGACGGGCCCGGGGCACTCCTGAAGATCATGGGGGTGCCCCGACTCCGTGGCGGTGCCGGATCACATGCGCCTCCGGGCCTGCAGGAGCGCGTCGTGGATCGTCACCACGTCACCGGCGGGATCGACGGTGGTGCGACCCGGGGCGCCGACCACGACGAGCTCCCACGCGCCGGGATCGAGGCGGGCGGCCACCTCCTCCGCGGTGAACAGCATCTCGCCGTGACCGCGCGGCACCACACCGTGATCGGACGGGTGATGTCCGACGATCAGCAGTGTGCCGCCGGCCGCGACGCCGGCCGCGAGCCGGGCGAACAACGCCTCACGCGGTCCCCGAGGTAGGTGCATGAACTGCGACGAGACCAGGTCGAACGCCCCCGGCTCGGGACCCCAGACCAGGACGTCCTCCTGGCGCCAGGCGATGCGGGCCGCGATGTCGCCCCCGCCGGCCTGGGCATGCGCGCCGGCGCGCTCGAGCGCCACGGGCGAGACGTCGATCGCCGTCACCTCCCAGCCCTGCTCGGCGAGCCAGATCGCGTCGGCGCCCTCGCCGCTGCCGACATCCAGCGCGCGGCCGGGTGCAAGCCCGCGGATGCGGTCGACGAGCTGAGGGTTCGGCCGCCCGCTCCAGACCTGCGGGCGGGAGGCGTAGCGCTCGTCCCAGAACTGCTGGCGCAGCATGTGCAGCTCGTCGTCGGTCACGCCCGGCACCATGTCGCACTGCGGCAACGACCGGCAAGCCGGATTGCCGATCAGGCAAGTCGTGCGAGCCTGTCGGGCGCCGATCGACAACGTGACTTCTCGTGCGGGTCGCGGACCTCAGCGCGGCGCGCAGCCGACGGCGGCCGCGCGCGCCGCGGACTGACCCACCGCACCCAGCGTCACGTTGCCCAGGTAGTCGGTCCGCGTCTTGCCGGCGGTGGTGGGCGTATCGGGCATGATCACCACCCCGTGGGCGCCCTCGAGGCCGGTCCGTCCGACCGTCCTCCGGGGGTTGGGTCGGCGCAACCCCCGACCGGCCTGGGTCCGGCTCTCGCGCAACACCGTCGCCGCTCCGGACTGTCACGTGATCGCCTGGGCACACATCGCTGATGGCGTGCTGCCGTGCTCCGCTTGCCATGTCCGCGCTTGCGCTGGCCTGGCTCACGGTCGCCGCGGCACCGGCCGGCGCGGTTGAACGCCGGTCGAGGCCTCCGGCCTGCCCGCGATCGGCCTACCAGGTCGGCGCGGGTGCCTTCTACGCGCTCCAGCCCGTGCGCTACGCCCGCCGCGGCCGCATGCTGAAGGCGCGCTTCTCGTTCCTCGACCGCGCCCGTGAGACGAAGCACCTCACACGCGTCTACCGGGTGCGTCACGGGGAAGTCCGCATCACCGCGGTGCGAGAGGGCCGGCCGGGCGACGGGAAGGTGACGACCTACCGGCAATCGTGCGCGCCCGGGGCCCAGCGCGCCGCGAAGGCCAAGCGCGGCGTGTTTCGGGACACGGTGCCTCTCCCCCTCGCCTTCGTCTGGAAGCTGCCCGGGAACCACCGCGCCCCGGCGCCGCCATCCGATGGCGACAGCACCTCCCCGAATCCACCGGCGCGGTCGAGCTGGACCCTCCTGACCGCGGGCGACGTCGCCGACTGCTTCAACAACGTCCACGGCGATCCCTCCAGCGGCCAGCACCCAGGCCCCGGCGCGATCCTGACCGCCGACCTCATCCGGACGCTGCTGCCGGTCGACGACTTGCTCGCCCTCGGCGACCTGGCCTACGAGAGCGGCTCGGCCGCCGAGTTCGCGGCGTGCTACGACCCCACCTGGGGAGCGTTCAAGGCGTTCACCCACCCCGCCCCCGGCAATCACGACTACCGGTCGCCGGGCGCCGCGCCGTACTTCGCCTACTGGGGCGCGCAGGCGGGCCCGCCCGGGAGGGGCTACTACTCCTACGAGGTCGGCCCGTGGCACATCGTCTCCCTCAACACGGAGGACGACATCGGGGCCAACGGCGGGCAGGCCGCATGGCTGCGCGCCGACCTCGCCGCCCACCCAGCGGTGTGCACCATGGCCTTCTGGCACCGACCGCGCTTCAGCAACGACCTGCTCCACGGAAACGCCCCGGACCTCGCCCCGCTCTACGCGATCCTCTACGACGCCGGCGTGGACGTCCTGCTCGAAGGCCACGCCCACGTCTATGAGCGCTGGGCCGAGCTCGGACCCAACGGCGACGCGCAGCCCGGCCGCGGCATCCGCAACCTCGTGGTCGGGACCGGCGGGGCGGCGTCCACGCCGCCCGGGACGTCGCTCGCCCCAGGGGAAGAGACCCAGCAAGGCAACGTCTTCGGCGTGCTGCAGATCAGATTGACCGCGACCGGCTACACGTTGCACTTCATCCCCGCCGCCGGCTCCAGCTACAGCGACGCGAGCAGCGGCACCTGCCACTGAGGCCTGGCGGGCAGGGTCGCGGCCGGCCCGCCTGTCCAGCGTCGCCATGTCGCGGCCTCGGCACCGACGACCTCGGGCAGCAACGGCGGCGCTAGGCTTGCCGTTGCAGCATCCGTCGCGTTCGGCCTTCTCCGCCCCTTCTTCCTGCGTCGCGGCCCATCCAGTGAGGGGACGGAGACGAGAGAACCTGTGACCGACGCAACGGACGGTTCCCAGGCGCAGCCCGTGGTAGTCCAGGCGGCGAACGAGATGGTCCGCATCTACAAGGACCAGTTCGGGCGCGGCCCACAGCGGGCCTATGCGAGCTTCGCCGGGGCGGACCTGCTGATCGCCACGTTGGAGGGCTCCCTCACGCCGGCCGAGCGCAACATGGTCGAGATGGGCGAGTTGCAGCGCGTGCGCGACATCCGGTTGTTCTTCCAACACGCCAGCGAACGCGATTTCACCGAAGCGATCGAGCGAACCACCGGGCGCAAGGTGCGCGCGTTCGTGAGCGGCATCGACGCCGAACAGGATATCTCCAGCGAGGTGTTCTACCTCGAGTCGGAGGCCTAGCGGCTGGCCCTCCAACCGGGCGCGATCGAACGTGGCCGGATCCGCCGCGTTGGACTATGCTCGGCGTAGCACGGCAGCTCTCCTTCTGGGCTGCGGTGCGCCGAAGGACAACGGGCGCCACGCTCCCGACGAGGGACGCGCAGCGAACGGTGACATCGCCAGACCGCGTCCCTCCAGGAGCGTCGCCGTGGCCGCACCGCCCATCCCGTTCTCCGTGAGCCTCATCCCCGACCGCGACCGGCTCGTCATCGAGTTGCGCGGCGAGCTCGACATCGCAACCGCCCCGCGCCTCTCCGCCACGCTGGCCGACTGCCAGAGGGACGGCTGGCAAGACGTCGCGCTGGATCTGCGCGACGTGGCCTTCATGGACACCTCGGCCATCCACGCCATCCTCGACGCCCATCACGCGGCTCCTGACTGCGGACTCGAGGTGATCGAGGGCTCCGGCGTCAGCCGCATCATCGCGTTGACCCGCCTCTCTGAGACGGTCACGGTGGTTCGGGCACAAGGCGGCTGATGGAGCAGCTCGACTCCCAACTCGACTCGCTCGACAAGATCATCGACGAGACCACCGGGCTGACCATCCAGCTCGCAGCAGATCTCGCAGAGCTGACCGCCGAGCTCCGCGAACTTCAACTCGCGCGCGCCGCCCTGCTCGCAGGCCGGGAAGGCGCCGCGGCAACCGACGCTGTGGCCGCGTAGCCGCGGGGTCGGTCGCCTGCTCGGTGACGAGTGTCAGCGCGCCTGCGACGCGCACCCGGGCGACTCTTCGGCCACCGCGAACCTTCTGCGTGGAGTCGTCAGGGACCAACCTTCTTCGGCGGCGAGGTGTCGGCGTGCGGCGGCCGATGCGACCGCGCAAGAGCCTGTCGTCGCTCGAGCTTGAGCACCTCGGTGGCGATGATGCGCTCGCGCGCCTTGCGTGCGAATTCATGCATGCACACATGATGGATCGGGCGGGCCGCTTTGTCGTCGGCCGCTGGGCGGCTCTTCCGGCTAAGTCCCTGGGAGCAGGGCCGCCGGCAGAACGCGCAAAAGCCTCGCAACGTGACCGACCTCGTACGTCGCCGCTTCATCGCTGTACGGCGGAGGGGTTCAGTCGCGCTGGGTGAAGGCGGTGACGCCGTCGTACTCTGCGCGTGGCGCATCGCCGTGGGTCTCGTACTCGACCATGAGCATGCCGGGCTTGGTCGTCTCTTGGTGCACGAGTCGCAGGCCGGTCGACGGGCCCGGGTGGGTGAGCAGGCCGCGTCCGGACCCGAGCACGGTGGGAGCGATGACGAGCCGGATGGTGTCGATGAGTCCTGCTGAGAGCAGCGTGTTGGCCAGTCGTGCGCTGCCGTGGATCTGGAGTTCCCGACCTGGCTGAGCCTTCAGTTCGCTGACTGTCTCGGTCGGGTGGCCTCGGAGCACGGTCGTCGGGTTCCACTCCGCCTCTCCGATCGTGGTGGACACGACGTATTTCGGCAGGGCGTTCATTCGTTCGGTGAACGGGTCGTCGGGGTCGGTGATGCGCGGCCAGTCGCGCGCGAATGCCTCATAGGTCCGGCGTCCGAACAGCAGGCCGTCGGCGTTGTCGAGCCACTCCGAGGTGCGTCGGACGACCACCTCGTCGAGGTGGGGCACCAGCCAGCCGCCGCGGTCGAATCCGTCGCTGGTGTCCTCGGTCGGCGATCCTGGGCCCTGGCTGATGCCGTCGAGCGTGACGAACTGGGTCAGTGCCAGCTTCATGCTGTGACTGTGCTCTCGACGAGTCGGGCGAGCTGGCCGGTGACAGCCCCCCACCCGTGTTCGAAGCCGAGCTGCTCGTGCCTGGCACGGATGGTGGGGTCGCCGTGTCGTACGAGCAGCCGGTAGTCGGTGCCGTCGGGGTGGTCGGCCAGCGTGACCTCGGCGGTCATCGGCACGGGTGAGCCGGTTGCCGGACGCAGCTCGCTGTCGATGGCGTTCGTGAACACGATGCGGTCGAGCTCGTCGACGACGAGGAAACAGGCGTCGAGGTGCGGCGCGAACGCCGCGCCGTCGTCGCTCATGCTCGTGACCAGGGCGCCGCCGGGGCGCGGTTCGAGGCGGTCGACGCGGCACCGCGTCGGCGCCGGAATCCACCAGCGCTCCAGGCTGGCGGGGTCGGTCCAGGCACGCCACACGCTGGCGCGGGGGGCGCGGATGATGCGCTGGAGGGTCAGATCGAGGTCGGGGTTCATGGGTGCTCCGTCGGGTTGGTGACGAACTGCTCGAGTCGGTCGGTGCGATCGGACCAGATGCGTCGCTGCTCGCTCAGCCAGTCCTCGACCAGGTCGAAGCGCTCGCGGTTGAGCTGGCATCTGCGGACGCGGCCGACCTTGGAGGTGTGGATCAGGCCGCTGGCTTCAAGTGCCCGGATGTGCTTCATGAACGACGGCAGCGTGATCGACGTCGAGGTGGCCAGCTCGCCGACGCTCGCGGGCCCATGGCCGAGTCGCCTGAGCACCACGCGTCGGGTCGGGTCGGCGAGCGCAGCGAAGACGCTGTCGAGCTGAGCCGGATGCTGTGCCATATGGCTAAGTATGGCGCGACAGAACACTTAGCGCAAGGGCATAGTGTCCGGTGCTCCGCCTGCTCCTGCTCGGACCTGCGAGCCGGCCGAAGCCCGGGTCGCGAGCTTCAGCAACCCGCGACCTCCCTGCTCAGCCGGACAGGAGCGAGCGCCCCGACCCCGGTCGGGCACTCGCTCCTGCAAGATCCGGGCTAGTTGGCGCCCACGACCTTGAAGCTCTTGCTGACGAAGACGTGGTGGGGCCAGTTGACCCCGATGTTGTGGACCTCGTACTCGCCGTTGCTCAGCTTGACGACGCGGTCGACGACGCCGCCTGGATAGGCGGCCAGTGCCGCTTTGGTCGCCTTGTTCGCCGTGGTTCCGCTGACGATCGTCCCCGAGCCCTCGCTGTAGTTGGCCGGGATCTGGCCGTCCTGCTTCGACGTGGTCGGTGCTCCGCGCGTGAAGGGGACCACCTTCGACGGCGAGAACGATGTGGATCCGCCGCTGGCCGGTTTCACGACGACCTGCGTTGCCGTGATGGTCGTTCCGTTGGCCGTCCCAAGCACGAGGACGGGTTCGCCCTTCTTGACGGCGCTCGCCGAGGCGGAGCTCGTCCCCTTCCGGTATGTCGTGGAGGACGCCTTCTTGACGGTCACCTTCTGCCCCGCTGATGTGGTGACCGTGAAGCTCGACGCCGGCACGCTGCTGACGGTGCCGACCACCCCACCGGCGGCGGGTCCGGACCGCGCGTTCGATCCCGCCTTCGCCGTGGATCCCGCCTTCGCCGTCTGTCCGGTGCTGGCTCCGGCTGAGCTGTTGCCGGAGGTTGCGCTGACGATCCCGTAGGCGCCGCCTCCGATCACAACGATTGCGGCGCCGAGGGCGAGTGGCTTGCTCAGTCTCCGAGTTGGCATCTGCGATCTCCTTCGGTCTGCCGCCCACCGGCGAGGATGCTGGGCGACCCTAAGGCTCAGCTGTGTGCGAGCTGGGAATACGCTGAGTCTCAGGCGAGCAGCCGCGCTCCTCGGCGCTGCGGCCGAAGTGGCCGCACCGCACGTCAACGCCGTGCCGATGCGCCGCTGACCTCCCGGCCGCCCTGCGGCCGTTCCTCGGCGTACCGGATCGGACGCCGCCGCCGTGCACCACGACCAGGTCGGTGACGACGCCGGCCGTGAACGCTTGAACGGGAGCGCCGCCCTGCTGCTCAGATGGGCGCGAGCGCCCGGCCCTCGGGCGGGGGCGCCGAGGGCCGGTAGCGATGCACAATCGAACCGGGGGAATCGGAATCGAGAAAGGAGCGATCATGCCAAGTGCTCGTGAGGTGCGGAAGGAGCTGGCCGAGCCGGCGAGGCGGCTGCGGGAGGACATTCCGGAGGTGATCGAGTCGTACGCGACGATGCAGCGGGCGGTGATGACGGACGGAGCGCTGTCGGCCAAGGTGAAGGAGTTGATCGCCCTGGCGATCGGCGCCACGAAGGAATGTGACGGGTGCATCGCGGCGCACGGTCTTGGTGCCGCTCAGCGGGACGCGACGGAGGCGGAGGTGGCCGAGGCGATGGGCGTCGTGATCCTCATGAACGGGGGTCCTGGGACGGTCTGGGGCGCCCGCGCGCTGGCTGCCTATCGCGAGCGCGCCGAGCGCGCGACGGCGAGTGGCTGAGCGGGCCGGCCGGCTGGGCCCGTCCGCTGGGACGGTTCGATCAGGCCGCCCGGCCGTTCTTCGGCCGGCTGGGTTCACGCAAGACTCGACAACGACAACCACGACACGTCGGAAGAGCACATGAGTGATCTCGACCTCGTCGGTCAGCTGCGCCCGGCGCTCCACCAGGTCCAGGACGCACCCACGCCGGATCAGATCGATCACGCGCGCTTTCGTGCGTACCTGAAGACGTCGCACGATGTCGGAGGCGAACCGGATGTGCCGGGAGTGTTCGAGCTCAAGGAGGAGGAGGCGTGGGAGCTCAACACCTATGTGACGTGCGAGGTGCTCGGTTGGCGCGGCATCTGGACGTCAGAGGAACGCCGCAGGATCCAGAACGTCGACATCGGCCGGACGATCTACCTCGGTCTTCCCTATTACGGACGCTGGCTGCTCACTGCTGCGCGTGTCCTGGTCGAGAAGCACCACGTGACGCTTGGCGAGTTGATCGAGCGGGTCGACGAGGTGCGCCGGCGCTCTCCCCAACAGATCGGCGCCGAGCCGCCCGAGGCGGCGCCCCGCGTCGTTGGGGACCCCGCGGCTGTCAAGCGAAACCACCATCACCTGGCGGCTGTGGGCAAGGGAGATCCGCAGTGCTTTGCGGGGATGGCCGGCAAGCCCGGGTTCGGCGTCGGCGACCAGGTGCGCGTCCGCGGGCTGCCGACGCTCTTCTACACGCGTACCCAGGAGTACGTGCGGGGAGTGGTCGGGACCGTCGTCAAGGTGTCGTACGAAAGCCTCGCGCCCGAGGACGAGGCGTTCGAGCGCGACGACCAGACGCCCGAGTGGTTCTACCTCGTGCGCTTCCGGATGACCGACCTCTGGGAGCCCTACGCCGGCTGTCCGGGCGACACCCTGCAGACGGAGCTTCCGGAACGCTGGCTCGCGGCGGTCGATGGCGCGACAACGAGGGAGGACTAGCGAGATGGCGCAGACCGACGAGCCGCACGAGACGGCACACGACGACCTTCATCCGCATGCACCGATGGTCGAGGAGATCACGGACTTCGAGGTGCTGGAGATCGCCGTGCGCGAGCTCGCGATCGAGAAGGGCCTGTTCACCGCAGACGATCACCGTCGCTTCACCGAGTTCGCGGAGGAGATCGGCCCGACCGCGGGCGCGCGCCTGGTTGCGAGGGCGTGGCTCGACCCGGAGTTCAAGCGGCTGGCGCTGGAGGATGCGATCGCGGCGAGCCGGGAGGTGGGAGTCGACTGGCTTGAGCCGACGGGCTTCGGGACGCCCAGCGACTTCACCGCGCTGCAGGTCCTCGAGGACACGCCGAAGCTGCACCACGTCGTGGTCTGCACGCTGTGCTCGTGCTATCCGCGACCGATCCTCGGCAACTCGCCGGAGTGGTACCGGACGCCGAACTACCGTCGCCGGATTGTCCGATGGCCACGCCAGGTGCTCGGCGAATTCGGCCTTCACGTCCCCGAGGACGTCGAGATTCGCGTCGAGGACTCCAACCAGAAGCACAGGTTCATGGTGCTCCCTGTCAGACCCGCCGGGACGGACGGATGGAGCGAGGACGACCTTGCTGAGATCGTGACGCGCGACTGCATGATCGGGGTCGCGCTGCCGAAGCCAGGTGTGACGACGAACGCGGTCACTGCCGTCCGGCCGGCCATACGTCCGGCGGAGCACCAGTGATCATGGGCGAGGATCAGAGCCGGAGCGTGAGCCAGGTCAGCGTCCCCGCCCTCGACCGGATCGCGACACGTCGACAGGTGTGGGCCCGGGTCTCGGAGAAGTACGGCGTGACGAACCCGGCGCCGCCCTGGAAGTCCAGCTTGGATGGGATGTGCGACGCCCTCGATACGAATGGGGACGCCTTGCCTGCCCTCGAACGTCGGCGCGAAGAGGACCTCCTGTCGGAGGAGGTGTACTCAGCTCTCCCGGCTCCCGAGCGCCAGCTCATCGCACTCGCACACTCACTGGTCGCCCGAGGCGTGATCGAGGAGGACGCGCTGGCTCGCCGTATGCAGGCGGTACGTACACGCCTGGAAGCCGCCTGAGCGGCGCTCTCACTCAAGCGGAGCTGATCTGTTGCTGCGCTTCGCCTCCGAAGCGGCTGTAGCGCCAGATGGCGCCGGCGGCCAGCCAGGCCGTGACGAAGGCGCCGACGACGAGGTATCCCAACAGCTCGAAGTGGTCTGCCAGGCGCGCGTAGACGGCGAGTGGCCCGGGCAGGTCGACGGCTTGGGCGAGCAGGCCCGTGAGGTAGACGCTGGCGATGAAGGCGGCCACGAGCACCGTCATGCCAGTGGCGACGATGTTGTAATAGAGCCGGCGGGAGGGGTTGCGGTAGGCCCAGGAGTAGGCACGCGTCATGAGCAGGCTGTCGGCGGTATCGAACGCGCTCATGCCGGCGGCGAACAGCAGCGGCAGCGTGAGGACGGCGAGCACGGGCAGGCCGCCGTGCGAGGCGGCGCTTGCGGAGAGCGCGAGCAGGGTGACCTCGCTGGCGGTCTCCAGGCCCAGTCCGAACAGGATGCCGACCGGATACATGTGCCAGGACGAGCGGATCAGGGTGCGGGCGCGGCGGCCAAGGATGCGGTTGAGCAGGCCGCGGTCGAGCAGTTGCGTCTCCAGCTGCTGCGGGTCGACCTCCCCGCGGGTCACGCGGCGCGAGAGCCTGATGATGCCGGCGAGCATCAGCGCGTTGAGGGCTGCCACGAGCAGGAGGAACGACATCGCCACAAGTTGAGAGACCACGCCACCGACGCGCTGGAACGTCTCGATCCCCGTTCCGACAGCGCCGGCGGCGAGGGCGACGAGCAACGCCAGCACGAGGACGACGGTGGAATGGCCCATGGCGAAGAAGAAGCCGATGCCCACCGGTCGCCGTCCGCGTTGGAGCATGAGGCGGGTGGTGTCGTCGATGGCGGCGATGTGGTCGGCGTCGAACGCATGCCGCACGCCAAGGCCGTAGGCGAGGGTGCCGGCGCCGGCGAACCCGCCGACAGCCGCCAGGTCGTGCGAGTAGTACAGATAGAGCGTCCAGCCGAGGACGTGGAGCGCCACGATGGCGCCCAGGATCACGGTGATCCGCAGTCGTTCGGCTGTGGTCGAATGGCCGGAGCCGAGCGTCCTCGCGTTCATGGCGGCCCTGTCGGTCCCGCAGGACCCATGCAGCGTGTGCCGGTCATCTTGGCGGCCTTTCTGACTCGATCGGGCGTGCGCCTACGCGGTCGACGGGACCGCGTGTGCGCCACAAGCCACCCGGCCCAGACGACGGGACCAACCCGGGCACCTGTGGCTGCTCAGGATCGTGCGCCACGGCGAGCCTCGGGCCACCCGTCCCAGGGGCCAGCCGGTCCTCGCCTTTCTAGCGCTGTCCGTGCCCGCCGACAGAAGCGCCCGAGACCCCCGCTTCGATCCCAGTCCCAGGTTGGTCCCAAGTGCGTTGCCAACCAGCCTGGGAGCAAAGAAGAAGAGGAAGGACCCCGGACGTCAACCGCTGTGTCGAGCGGCGCGCAGGATCAGCTCGGTGATCTGTCGCGCATGGGTGATCAGCGAGAGGTGCCCCGAGTCGAGCTCGATCGTGGTGGCCTTCATGCGCTTGGCGAGGAAGCGCTCGAGCTCGGGCGAGGTGGTGCGATCTCGTTTGGAGACGGCGTACCAGGACGGCTTCGAACGCCAGGCGGCAATCGTCGTCTTGTCGGCGAACAAGGTGGCCGAGACATGCCCTTGGACGGCGTAGAGCACCCGCGCCCGGTCTCGGTCGACGCCGTTGGCGAAGTCGTGCAGGAACGCGTGCTGGGTGAGGCTCCCGAATCCGTCCTCGTAGACGATGCCGGCGGTGGCCGGCGGGGCCGGGAAGGTCTTGGTGAGCGCCGCGTAGTCCTCGCCGGCGTCGGGCGCCCGGGCGGCGACGTAGACCAGGCCGACGACGCGAGGGTTGGCGCCGGCCTCGGTGATCACGGTGCCGCCGTAGGAGTGACCGACGAGGATCGTCGGCTTGGCATGCCGAGCGAGGATCAGGCGGGTTGCCGCCGCGTCGTCGGCCACCGAGCGCAGTGGGTTCTGCACCGCGGTCGCGGTGACCCCGGCGGCGTGCAGGCGCTCGATCACCTCGGTCCAGCTCGACCCGTCGGCGTAGGCGCCGTGGACCAGGACGACGTTGCGAACCGCGCCGGTGAACACGCGCCGGGGGCGCAGGCGCTCGGCGGCCTGGACGGTGCCGGCGTGGCTCATCAGGGTCGCGGCGCCCGCTGCGGCGAGGCCCTTGACGATCAGGCCGCGACGGTCGATGCCGTTTCCGCTGTCAGCGGCATTGGGGATCTCGTTGGTCGGACCCGCGGCCACGGTCTCAGCACCGTACGGCGTTCGCGCGCCGCGACGGCTGGCGTTCCCGGCAGCCGAAATCGGCTCGAGGAGCAGTTGCATCGGCCCGGCGACGCTCGTCGCCGGGCCGATGCGTCGATCGAAGCCCGATCGCTACTTCTTGAGGAAGATGCCCTTCGGGATCACGCCCTCGATGATCTGCGTCCCGTCCACGGCCTCGGCGACCTTGAAGTCGACCGCGAGGCTGGCCAGCGACTGCGCCTTGGCCGGCGTGAGGCCCTTCTCCTTGATGAGGAAGTCCACGACGTTGGCCGTGGCGAGCTTCATCGCGCGGTCGAGGTCGTAGTCGATGCCCATGACGTAGTAGTTGTCCTTGTCCTCGGCAAGGGGCGTCACGATCGGCTTCTTGTGCAGGATGAAGCGGAAGGTGCCCCCGAGCGAGGTCTCCAGCGCGCCGCCGCTGACCTCGCCGCCGCCCTGGGCGGTATGGCCGTCGCCGGTGTAGAACTGCGCGCCGGGCTGGGTCACGGGCAGGTACAGCGTGCTGCCCGCCTTCATGTCCTTGGTGTCGAGGTTGCCGCCGAACGTGCCAGGCGGGTTGGAGCTCTGCACGCCAGAGGCCGGCGGCGGCGAGGTCGGCGTCGAGCCGACGAACGTGCCGCTGGCCGGCGCGACACCCATGACGCCCATGAACGGCGCTGTCGGGATCTGGATGTCGTCGTTGAACAGGACCACCTCGCGGCCCTTGACCTTGGCCGTGCGGTACAGGTGCTGGCGCTGGTTGGGATACAGCCCGCCCGGCGCTCCGGCCGGGACCGGCGGGATGTCCACCGGCACGTCGCCGGGGCGCCATCCGGGGTAGGTCTCGCTGAACACGCCGCGTGTCGGCGCCGTGCTGTTGATGCCGTACGGAACGCGTGGGTGGACTTCGAGCACCTGCACCTCCAGCGTGTCGCCCGGCTCGGCGCCGTCCACGTAGATCGGGCCCGTCAGGGGATGTGCCCCGCCGTACGCGGGCCGGTTGGGAATGCTCGACCAGAAGTCCTTGACGTCCGGCAGGACCTCGCCCGGCTGGACGCCGAACAGCCCGAAGAACGACACCGGGTCCAGGGTCGCGTTGGCGGAGCCGTCCGGGGCGATCGCGTCGATCGCGACGGTCTCACCCGACTTGACGGTCAGGAGCGGCGGCCTACCGATCGGCAGGCCGCCGAAGACGAGGTTCTCGGGGCGCGCCGAGAGGAAATGGTCGGCATGCTCGGCGTCGTTGCCGCCACCCTTGGTGTTGTCCGCGCTCGCCGGGCTCACGCCGGCGCCCGCGCACAGGGCCGAGAAGGCGAGGCCCGCGACAGCCAGCGCCATCGAGGCGCGACTCCGCAGACCCGTAGGAACAGCTTCCACGTGGTACTCCTTGAACTTCGAGATTGGACCGTTCGGGCAGCCACCAGGGGCAACCCGGGCCGGAGGGGACCGTCCACGGGCAGCCGTCGAGGCCGTCCGGGGCGGCGCAGTTCATCAGCGACACCCCGTCGCAACCATGGACCGCGTGGAGAAGGCCGACCGACCAGCAGTCGGACGCGGCGAGGCTCCGGCGAGGTCGCCGATGAGCCGTTGGCCTGACCGCCGCGGCCGTACCGCCTACGGCTCCGTGTGGACGACCACGTCCGCCATGTGCGGCTGGTCGCGGCGGATGTCCTCCTCGAGACGACTGGCGAGCTCGTGTGCTTCCGGCAGCGCGACCCCTCCGCCGACGCCGACGGTCACGAACACGACGCGCCCTGCGTTGGTCTGCAGCAGCGAGAGCTCCCGGGGCGGCTCACCCGTGCGCTGGACGATGAGCTCGCGGATGCGCTGCTCCTCGCGGGCGTCATGCGCCTCCCCGGGCTGGGCGGCCAGCGGCTTCTCCAGTGGCTCCAGATGCGTGTGGACGTCGGAGACGTCGGGTTCCTGACGGAGCGCGGCTTCGACGCGTTCGGCGACGTCGTGGGCTTCGTCGAGCGCGACGTCGGCGGGCAGCTTGAGATGCAGCGACACGCTCGTGCTTCCGTCGTGCTCGTAGAGCGCGATGTCGTGCGCCTCACGGACGAGCGGCTCGCCGAGCGCGATGGCGAGCGCCCGGTCGCGGAGGTCGAGGCCTTCGCGCTGCGGCTCGAGATGCACCACCACGTCGCTGCCGGGCAACGCGTCCTGCACGGCGTTCTCGATCTCGTCGGCCACGCCGTGTCCCTCGACGATCGCCTGCCCCGGTGGAACGGCGATGGTCGCGTCGGCGAAGTACCGGCCCCCCGACTCGCGCAGGCGGAACCGCCGCAGGTCAACGCCGCGCAGCGCCGAGATGGCGTCCTGCGCGCGAGCCTGCGCGTCTGCCGGGGCGGTGTCCATCAGCACGCGGGCGTTCTCGAAGATGAGCCGCCCGGCGGCAGCGAAGATGATGCAGGCGACCACCAACGCCGCCACGGCGTCACCCTGCTCGAAGCCGGCGCTGACGACCAGCAGCCCGACCAGCACCGCAAGCGTGCCGGCCAGGTCGCCGCTGAAGTGGAACGCGTTGGAGCGCAGCGCGGCGGAGTTGTACTTCGCCGCGGACCGCAGCGATACGAGGATGCGACTCACGTCGATGACAACCGCCACGCCGATGACCGCGAAGACGTACCAACGCGGCTCGAACGGTTCGCCGCCGCCCGTCAGCCGGCCGACCGCTTCGACGACGACGACGATGCCGCCGCCGGTGAGAATGGCGGCCTCGCCCAACGCCGCGAGGTTCTCGGCGCGCCGGTGGCCGTAGTGGTGGTCCTCGTCGGCTGGGCGGCCGCCGAGCTTGATGGCGAAGAACGTCAGCACAGCCGCCACCACGTCGCCGCTCGACTCGATACCCGCGGAGATGAGGCCCAGGCTTCCGGTTGCCAGGCCGGTCCCCA
The DNA here is from genome assembly GCA_034664785.1 of Solirubrobacteraceae bacterium. Taxonomy (GTDB): domain Bacteria; phylum Actinomycetota; class Thermoleophilia; order Solirubrobacterales; family Solirubrobacteraceae; genus Paraconexibacter. The sequence continues at coordinate 18,118 of JAXDGY010000033.1, forward strand.
GCTTGAGCGCGACCAGGACCGTCGCGGCCGCGATCGACGCGAGCGCGGTCCGGCGCTGACCGCGCTGATCCGCGGTCGCCGCCGACGCGATGCGAGTCTCTTGCGACGTCACGTGACCACCGGCGCGTCGGAGGCGGCGCGCGGTTCCCCGTGGGCGGCGATGCGCAGATGCTCGACGTG